>DATMSA010000158.1:0-5101 GCA_035565675.1 Capillimicrobium sp. | reverse complement strand
CGAATGAGGGCGCGCGTCCTGGCCGACGGGACGCGCCGCACGCTGCTCGTCGACGGGCTGGAGGCGTCGGTCGTCGACCTGGCCGACCCGCTGGCGCTCGAGATCCCCTACGTGCGGCGCATGGCCGAGGTGCTGGCGGCGTGCGCGCCGTCCGACGTGCTGCACCTCGGCGGGGGCGGCTGCACGCTGCCGCGCTGGCTGGCGGCGGCGCGGGCGCCCCAGCCGGTGCGCTCGCTCGTGCTCGAGGTCGACGAGGAGGTCGTGGCCGTCGCGCGGGCCGAGCTCGCGCTCGACGACGTGCCCGGCCTGACCGTGCGGGTGGCCGACGCGCGCGCCGGCGTGGCCGGGCTGCGCCCCCGCTCGTTCGACGCGGTCGCCTCCGACGTGTTCGTCGGCCCGCACGTGCCCGACCACCTGTGCACGGTCGAGGCGCTGACCGACGTGCGCCGGGTCCTGCGGCCGGGCGGCGTGTACGTCGCGAACCTCATCGACGAGGCGCCGCTGCGCCGCGCCCGCCGTCAGCTCGCGACGATCGCCGCCGTGTTCGGCTCGCCGACGCTGATCGCCGACCGTGCCGTCCTGCGCGGCCGGCGCGCCGGAAACCTGGTCGTCGCGGCGGGGCGGACGCTTCCGGCGGGCGTGGGCGGTGGCGCCGACGTGCTCGCGGGCGAGGCCGCCGAGCTGTGGTGCGAGGGCGCGAAGGTGCTGCGCGACTGACGATCGGCCCGATTACGACGGGCGCCTGTGGGGCAGAGGCCGGAGTGGTCGCAGACGTCCAGCGCCGAATGGACGCAGGATTTGGCGTACCAGCTGGGATCTGGTACCATTTTGAGGCACTCAGAACGAGTTGCGGCGCCTTCGCGCGCTCTGGCCCAGTGGTCGCCTCGTTCTCGAATGTCGAGCTTACCGCGCCAAGTGCGCAACTTCACGCCCGCGGGCTCGTTGCGAATTCAACGAGCGAGGCGTAGAATACATACCTCTGGACTAGGATTTTGAACGAGAAGGAAGTGATGACGCGTGGCAGTTGATCGCCTGAGTGAGCGGGCGCTCGACGAGCTGGAGCCCACGGACCTGCTCCTGGAGCAGGCGAGCGTGTACCCCCTCCTGACGAAGGAGGAGGAGATCGTGCTCGCCAAGCGGGTCGAGCAGGGCGATCTCGAGGCGAAGGGCCGGATGATCAACTCGAACATCCGCCTCGTCGTCTCCATCGCGCGGCGCTACCAGGGTCAGGGCATGCCGTTCGCCGACATCGTGCAGGAGGGCATGTTCGGCCTGATCCGCGCGGTGGAGAAGTTCGACCACCGCAAGGGCTTCAAGTTCTCGACGTACGCGACGTGGTGGATCCGCCAGGCGATCCAGCGCGGCCTGGACAACCGGGCCCGCACGATCCGCCTGCCCGCCCACATCGCGCAGCGCGCCCGCAAGGTGGGCCGCGTCGAGCGCGAGCTGACCGTCCGCCTGGAGCACGACCCGACCGACGCCGAGATCGCCGAGGAGGCGGGCCTCGACGTCGAGGAGGTCGCCCGGATCCGCGCGCTGGACTACGAGCCCCCGAGCCTCGACCGCCGCGTCGGCGACGACGCGGACTCGGCGACGCTCGGCGAGCTGCGTCCGGCCGACGGCCCGGCGCCCGACGAGGCGGTGCAGGAGCTGGACATCCGCGCTCGGCTCGAGCGCGCGGTGAAGCTCCTGCCGGAGGCCGAGCAGAAGGTCATCGCCGCGCGCTTCGGCGCCGGCGGCGAGCTGCTGGCCCCCGGCGAGCGCATCGAGCGCAAGCTCGGCGTGACCGCCAAGGAGGCGCGCGAGCTCGAGGCCCGCGCGCTGGCCCGCCTGGCCGAGATGGGCGACCTGCAGGACCTGCGCGAGGCCGCGTAGGACCCGGGCCGCACCGGCTCTCAAGGAATCTGCGAAGGGCGCCCCGCGGGGCGCCCTTCGTCGTTCTCGAGACGCCGGATACCGGTTCTTCACAGCAGGGTCACGGCGCCGCAACGGCGCCGGCGCGGGCCGCGCATAGCGTCGCGCGCCATGACCCACCGACACCACCGACGCCTGCGCCGGCGGCTCGCGCTGCTCGCCGCGGGGGCGTGCGCGCTGCTGGCCCCGGCCGCCGCGCCCGCCGCCGACGGCGACCGCTCGAGCTTCCTGCTCGGCGTCCTGCCCGACACCCAGTTCTACTCCCGCTACGGCGCCCCGACCGGCGGCGCCCAGTTCCAGGCCCGCTTCGGGACCGAGCCGTTCTCGGTCCAGACCCAGTGGCTGGCCGAGCACCGCGACGACCTCGAGATCCCGTTCGTCACCCACCTGGGCGACGTGGTCGACCGCCACAGCACGGTCGCGGAGTGGGAGCTCGCCAGCGACGCGATGGCGACCCTCGAGGACGCGGGCCTGCCCTACTCGATCCTGGCCGGCAACCACGACGTCGCCAACGGCTGCGACAGCCTCGCCTGCAGCGATGCGACCCGCGATCTCGCCACCGAGCGCTACGACGACTTCTTCCCGACGTCGCGCGCCGAGGGCCAGGCCACCTTCGGCGGCCGCGACCCCAGCGGCTACCACGAGTGGCACACGTTCACCGCCGAGGGCCGCACGTTCCTCGTCCTCGCGCTCTCGTGGTGGGCGTCCGACGCCGCGCTCGACTGGGCGCAGGACGTCATCGACGCGCACCCGACGCTGCCGGTGATCCTCACCAGCCACCAGCTCGTCAGCATCGCCGGCGACAACGTCTCCGCGCTCGAGACCACCTACGGGCTGCGCGTCTGGAACGAGCTGATCCGCGGCAACGACCAGATCTTCCTGACGATCAACGGCCACCACCACGGCAACGCCCACCAGCGCAAGCTCAACGACTTCGGCCACACCGTCGACCAGGTCGTGCTCGACCTGCAGATGGACTACATGGGCGGCAACGGCTACCTCGGGCTCTTCGAGTTCGACTTCACCAACGACCGCATCGACACGACCGTCGTGTCGCCGTGGGTGCGCCTGAAGCCGGCGGAGACGCTCGTCGCCGACTTCGACCACGCGGTCCGCGACCATCCGAACACCCACCTGTCGCTGCCGATCGACTGGGACGCCCGCTTCGCCGGGTTCGCCCCGCCGGCCGCGCCGGTCGCCGCCGACCACGGCTCGCTGATCGCCAAGGCCGAGGCGGCCGTCCGCGAGGGCTACACCGAGCCCGATCCGGTGAGCGCGGCGCCGCCGCGCGACGCCGCGGACTACCCGCGCGTCGAGGGCACGCTCGCGCACTGGCGCTTCGGCGACGGCGAGCCGGGGCCGATCGCGCCGGGCGAGACGATCGCCGACGCGGCCGGGGACAACCCGATCACGCGCGTCGCGCTCGAGGCGGGCGGCGCGGCCGAGGTCGGCGACCTGCGGCGCAGCGACGACCACGCGTACCTGTCGTCCGACCCGGGCTCGATCTGCTTCACGAACACGACGAAGAGCCCGCTGCGCCTCAGCTACCTGACGACGGCGCCGGACGCCCCGATCAACGCCGAGACCTTCCCGGACGGGTACACGATCGAGTCGTTCGTGAAGATCGACGCCGGCTGGACGAACGCGAACGCGTGGATGGGCGCGCTGACCCGCGACGGGCGCCGCGCCGACATCGCGGGGCTCACGCCGGGCGATCCGGACGAGCCGGTGTTCACGCTGGCGATCTCGAGCCTGCGCGAGGTGCAGTGGAACGCCGCGACGACCGATCCGCCGTCCGAGCAGACGAACTGGTCGGGCGAGGTCATGAACGACACGTGGCTGCACGTCGCGGCGGTCAACGACCCGGCCACCCGCAGCACGACGCTCTACGTCAACGGCGCCCCGGTGCTGCGCAACGCCAGCGGCGGCGCCGGGCTGGCCACGGCGGGGAAGCCCTGGCGGATCGGCTCCTCGACGTGGGAGGGCGAGACGGCCGACGGCTGGCTGGGCTGCATCGGCGAGACGCGGATCGTGAACCGGCCGCTGGCGCGCGGCGAGTGGCTGACCGCGCGGACGCCCGCGCCGCAGCCGCCGGCCGACCCGCCGCCCGCCCCCGCTCCGGCCCCGGCGCCGGCCCCGGCGCCCGCTCCGGCCCCGGCGCCCGCCCCGGTCGCGCCCGCGCCCAGCGCGGCGTCGCCGGCCGCGCCCGCCCCGCCGGCGGCGACGCGCCCCGGCACGGCGCCGCGCCCGCGCATCGGCCGCGCCCGCGTCCGCGGCGGGCGGCTGCGGATCGGCCTGCGCGTCGGCGGCCCGGCTCGCGTGCGCGTCGTCCTGCGCCGCAGGGGCGCGACGCTGCGCCTGAGCGGCCGCGCCCGCCGCAGCGGGGCGCTCGCGCTGCGCCTCCCGCGGTCGCTGGCCCCGGGGCGCTACCGCGCGACGATCCGCGTCGCCGCCGGCGGTCGCACCGCCCGCCGCACGGTGACGCTCGTGGTGCCGCGCCGCGCCTAGGCGACCGGCGCCCGAGCGCGGGCCGGGGTGGGATAATCGACCCGCCCCGGCCCGCTCGGGCGCCGACCACGACCTCCACCGAGGAGACCCAGACCCATGAAGCGCCTCGCCGTCCTGGCCGCCGCCGCCGTCGCCTGCGCCGCCCTCGCCGTCCCCGCGCTGGCCGCGACGAAGACCGTCACGGTCGGCGACGACTTCTTCCGCGCCAAGAACCTGAAGGTGAAGAAGGGCACGACCGTGCGCTGGGTGTGGAAGGGCAAGTCGCCGCACAACGTCTCGGTGACCAAGGGCCCGCAGAAGTTCCGCTCCCAGGTCCAGGTCTCGGGCACGTTCTCCAAGCGGCTGACGAAGGCGGGCCGCTACCAGATCGTCTGCACGATCCACCCGGGCATGGAGCAGACCATCACCGTCCGCTAGGACCTATCGTTGGGCGCCTATGAGCGCCCCGACCATGCAGCGGAAGATCCGCGTCGTCGTTGCCAAGCCCGGCCTGGACGGCCATGACCGGGGGGCGAAGATCATCGCCCGGGCCCTGCGCGATGCGGGGATGGAGGTGATCTACACGGGTCTGCATCAGACGCCGGAGCAGATCGTGGAGACGGTGATCCAGGAGGACGCCGACGCGGTCGGGCTGTCGATCCTGTCGGGGGCGCACATGACGCTGGTGCCGCGGGTGGTG
>DATMSA010000157.1:0-8394 GCA_035565675.1 Capillimicrobium sp. | reverse complement strand
TTCATCTCGAGGATGCGGGTCGCCTCGGCGGTGACGCCGTCGCTGAAGACCTTCTTGCGCTTGCGCTCGCCGAGCTTCTCGGTGCGCCCGTCGGGGAACGTGACCTTGGTGATCGCGGTCGGGCGGTTGCGGTAGCCGCCCGAGGCGATCGTCGCGTACGCGTTGGCCATCTCCAGCGGCGACACGCCGTTCTCGAGGCCCCCGAGGCCCTCCGCCGGGTAGCTGTTCAGCTTGCTGGTGATGCCCATCTTGCGGGCCGCCTCGGTGACCGACTCGGGCCCGAGGTCGAGGTCGAGCTGGGTGTAGATCGAGTTGTCCGACGACAGCGTGGCGCGCGTGAGGCTGGCCGAGCCGATGTAGGAGTTCGAGTACGTCTGGACGTCGATCGGCCCCCAGGTCGGGTCCTCGAACTTCAGCGGCTTGGACACGTAGTAGGTCGAGTCGGGGTCGACCCCGCGGTCCAGCGCCGCCATGAGCACCATCGTCTTGAACGTCGAGCCCGGCTGGCGGTGGCCCTGGGCGGCCAGGTTGAACTTCGACTTGCCGTAGCTGCCCGACGACGCCATCGCGAGGATGTGGCCGTTGGACGGGTCGATCGTCACGACCGCCGACGCCGGGTCGCCCGGCTGGTTGAGGATCGAGCTCATCGCCTCGCGCGCCTTGCGCTGCAGGTCGAGGTCGATCGTCGTGTGGATCTTCAGTCCGCCGCGGCGGACCTCGTTGACGCCGTAGCGCTCGATCAGCTCGGAGCGCACGAAGTCGAAGAAGTAGTTCTCGCGGCGCTGGGTGTAGTAGCGGGACTGCTCGACGCCGAGCTTGCGCGCCTTGGCCTCCGCCGCCTGCGCGGGCGTGATCATGCCCTGCTCGGCCATCGCGTCGAGGACCTCGTTGCGGCGGTCGCGCGCGCCCTTCTCGTTGAGGAACGGGTTGTAGGCGGTCGGCGCCTGCGGCAGGCCGGCCAGCAGCGCGGCCTCGTGCAGCTTGAGCTTCTTGGCGGGCTTGTCGAAGAACACGCGCGCGGCGGCCTGCACGCCGAGCGCCTCCTGCCCGCCGACCGTGCCGTAGGGCACGTTGTTGAGGTAGCGGTCGAGGATCCACTTCTTGGAGTGGAGGTTCTCGAGCTCCTCGGCGAGCTTGGCCTCGCGGATCTTGCGCTTGTAGCCCTCGATGCCGTCGCGGACCGTGTCGCCCGTGTACATGTTGCGCACGAGCTGCATCGTCAGCGTCGAGCCGCCCTGGATCGTCTCGCCGCGGCTCGTGAGGTTCTTCACGCCCGCGCGGACGATGCCCTCGAAGTCGACGCCCTCGTGGTCGAAGAAGCGCTTGTCCTCGATCGCCACGGTCGCGTCCTTCATCACCTGCGGGATGTCCTCGGAGGGGATCGGCGTGCGCAGGATGTCGGCCTGGATGAAGCCCAGGCGCGTGCCGTCGGCCGCGTAGACCGCCGACGACTGGCCCGGGTTGATCGGCTTGAGCTCCTCGATCGTGGGGCCCGAGCTGGCCACGCTCACGACCCAGCCGACCGCGGCCAGGCCGCCGAGCGCGATGGCGCACGCGACCACCCCGATGCCGAGGAGGAGGATGTGAGCGCCGCCGTGACGGTGTCCGCGGCGACGCCGCTTGCGATCGCGGCGTGACATGACTCGTGGGCTGAGGCGCGCGCGCCGCTCCCGAGGCGCGCAGGGGATGGATTCTAGGGAAGCCCTCGTTCCCCTCCGCCTGCCACCATCGGCGCGATGGGAGCCGACCGCCCGCGATCCGCCCTCGCGCTGGGCGAGGCGTGGACCGCGCTGTGGACGTCGCGGCTGCTCGTGTGGGTCGCCGGCGTGGGCGCCGTGTGGGTGTGGGGCCTGAGCGACCGGGCGCCGGGCTTCGACCCGGCCGGGGTCACGGGCGGGCCGCTGTTCGCGCCCGCCGCGCGGTGGGACGCGGTCTGGTACCTGGTGATCGCGCGCCACGGGTACGTCGACGACCCCAGCGCCGCGTTCTTCCCGCTCTACCCGCTGCTGCTGCGCGGCCTCGGCGGCTCGGTCGCGGCCGGGATCCTGCTGTCGTGCGCGTGCCTGCTCGTCGCGCTCGCCGTCCTGCGCGAGCTCACCGCGCTGGAGCTCGGCGACGAGGCGGCGCGCTGGACGGTGCTGATGCTCGCGTTCTCGCCGATGGCGTTCTTCCTGTCGGCCGTCTACAGCGAGTCGCTGTTCCTGGCGCTCACGGCCGGCGCCGTCCTCGCGGTGCGGCGGGAGCGGTGGGCCTGGGCGGGCGTGCTGGGGATGCTCGCCGCGGCGACCCGCTCCACCGGCGTGCTGATCCTCGTCGCGCTCGTGATGCTGGCGTTCGCCGGGCGCGCGCGCCCGCGCGCGCGAGACCTCGCCTGGCTGGCGCTCGTGCCGGCGGGGTTGGCCGCCTTCCCGGTCGGGCTGGCGCTGGCGGGGCTGGACTGGCGCGCGCCGTTCGACGCCCAGGACGTCTGGTTCCGGGAGTGGGCGGGCCCGCTGGGCGGCGTCTGGGACGGCCTCGTCGCCGCGTGGGCGGGCGTGCGCCAGCTCGTCGCCGGGGCCGGCGGGCGCATCTACTTCCCGCAGGCGGCCGGCGACCCGATGGCGATCGCCCGCATCAACGTCGTGCTCGCGCTGTGGCTGCCGCTCGTCGGGATCGCGCTCGCCGGCGTGCTGCGGCGCCTGCCGCTCGCCTTCGGCGCCTACGTCGTCGCGTCGCTGGCCGTCCCGCTGTCCTATCCCGTCGTGCCGCAGCCGCTGATGTCGCTGCCGCGCTTCGTCCTGGTCTGCTTCCCGCTGTGGATGTGGCTGGGCTGGCTGCTGGCCCGCCATCGGCGCGCGCGGGCGCCCGCGCTGGCGGCGAGTGCGATCCTGCTGGCCGTGAGCACCGCCCAGTTCGCGACCTGGCACTTCGTGGCGTGAGCGCCGCGCCGCGGCCGGCCGTCCTGCTCGACGCGCTCGGCACCCTCGTGACGTTCCCGCCCCCGGCGCCGCGGCTGCGGGCGCTGCTGGCCGAGCGCCACGGCGTCGACGTGGGGCTCGACGAGGCGCACGCGGCGATGCGCGCCGAGATCGCCCACTACCGCCGCCACCACGGCCGCGCGGCCGACGCGGCCGCGCTCGCCGACCTGCGCCGCGAGTGCACGGCGGTGCTGCGCGACGCGCTGCCGCCCGCCGCCCGCGCCGCGGTGGGGGTCGACGAGCTCGTGCCCACGCTGCTGGACGCGATCGCGTTCGCGCCCTACCCGGAGGCGCCCGAGGTCCTCGACGCGCTGCGCGCGCGGGGGCATCCGCTCGCGGTCGTGTCCAACTGGGACGTGTCCCTCCACGACGTGCTGCGCGCCACCGGGCTGCGCGACCGGGTCGACGCGGTCGTCACCTCCGCCGAGCTCGGCGCCGCCAAGCCCGACCCGGCGCCGCTGCTGGAGGCGCTGCGGCTGCTCGGCGCGCCGGCGGCCGGGGCGCGGCACGTCGGCGACACGCCGTCGGAGGACGTCGAGGCCGCGCGCGCCGCCGGGGTCGAGCCCGTGCTGGTCGTCCGCGACGGCGCCGTCGCGCCGCCCGGCGTGCGCGCGATCCCCGATCTGCGCGGGCTTCTCGATCCCTAGGCTGAGCGGACCGTGACCCGCACCGACGACCCGATCGGCCGCCCGCCGCCGGCCCTGCCCGAGCGCCCCGAGATGCCGTCCCCACCCGCCCCGCCGCCCGAGCCGCCGCGCCGGGACCCGGGCGCGCCCGGCTGGCCGCTGTGGACGGCGTTCGTCGCGCTCATCACCGCGTTCGTGCTCGGCAACGTCCTCGGCGGGATCGTCTACGGCATCGCCGACCTCAACGGGCACGACATCGACGACCCGCCCGCCGGCTACCTGATGGCGGCCAACCTCGTCTTCCAGGGCTCGCTGCTGGGGTCGGCGCTGCTGTTCGCCCACTTCTACGGCGGCGTCAGCCCGGCGAAGCTCGGCCTCCGCGCCGTCGGCTGGCTCACCGGCCTGAAGTGGGCGGCGGCCGCGCTCATCACCTACTACGTGTTCCAGGCCGTGTGGATCAGCGCGCTCGGGCTCGAGGACGAGAGCGACGAGATCACCGACCGCCTCGAGGCCGACCCGTCGACGGCGACCGTCGTCGGCATCGCGATCTTCGCGGTCGTGATCGCGCCGATCGTCGAGGAGGTCTTCTTCCGCGGGTTCGTGTTCGGCGCGCTGCGCTCGTCGATGCCCCCGGTCGCCGCCGCGGCGGGCACCGGCCTGCTGTTCGGCGGCGTGCACGCGTTCGGCTCGCCCATCGGGTTCCTGGTGCCGCTGGCGATGCTCGGCTTCCTGCTCAGCCTCCTGTACTGGAAGACCGGCTCGCTGCTGCCGTGCATCGCCTTGCACGTCGTCAACAACAGCATCGCGCTCTCGGTCGCGCTGGGCTGGGGGTGGCAGATCCCCGTGCTGACGGCGGCCGCGCTGGCCGCCGTCGCCGGCATCCTGCTGCCGGTCGTGCGATCGAACGGGCGCCGAGCCGCTCCCGCGTGACCGGCGCACGCCGTAGGATGGCCGCTCGATGCGCCCCGTTCGCCTAGCCCTGATCACGCTCCTGCTCGTGCCCGCGACGGCCGCGGCGCAGGACCCGGCTCCGACGCCCGAGCCGACGCCGACCCCGGTCCCGGCCCCGGCTCCCACGCCCGAGCCGGCGCCGACCCCCGAGCCCACGCCTCCGGCCCCGACCCCGCCCGAGCCCGCCGCCGGCAAGCTCGCGCTGAAGGTTGCCGACGACGAGGTCCTCGCCGGGTCGCGCATCCGCGTCGACGGCCGCCTCACGCCGGCCGTCCGCGGCGAGAAGGTCACGGTGCGGTTCGTGCGCGGCGGCAAGACGCTGCGCGAGGTGACGGTGCGCGCGGGCGACGGGACGTTCGTCGTCGGCTACCGCCCGCGCACCGGCGGCCGCGTGACCGTGCGCGCCGTGCACGAGGCGTCCGCGTCCATCGGGACGGCGCGGGCGACCCCCCGGCGCGTCACGGTCATCAAGCCCTCGGCGCGTCCGGGCGAGCGCAGCGCCTCGGTGCGCTGGCTGCAGCGCAAGCTCTACCTCAAGCACTACGCGGTCTCGCGCAGCGGCGTGTTCGACGCCGCCACCGGCCGCGCGGTGATGGCGTTCCGCAAGGTCACCGGCATGGCCCGCACCGAGCAGGCCAGCGAGGAGGTCTTCCGCCGGCTCGACCGCGGCATGGGCGACTTCAAGGTCCGCTACCCGCAGCACGGGCGCCACGTCGAGGGCGACATCACCCGCGGCGTGCTCGCGCTCATCAACCCGGGCGGCAAGGTGCACCGGATCTACACGACGTCCCCGGGCGCGCCGGCGACGCCGACGATCACGGGCAGCTTCCGCGTGTACCTGAAGACGCCGGGCACGAACGCCAAGGGCATGGTGCACTCCAGCTACTTCATCCGCGGCTACGCGGTGCACGGCTACGCGAGCGTGCCGCCGTACCCCGCCAGCCACGGCTGCTTCCGCATCCCGATCCCCAACGCCGCGTACGTCTACGACTGGATGAGGATGGGCACGCGGGTCGACGCGTACCGATGAGCGCGGACGATCCCCGGGCCCGGCTCGTCGCCGAGCTGCGCGAGCACGCGCTCGTCATCGGCGAGGTCGTCCTGACGAGCGGCGCCACGGCCCAGTACTACATCGACGCCAAGCGCGCGATCCTGCGCCCGGCCGGCTTCGCCGCGCTCGGCGAGCTGGTCGCGGCCCGGGCCCGCGAGTGGGGCGCGACCGCGGTCGGCGGCATGACGATGGGCGCCGACCCGGTGGCCTGCGCGGCGCTCGCCGGCGGCGCCGACGTGAAGGCGTTCTTCGTGCGCAAGGAGGCCAAGCACCACGGCCTGCAGCGCCGCGTCGAGGGGCCGCTCCTCGACGACGCCGACCGCTGCCTCGTCGTCGAGGACGTGGTCACGACCGGCGGGTCGACGCTCGCGGCGATCGCCGCCCTCCAGGAGGAGGGGCGCACGATCGTCGGCGTGGTCTCCGTGCTCGACCGCCTGGCCGGCGGCGGCGCGCGGATCGAGGAGGCGGCCGGGGCGCCGTACGTGGCGCTGACGACGATCGACGACGTCTATCCGGACCGTCCCGATCGGGCCTGATCCGGGCACTACAGTTCCGGGCACGCCCTCGTAGCTCAGTGGATAGAGCACCGCTCTCCTAAAGCGGGTGCGCAGGTTCGACTCCTGCCGGGGGCGCTGGACGGGCGTCCACCGCGACGACCCGGCGCATGACCCGGGGGTCGGACGGGCATACCTCCGCCGGAATGCCCGACATGGCCGTGCGGCCCGCATCCCCCGCCGACGGTCAGGTGCTCGGCGCGCTGCAGCGCATCACGGACGCGGCGCTCGCCTACCTGCCGCACGACCGGCTGCTCGACGAGCTGATCGCCCGCGTCTGCGAGATCCTCGAGGCCGACACCGCCGCGCTGCTCCTGCTCGACGAGTCGCGCCCGCTGCTGCGCGCCCGCGCGGCGCGCGGCATCGAGGAGGAGGTCGAGCGCGGCGTGGTGGTGCCGCTCGGCGAGGGCTTCGCCGGCCGCGTGGCGGCCGAGCGCCGGACGATCGCGATCGAGGATCTCGCCGACGCCGAGCTCGTCAACCCGCTGCTGCGCGAGCAGGGCATCCGCTCCCTCCTCGGCGTGCCGCTGCTCGTCGAGGGGCGGGTGCTCGGCGTCCTCCACGTCGGCAGCCTCACGCCGCGGCGCTTCACGGCGGCCGAGCGCGACCTGCTGCAGCTCGTCGCCGACCGGGCCGCGCTCGCGATCGAGCACGCCAGCCTGGCCGAGCAGCAGCGGCTGGCCGAGGCGCTCCAGCGCCACCTGCTGCCCCAGGACCTCCACGCCGTCCCGGGCCTCGAGGTCGCGACCCGCTACATGCCCGCCAGCCGCGACCGGCTCGGCGGCGACTGGTACGACGCGTTCGAGGTGGCGCCGGGCGAGATCGTCGTCGCGGTCGGCGACGTCGTCGGCCACGGCCTGGCCGCGGCCGCGGTGATGGCCCAGCTGCGCACCGCGCTGCGCGCCTACGCGGTCGAGGGCCATCCCGAGGCGGAGGTCGTCGCGCGCGTCAACCGGCTGATGTGCGAGCTCGGCCCCGACGCGACCACCACGCTCGTCTACACGGTCATCGAGACCCAGCGCCAGCGGCTGCGCGTCGTCAACGCCGGGCACCCGCCGCCGCTCGTCGTCGACCCCGAGGGGGAGGCGGCGTTCCTCCCGCTGCAGGGCGGCATCCCGCTGGGCACGTCGCCGCTGGCGAGCTACCGCGCCGCCGTGCACCCGTTCCCGACCGGCTCCACCGTCGTGCTCTACACCGACGGCCTGGTGGAGTCGCGCGCCGAGCCGCTCGACCGCGGCCTGGAGCGGCTGCGCGCGACCGCCCCGGGCGCGGGCGGCATCGAGACGATGTGCACGCGGCTGGTCCGGCGGCTGGTCGGCGAGGACCGCGCCGACGACGTCGCCCTCATCGCCGCGCGCGTGCCGCCGCTGGCCAACCCCCTCAGCACGCGCTGGCCCACCGACCGCGACGTGCTCGCCGACGTGCGCCAGGTGCTGCGCCGCTGGCTGCGCGAGCGCAGCGTCGGCGACGACGAGGCCTACGACGTCGTCGTCGCCTGCGGCGAGGCGTGCGCGAACGCGATCGAGCACGCGTACCGCCCCGGCCAGCACAGCTTCGAGGTCCACGCGGTGGAGCAGGACGGCCGGATCCGCATCGAGGTGCGCGACCGCGGGCGCTGGCGCGAGGCGCGCGGCGTCAACCGCGGCCGCGGCCTGCCGATGATGCGCGCGCTGATGGACGCCGTGGTCGTCGAGGACGCCGAGGACGGCACCCGCGTCGTCCTCGAGCGCGACGTGTCGCGGCCGGCGCGCGCCGGGTCGGGATGACGGAGCTCGCACGGGTCGTCGAGGATCGCCGCGGCGGGATCCTGGTGGCGGCGCTCGACGGCGAGGTCGACGCCTCCAACGCCGCGGACGTCGGGGATCGGCTGCGGCTGGCGCTGGGCAACGCGAGCACGGCGCTCGTGCTCGACCTCTCGCCGACGCGCTACCTCGACAGCGCCGGCATCAGCCTCGTCTTCCGCCTGGCCGAGGAGCTCGACGCCCGCCAGCAGCGGCTCGTGATCGTCGTCCCGGCGGGCGCGCCGATCGCGCGCACGCTCCAGATCACCGGGCTGGGCGGGGCGGTCGCGATCCACCCCGACGTCGAGGCGGCGGTCGCCGCCGCCGGCTAGGTGTCCTGCCTAGGGACGTTCCGAACGGTGTGATGTAGGAGGCATCCGGGTCGCTGCCGAGTCTGTGGGTCCTGCGAGAGATCCACGACGTCGGAGGACCCGGATGCTGGGCAAGCGTAGGTGGCTGCCGGCGTGGCAGCGT
>DATMSA010000156.1:0-28819 GCA_035565675.1 Capillimicrobium sp. | reverse complement strand
GAGGTCAACCACCGCTACGCCGAGCGGCTGCTGGCGCTCCAGCGGGAGTGGCTGGCCGAGGCCGAGGCGGTGCTCAGCCGGCCGCCGCGATCGCGCTGACGTGGCGCAGGAACGGCTCGGCCTCCAGGCCGCGGCCGGTCGCCTGCTCCAGCAGCGGCTCGGTGTCGAGCCGCCGTCCCGGGCGGTGGACGTGCTCGGCCAGCCAGCCCGCGATCGCCTCGACCCGGGCGCCGGCGAGCGCGTCGTCCTGGGGCCCGAGGTCGGCCTCCAGGCGCTCCCAGAGCTGCGCGGCGATCAGGCACCCGAGCGCGTAGCTGGGGAAGTAGCCGAACGCGCCGGCGGCCCAGTGCACGTCCTGCAGCACCCCGCGCGCGTCGTCGGGGACCTCGACGCCGAGCAGGCGGCGCATGCCGTCGTTCCAGGCGGCGGGAAGGTCGGCGACGTCGATCGCGCCCTCGATCAGCGCCAGCTCGAGCTCGAAGCGCAGCACGATGTGCAGCGGGTAGGTCAACTCGTCGGCCGACACGCGGATGAGCGAGGGCTGCACGCGCTGCAGCGCGGCGGTGACGGTCAGCGGGTCGACCGTGAAGCCCGCGACGGTCAGCTCGGCGGCGATGACGGCGGCGAACGCCGGGTGGCGCCCGACGTGGTTCTCCCACAGCTTGCTCTGCGACTCGTGGACCGACATCGACGTACCGGCGCCGAGGTTCGTGCGCGCCAGCTCCGGCGCGATCTGGCGCTCGTACAGGCCGTGGCCGAACTCGTGGATCGCGGCGAGCAGCGACTCGAGCTGGCCGTCGTCGTAGCGGGTCGTCAGGCGCGTGTCCCGCGGCCCGACCCAGGCCGTGAACGGGTGCGCGGACACGTCGACGCGCCAGCCCTGCTCGTCCACGCCGAGCCGGTGCAGGACGGCCTCGACCGCCCGCCGCTGCGCGTCGACCGGCACCTCGAGCGCCGCCGGGGCCGGGCGGGCCGCGGCCGCCTCGACCAGCGGCGGCAGCTCCTGGGCCAGGCGGCCGAACACCTCGGACACCCGCGCGGCGGTGAGACCGTGGTCGTAGAGGCCCAGCAGCGCGTCGTAGGGGCGCTGGCCGTCCTCGATCAGGTGGCCGGCCATCTCGCGCGCGAGCTCGACGTTGCGCGCCAGCGCGGGCGCGAACGCGGCGAAGTCCGACTCGGCCCGCGCCGCCTGCCACACGTCCTGGCCCTCGGCCGCGGCGCGCGCCACCGCGGCGGCCAGGTCGACGGGCACGCGGCGGGTGCGCTCCCAGTCGCGGCGGGCGATCCGCACGAGGTCGCGGTCGACGTCCGAGAGCTCCCCGGCGATCGGCTCGAGCTCGTCGAGCCACGCGCCGATCTCGTCGGCGCTGGCCAGGTCGTGGGCCAGGCGCTCGAGCGTGGCGAGCTGATGCGCGCGGCCGGGGCCGCCCTCCGGCGGCATCATCGTGCGCTGGTCCCAGGCGGCGAGCCGGCCGAGATCCGCCAGGTCGGCCAGCTCGCCCAGGCGGGCGCGCAGGGACTCCAGCGCGGGGGGCGTCGTCGCGGCCATCGGGCGACGGTAGTGGATCGCGCGCGAGGGTCGCGTCGCGTCAGATCGTGACGCGCGCTCGGCAGACCTCGCCCGACGCGCTGCGCGCCCGCGCGGTGATGCGGTCGGGCCCCGGGCTGTCGGAGATGTGGCGCTCGACCTCGAACGACCCGCTGCGGCCGCGCGTCGTCGCCCGCGTGGACACGACCCGGGAGCCGTTGCGGCGGATCACCACGCTCCAGCGCACGCCGCTGCGGCCCTGGTCCACCTCGAGCTCGACCTCGAGCCGGCCGTCGTCGCGCTCGGCCCGCAGCTCGGCGCGCGACCCCTCCGAGCAGGTGACGTGGCGCTCGCGCTCGTCGTCGTCATCGCCGCCCCCGCTGCCGGCGAGCGCGACGGCGGGCAGCGCCGCGACGGTCGCGGCCGCGAGACCGGCGACGAGGAGGCGGGGCACGACGGAGCGGGGCATGGCGTCTCCTGCGATGGGGGGCGAACGGACCCCCATCCTCCTCGCCCCCGGCCCGGAGCGCAACCGCCGCGTCGGCGCTAGCTCGCGGCCGGCGTCGCCGCCGCGTCGACGGCCGCCTGGCGCTCCTTCTGCCAGGCCACCGAGTCGGTGAGCTGGTTGAACGTGAAGATGTGGAAGCCGGCGAGGTTCCAGCGCGGGTCGCCGACCAGCGGCCCGAGCGCGTCGTAGAGCTGGTTGGCCTCGTGCTCGGGGCTCTTGAACAGGTTCTTGATGCCGTGCTGCTTGCGCAGGTAGCGCACCGAGGCGCCGACGCCGACCTTCAGCGAGATGTCGAGCAGCTTGCGGCGCTCCACCGGGCCGGGGATGCCGGCGTAGGCGGGCAGCGTGATCCCGCGGCCGCGGACCTCCTCCAGCCACGACAGCACGACCTTGTCGTCGAAGCACATCTGCGTCGCCATGTAGTCGGCCATCTCGGCCTTGCGCGCGAGCACGTCGGCGAGGACGTCGTCGGCGATGAGCGGGTGGCCCTCCGGGTAGGCGCCGATGCCGATCCGCGCCGGGCGGTCGGGGTGCTCGGCGATGAGCGGCAGGATGTCCAGCGCGCCCTGGTACTCGCCGTGGGGCTCGGGCGCGTCGCCGCCGACCACGAAGATGTCGTCCACGCCGGCGGCCGCCGCCTTGCGCACGATCTCGTCGAGGTGGGCCCGGTCGCGCACCATGCGCGCGGCCAGGTGGATCGTGATCCCGTGCCCGCGCTCGCGCAGGCGCAGCGCCGTCTCGACCGTGTGGTCCTCGCCGTGCTTGGGCGACGCGGTGACGGTCAGCCGGACGGTCTCGGCAAGCTCCGTGGCCTGCTGCTCCCCCTTGGGGAACGGCATGATCTCGAAGCGGGGGTTGAGGGGGAGGGTGTCGGTCTGCGGCGCCATTCTGGAGTGGGGTCGGGGTGCGTTGCGGCAGGACGGGTCGGGGGGACGGTCGCCTCTGCGGCGTCCGTCCCCCGCGATCCGTCGCTTGGACAGGCCGGGAGGCGGGAGAGGCCTCAGGCCTGCCCGCGGGTGCGCCAGCCGCCCGCGTACTCGAGGCGGGCGGTCTCCGCGTACGGGACCGGGCTGACGATCACACGGATCTCCTTCTGCTTGTGCGGCTGCACGACCGGCTTGCTGGTGCCGCCGTTCGGCTCGCCCCAGATGAGGGTGAGCTCGGTGCCGTGCTCGACCTCGGGGTCGACGATGCCCAGCGAGAGGCCGCGGCGCTCGTTGGCGCTGTAGCCGGTGAACATCGAGGCGCCGACGACCGTGCCGTCCGCGTCGACCACGGAGTCGAAGCTCGTCGACCCGTAGTTGGCGATCGGCACGTCGAAGAACTGGTAGCTCTCGCCCTCGGGCTCGAGGATCGAGCTCAGCACCTCGGCGAGGTCCTCGCTGTTCCAGGCGAACGTGACCTTCTTGCGCTGCGTGGCGGGGTCGATCTGCTCGAGCGCCTCGCGGCCGATGAAGTCGTGGTCGAACTTCACGAAGCCGCCGTAGCCGAGCTCCCACGGGTTGAGGTAGTAGTCCTCGATGTTGTCCGACACGAAGCTGCCGGCGATCGAGTTCGTGGCCTCGTAGCCCTGGGCGGGCAGCCACTCGCGGTAGGCGCGCAGCTCCTCGCCCGTGTAGATCGCGGGCAGCGGCGACGGGATCCAGCCCGACTCCAGCGTGTTGGACGCGTACGCGCGCGAGCCGACCGGCTCGATGCCGAACTCCTGGCCGGCCTCGAGGATCGCGTCGCGGATCTTGAAGTAGTCCTCGTACGGCCCCCACAGCTCCAGGCCGGGCGCGCCGGCCATGCCGTGGCGCAGCGTGCGGACCTGCTGGCCGGCGATGTTCATCGAGGCCATGCGGAAGAACTTGACCTCCTCCAGCGGGCCGCCGTTGAGCTTCTCGATGACCGACCAGGCGTTGGGACCCTGGATCTGGAAGCGCCAGACCGAGCGGGTGACCGCCTGGCCCATCGGGCGCATCGGGGAGCGGTCGTCCTTCTCGACCTCGACGTCGAAGCCGCCGGTCTCGGCCTGGAACTGCAGCCAGTTGGCAGCAGGCGCGCGGCCGACGAAGCAGTACTCCTCCTCGGCCAGGTGGAAGAGGATGCCGTCGCCGATGACGTGGCCGGCCGGGGTGGTCGGCACGTACTGCTTGGCCATGTCGACGGGGAAGTTGGCGGTGCTGTTGATCGCCGTGCGCGTGATGAGGTCGATCGCGCCCGGCCCGCGCAGGTACAGGTTCACCATGTGGTGCGTCTGATCGAACAGGACGCACGTGTCGCGCCACGCCTTCTGCTCGCGGCGCCAGTTGCTGAACTCGTAGGGGACGACGGGATAGACGTAGGCCCCGAGCTGCGAGTTGCGCAGCAGCTCGACCGTGTTGTCCGTGGCGTCCAGGATCTCCTGCAGGTTCTTCGCCATCTACCTCTCCATTGCGCAGCCGGTACGTTCGTTCCGGGTCGGAGGCTCCTCCCTCGACACGCGCGCGGCGGTGCACGCCGCGGCACGCGCGAGCAGCCGGGAGGCATGAGGCCGGCGCTCCTGGCTCAGACGGCCACAGCGACTCTGCACTCCAGACCCTCCTCTCCTGTCTCGCCTCCGGTCCCGGGTGCCGTCTTCGACGACTCCTGCCGACGCTACACGTCCGACAAGCATCAGGAAACCTGAAACTGGCCGAAGGATGGGGGCAAACCTGCCCTCCGGACAGGCGGGTGGGCAGGTGGCGCTTTTCGTCAGACCGTTTCGCGCTCGCAGCCGCCCGCCCTCCCGGGGACGTGTGGCACATGGCGTCCGCATACCGGATGCCAAGTGCCACACGTGCCTCACGCGCGCACAGCGGCGGCGCGCTAGTGGCTGACGGCCGCGGCGGCGAGCTCCGAGACGAGGCGGTCCTCGTAGAAGCGCTCCAGCGAGAACGGCGCGATCAGCTCCGGCGTGCGGCCCGTCGCGACGAGCTCGGCGAGCGTCTTGCCGACGATCGGCGCGGCCTTGAACCCGTAGGTCCCCCACCCGGCCGAGACGTGGAAGTTCTCCACCTCGGTGGCGCCGAGGATCGGGCTGTAGTCGGGGCTCAGGTCGCACAGGCCCGCCCACGCGCGCAGCAGGCGCGCGTGCTCGAGCTGCGGGAACAGCTCCAGCGTGTGGCGCGTCAGGTCCTGCAGGAAGTTGAGCGTGTTGCGCGTGCGGTACGTCGTCCACGGCTCGATCTCGGAGCCCATGACGAACTCGCCGCGGTCGGACTGCGAGATGTAGACGTGCATCTGCGAGCTGACGATCACGACGTCGAGGAACGGCTTGACCGGCTCGGTCACGCACGCCTGCAGGATGTGCGTGGTGATCGGCAGCCGCACGCCGGCCATGTCGCACAGCAGCGTCGACCAGCCCGCGGTGCAGTTGACGACGACGCCGGCCTCGACGCGCCCGCGGTTGGTGCGCACGGCGGCGATGCGGTCGCCGTCGCGCTCCAGGCCGGTGACCTCCGTGTAGGGGTGGATCTCGGCGCCGCCCTCGTCGGCGCCGCGCGCGAAGCCCCACACCACCGCGTCGTGGCGGATGATCCCGCCGGGCGGGTGGTACAGCGCGCCGAGGATCGGATACGTGGCGTCGGGCCCGACGTACATCGCCGGCGCCAGCTCCTGCACCTCGTCGGGCCCGATCAGGCGGCTGTCGATGCCCTGCAGCCGGTTGACCTCGGCGCGGTTGGCCATGACGAACATCGCCCGGTCGCTGTGGGCGAGCGTCAGGTGCCCGCACTGGCTGAACAGGAGGTTGAAGCCGAGCTCCGCCCCGAGCCCCTCGTACAGCTTCACCGACGCGTCGTAGAAGCGCGCGCCCTCGGGCGTCTTGTAGTTGGAGCGCAGGATCGTCGTGTTGCGCCCGGCGGCGCCCGAGCCGATGTAGCTCTTCTCGAGGACCGCGACGTTCGTGATCCCGAGCTGGCGCAGGTAGTAGGCGGTGGCCAGGCCGTGCGAGCCGCCGCCGATGATCACGACGTCGTAGCGCGGCTTGAGCTCGGGGCGCCGGCGCCACATGCGGCGCTTGCGGAACAGGTCACGCATGGGCGGCCACCTCCTCCGTGCTGGCGAGCGCGTCGAGCCCGGCGGGCCGCCCGCCCAGGTGCGTGCCGGCGTCCCCGACGACCTCCCACACGTGGAGGGCGACGGCGGCGCCGACGAGCAGCAGGAACCGGTCGGGCGCCTCGACGACGACGATGCCCGGGGTGCGCGCGATCGAGCCGGGCCGCAGGGCGCCGGGCGGCGCGACCGCCGGGCGCAGGTCCAGCGCGCAGAAGCGGGCGAGGGTCTCGCGCGCGGCGGGGCCCGCGACGACCAGCGCGGCGAACTGGGTGGTCACGTCGACCGCGTCGACACCGGGCGGGACGGCCGGCGTCGTCTCCCCCACCGCGAGCGCGCGCGCCGGGGTCAGCGGCAGCAGCCAGCCGTCGTCGCGGCGGATCGCGGTGCCGAAGTCGTGGTCGAGCGGGCCCTGCAGCTCGAGCTTGCGCAGGTGGGAGACGTCGGCCCACACGACCGTGGCGCGAGCGGCGTCGGCCTCGGCCTCGGGCGCGCCGGCGTCGACCGGCACGCGCCATCCGTCGCGCACCGCGAACGTGGCGCCGGCCGCGACGAGCGCGGCCGCCAGCGGGCTCTCGGCGACGGGCGCGTCCGGGCCGGTCGCGGGGGTCAGGAAGTCGAGCACGCTCAACTGCGAAGCACCTCGCCGTCGGGGTCGTAGAAGGGGCGCGTCGTCACGGTCGCGGCGATCGTGCGCCCCGCGTCGGAGATCGACAGGGCCGCGCCCTCCTCGGCGAGCGCGGCCGGCACCCACGCCAGGCCGATCGTCCGCCGCAGCCTGGGCGAGCGCCGCGCGCTCGTCACCTGGCCGGCGGCGGCGCCCTCGTGCAGGACGACCGCGCCCTCGGTGGGCAGCTCGCCGCCCGCCGTCGTGAAGCCGACCAGCACCGCGTCGGGCGTCTCCTGCGCGGCGTGCTCGAGCGCCCACCGGCCGACGAAGTCCTGCGCCTTGTCGAGCTTGACGAGCCCGCCGAGCCCGGCGTTCACCGGCGTGGTCTCCGAGTCGGTGTCCTGGCCGACGATGACGTGCAGCTTCTGCAGGCGCAGGATCCGCTGCGGCTCCAGGCCGAACGGGCGCGCGCCGGCCGCGACGAGCGCGTCCCACAGCGCGCCGGCCTGCGCGGCCGGGCAGTGCAGCTCGTAGCCGACCTCGCCGACGAAGCCGATGCGCAGGATCAGCGCGGGGACGCCGGCGACGGTCGCCTGCCGCGCGTCGAGGTAGCCGAGCGCGGCGTTGGAGCAGTCGAGGTCGGTGAGGCCCGACAGGATCTCCCGCGCGCGCGGGCCCGCGAGGTTCATCGCGGCGACGCCCTGCGTCAGGTCGGTCACGCGCGCGTCGAGCTGCCACGTCGCCTGCCACCAGCCGATCGTCTGCTCGACCGCGGCCGCGCCGCCGGTCGTCGTCGTGACGTAGAACGTCTCGTCGTCGAGGCGGCACACGGTCCCGTCGTCGACGATCCGCCCCGCCTCGGAGGTCATCACGCCGTAGCGGATCCGCCCGGGCTTCAGCGTCGACATGCGGTTGGGGTACAGGCGGTCGAGCAGCTCCGCGGCGTCGGGGCCGCGGACGAGCAGCTTGCCGAGCGTCGACACGTCGATCACGCCGGCGTCGGACTGCACGGCGAGCGCCTCGCCCTCGGGGTCGCCGTAGTCGTAGGCGCGGCGCCAGTCGCCGGCCCAGCGCTCGGTCGCGCCGAGGCCGCGGTGGCGCGCGTCCAGCGGCGAGCGCTTGGCCGCCTCGACCGGGCGGCCCGCCAGCGCGCCCAGCGGCACGGTCGTCCACGGCGGGCGGGCGGTGGTCAGCCCGACGGTCTCGAGGTCCAGCCCGGTGGCGCGCGCGACGACGCGCGTGGACGGGATCTGCGAGAAGCGGCCCTGCGACGGGCCCATCGTCACGGTCGTGTAGCGCTTGGACAGCTCCAGCGAGTCGTAGCCCTCGGCGACCGCGTGCTCGACGTCCTTGACCGTCACGTCCTCGTCGAGGTCGACGAACGCCTTGCCGCCCCGGCGCCCGTCGGTCGCCGCCGCGGGCGGCGTGGCGACCGGGCCGCCCGCGCCCTCGCCGGCCAGCGCGCCCGCGACCGCGATCCCGGCCGGGACGTCGGCGACCGCGAAGCACGCGGCCTGCGGGTCGTAGCTCGCCCGGCCGCCGGCCTGCAGCAGCAGCGACAGCGCGGGCTGCAGACCGCCGGAGACGGCGAGCAGGTCGCAGGCGACGTCCTCGGGGGCGCCGGTCGCACGGCCGTCGGGGCCCACCGCCGCGAGCGTCACGTGCTGCACGCGGTCGCGGCCGCTGGCGCGCACGACGGTGGCGCCGCGCAGCAGCGGGATGCCGGCGGCCTCGACGTGGGCGGCCGGTCCGCCGCCGCCCGCGTCGGGGCGCAGGTCGGCGATCGCGGCGATCTCCACGCCGGCCAGCCGCAGGGCGAGCGCGTCCTGCAGGCCGGCGTCGTCGACGGTGGCCACGACCGCCCGCTGCCCGGGCGCGACCGCGTACAGCGCGGCCAGCCGCCGCGCCCCGCTGGACAGCATCACGCCGGGAAGGTCGTTGCCGGGGAACACGAGCGGCTGCTGCAGCGCGCCGGTCGCGAGCACATGGCGCGGGGCGCGGACCTGGTGAAGCGTGTCCCCCTGCCACACGGGCACGAGCCCGTCGAACCACCCCAGCGCGGGCGCGCGGGTGAGCACCTCGACGCCGAGCTCGCGGGCGCGGGCGGCGAGCGCGCGCGCCTCGTCGTGGCGCCCGTCGACGAGCGCCCAGCCGCCCGGCTCGACGTCCTCGTCGCACAGGACGACGTCGGCCCCGCGCTCGGCCGCCTCGATCGCGGCGCTCAGCCCGGCGAGGCCGCCGCCGACGACGAGCAGGTCGCAGTGGCGGCGCCGGTACTCGGTGCGCCACTCGCGCTCGGCCTGGCGCTTGGGCAGGCGGCCCAGGCCCGCGGCGTGGCGCAGCACCTTCTCGTAGACCGGCCACAGCCGGCGCGGGCGGATGAACGTCTTGTAGTAGAAGCCGACCGGCAGCAGCGGCCCGCCGACGCGGTCGGCGACCCGCATCACGTCGTGCTCCAGCGACGGCCACGCGTTCTGGTGCTCGACGACCATCCCGTCGCGGGCCGGCTCGCCACAGCCGCGCACGCCCGGCCGCCCGTCGACGGTGAACAGCGAGCCGGCGCACTGGCCGCAGCCGCACAGCTCGCCGCGCGGGCGGTGGTACTTGAACGAGCGCGAGAACACGCGCCGCCCGCCGGCGTACAGGGCGCTGACGATCGTGTCCCCGGCGAAGCCCTCGACGCGACGGCCGTCGAAGGCGAAGGTGAGCGGGCGAGCGCGGTCGATGCGCTCGCCCGCCTGCGGAGCCAGCCGCGTCATGCGGCCCGGTCCCCGCCGGCGGCCGGTGCCTCATCCGGCCGCGCGGTCCAGGCGACGACGTTGGTGCGGGTGTCGCGCTCGGCCAGGAACCACTGGCGGCAGCCCGACCGGTGCTGCCACCACTCGCGCTGCACCCCGGCCACGTTGTCGCGGAAGTAGACGTACGCGTTGAGCTCGCGCCGCGACGGGCGCTCGGCGGGCCGCGCGGTCACCTCGCCGCCGAAGCCGAAGTCGGTCACCTCGCGCGGGCCGCAGTTGGGACAGGTCAGCAGGAAGCTCACGCGCGGCGCAGGTAGGTGTCGAGCTCCCAGTGGGTGACGGCCTCCATGTAGCTGCCCCACTCCATCCGCTTGACCGCGACGAACTCGGCCAACGCCTCCTCGCCCAGCGCGTCGCGCAGCACCGTGTCGCGCTCAAGCTCGTCGAGCGCCTCGGCGAGCGTGCGCGGGAGCGTCTGCACGCCGAGCGACGTGGCGGCGCCGGCGACCGGCGCGCCCGGGTCCAGGCCGCGGTCGATGCCGTCGAGGCCGGCGGCGACCATGCCCGCCAGCGCCAGGTACGGGTTGCAGCTCGCGTCGATCGCGCGGTTCTCGAAGCGGCCGGGCGCGCAGACGCGCAGCATGACCGTGCGGTTGTTGCCGCCGTAGACGATCGCGTCGGGCGACCACGACGCCCCGGACGTGCCGCCGGAGCTGTGGACGCGCCGGTAGGAGTTGACCGTCGGCATCGTCAGCGCGGCGAGCGCGCGGCCGTGGTCGAGCACGCCGCCCAGGAACGCGTAGCCGTCGCGCGACAGGCCGAGGCCGCGGGCGTCGTCGGGGTCGGCGAAGCGGTTCTCGCCCGCGTCGTCGGTGACCGACATGTGCACGTGCGCGCCCGACCCGGTGCGGCCCTCCAGCGGCTTGGGCATGAAGCTGGCGATCGCGCCGTGGCGGGCGGCGATGTCGGCCACCAGCGTGCGCAGCAGCGTGAAGCGGTCGGCGGTGGTGAGCGCGTCGGCGTAGCCGAAGTTGATCTCGTACTGGCCGTTGGCGTCCTCGTGGTCGAGCGCGCTGACGCCCCACCCGAGCTGCTCCATCGCGGTGACGATCTCCTTGAGCACCGGCGCGGTGCGCAGGAGCGCCTTCAGGTCGTAGCAGGGCTTGTCGAGCACGTCGAGCCCGTCGTAGGGAGCGAGCGTGCCGTCCTCGCGCTCGCGCAGCAGGAAGAACTCGGGCTCCATGCCGACGATCGGCAGCACGCCCCGCTCGCGCGCCACGTCCTGGACGCGGGCGAGGATCGCACGGGCGTCGCAGGTGGCGACCTCGTCGCCGTCCATCACGGTCGAGAACGCCACCGCGGTGTCGGGCTGGTGGGGCAGCACGGTCACCGTCGACGGGTCCGGGACGGCGACCATCTCCGGGTGCTCGGGCCCGCGCGCGAAGCCGTGGTTGGCGAACGCGGCGAAGCCGGCGCCGCCGCCGGGCGCGCACGTCGCCTCCCACGCGCCGCGCGGGACGAGCTTGGCCTTCGCGGCGCCGTGGACGTCGACCCACTGGACGGCGACGAAGGTGACGCCGGCCGGCAGCGTCGCCGGCGCGCCGTCGACGGCGGTCGGGCTGGTGCTGTCTGCGGTCACTGCGGCCCTCCTGGTGAGGTGGTCGGGATGCCGGGGACCCAGGACGTCCCGGCCAGCGGCACGCGCGCCATCGCCGCGGCCTCGACGTTCAGCGCGACGAGGTCCTCGGGCTCGAGGTTGTGCACGTGGGACTTGCCGCAGGCCCGGGCGATCGTCTGCGCCTCCATCGTCAGGACGCGCAGGAAGTTGGCGACGCGGCGGGCGCCCGTCTCGGGATCGAGACGCGCCTCCAGATGCGGGTGCTGCGTGGAGATCCCGGCCGGGTCCTCGCCCGCGTGCCAGGCGTCGTACAGGCCGGGGGCGGTGCCCATCTCCGCGTACTCCTCGGCGAACGCGGGGCTGTTGTCGCCGAGGGCGATGAGCGCGGCGACGCCGATCGAGACCGCGTCGGCGCCGAGCGCGATCGCCTTGGCGACGTCGGCGCCGGTGCGGATGCCGCCGGAGACGACGAGCTGCACGCCGGAGCGGTGCACGCCGAGCTCCTGCAGCGCGTCGACCGCGGGCGGGATCGCCGCCAGCGTCGGGATGCCGACGTGCTCGATGAACACCTCCTGCGAGGCGGCGGTGCCGCCCTGCATGCCGTCGAGCACGACGACGTCGGCGCCGGCCTTCACCGCGAGCGCGGTGTCGTAGTACGGGCGCGACGCGCCGATCTTCACGTAGACGGGGATCCGCCAGCCGGTGATCTCGCGCAGCTCGGCGATCTTGATCTCGAGGTCGTCGGGACCGGTCCAGTCGGGGTGGCGGCACGCGCTGCGCTGGTCGATGCCGGCGGGCAGGTCGCGCATCTCGGCGACGCGCTCGGAGATCTTCTGGCCCAGCAGCATCCCGCCGCCGCCGGGCTTGGCGCCCTGGCCGACGACGATCTCGACGGCGTCGGCGCGGCGCAGGTCGTCGGGGTTCATGCCGTAGCGCGACGGCAGGTACTGGTAGACGAGGATGTCGGACGCCTCGCGCTCCTCGGGCGTCATGCCACCGTCGCCGGTCGTCGTGCTCGTGCCGACCATCGAGGCCCCGCGGCCGAGCGCCTCCTTGGCGTTGGCCGACAGCGCGCCGAAGCTCATGCCCGCGATCGTCACCGGGATGTCGAGGTGGATCGGCTGCTCGGCGTGGCGCGCGCCCAGCACGACGTCGGTGCCGCACGCCTCGCGGTAGCCCTCCAGCGGGTAGCGCGACATGCTCGCGCCCAGGAACAGGAGGTCGTCGAAGTGCGGCACGCGGCGCTTGGCGCCGAAGCCGCGGATCGCGTAGATGCCCTCCTCGGCCGCCCGCTGGATGTCGGCGATCGTGGCCGTGTCGAACGTCGCCGAGGGCCTCATGGCGCCTGCCAGTGGTAGAGGGTGCGGGCGGACCCGTAGCGGCGGAAGTCGCCGGGGTCGGCGTCGGCGGCGCCGGCCGCGGCCAGCAGGGCCGCCAGCTCGGCGCGGTGCTCGTCTCTCATCTCCTTGGCGACGCAGTCGGCGCCGAGGTCCTCGGCGGTGCCGCGCACGTAGATCCGCGTCTCGTAGATCGAGTCGCCCAGCGCGGGGCCGGCGTCGCCGAAGACGACGATGCGGCCGGTCTGGGCCATGAAGCCGGTGGCGTGCCCGACCGACCCCTTCACGACGACGTCGGCGCCCTTCAGCGAGATCGCGCAGCGCGCGGCGGCGTCGCCCTCGACGACGAGCAGCCCGCCGTGGGCGGTGGCGCCCGCCGACTGGCCGGCGGAGCCGTGCACCTCGACGCGGCCCGACATCATGTTCTCGGCGACGCCGACGCCCGCGTTGCCGTGCACGCGCACGGTCGCCGCCTGGTTCATGCCGGCGCAGTAGTAGCCGGCGTGGCCGAGCACGTCGACCTCGATCGCGGCGTGCAGGCCGGCGGCGATCGCGTGGCGCCCGCCGGGGCCGGCGACCGCGAACCGGGCGCCGTCTGGCGCGGCCTGCAGCGCGCTGTTGACGGCCCGCAGGCCCTGCGCGTCCAGGTCGAGCGTGGTCACCGGCGGCGTGTCGAGCGCGCTCACGCGGTCACCCCCTCGCGGCTCCACGAGTACACGCGGGCGGGCTCGGGCTCCCACACCTCGGCGTCGGCCGCCCCCGGCAGCGTCGCGATCGCCCGGAACTCGGACGCCATCGCGACCCAGTCGGCGGTCTGCGCCATCACGGCCGGCTTGCAGGCGATCGGGTCGCGCAGCACCGCGAACCCGTCGCGGGTGCCGACCGCGAACGTGAAGAACCCGTCGAGGTCCTCGAGGCTGGCCTCCAGCGCCTGCGCGAGCGTGTCGCCCTCCAGCAGGCGCCAGGTGAGGTAGCCGGCGGCGACCTCGGAGTCGTTGTCGGTCGCGAAGCGGATGCCCCGGCGGCGCAGCTCGCGGCGCACGCGGTTGTGGTTGGACAGCGAGCCGTTGTGGACGAGGCACAGGTCCTCGCCGGTCGAGAACGGGTGCGAGCCGGCGGTGGTGACGCGGCTCTCGGTGGCCATGCGCGTGTGGCCGAGGCCGTGGGTGGCGCTCATCGCGCGGATGCCGCAGCCGTCGAGCAGCGCGCTCGGGCGGCCGGTGCGCTTGTGCAGCTCGATCGCCTGGCCGGAGGCGATGACCGAGACGTCGATCGCGTGCTCCGACAGCCACGTGCGCGCGTCGCCGGCGTCGCCCGCGACGCGCAGGATCGCGTGGTCGCCGTGGTCGGCGAGGACGGTCGCGCCGCCGAGGCGCTCGGCCAGCGCCGCCCAGTCCTCGCGCTCCGGGCCCGAGCGCAGCAGCGACAGCTTCGCCGCGCCGGCGGGGACCGGGTCGCGGTAGAGCGCGACGCCCGCGCTGTCGGGGCCGCGGTCGGCGAGCTGCTCGAGCATTCCCGCGAGCAGGGCGCCGAGCTCGCGCTCGACGGCGGGGGACCTGGCGAAGAGACCGGCGATGCCGCACATGGGCCGCAGAGTGCCGTGCCGACCGCACATGCACCATGGACCGGTGGCCACTCTTCGGCGCTGCGGTATGTGCAGGTTGGACATACCGGTACGCTCGCCGCCATGCCGCCCCGCGAGCCGCCGACCACCGCCACGCTGGGGCGCGACACGCTCTACGCGGTCATCGGCGCGATCGCCGAGGGGCCCGACCTGGACCGCGTGCTGCGCGCGGTCGTCGACCTGCTCGTCGAGGCCACCGCCTGCCACGCCTGCTTCGTCTACCTGCGCGAGGGCGACCTGCTGCGGATCCGCGCCGCGTCGCCGGTGTTCGCCCACGCGGTCGGCACCGTCGCGCTGCGCATGGACGAGGGCCTGACGGGCTGGGTCGCGCGGCACCGCACCCCCGCGTTCATCCGCGACAACGCGCTGCAGGACCCGCGCATGCGCTACGTGCCGGAGCTGCAGGAGGAGCGCTTCCAGTCGATGGTGGCGGTGCCGCTCGTCGACCGGCGCGGCGACGTGATCGGCGTCGTCGTGCTGCACACCGAGGCGCCGCGCGAGTTCGGCGACGACGTGCTCGAGCTGCTCGTCCACGTCGCGTCGCTGGTGGTGGGCGCGATCGACACCGCGCGCCTGTACGAGCAGACGCGCCGCCAGGTCGCCGCGCTGGAGGCGCTCGCGCAGCTCTCGCAGGAGCTGGCGTCGCTGACCGGCCGGGAGGAGCTGTACGCGGCCGGGTGCGAGGGGATCGCGCGGCTGCTGGAGGGCGACGCGTGCCGGCTCTCGATGCTCGACGCGCGCGGCGCGCCGGTCGAGGTGGCGGCCGTGCCGGCGGACGGCGGCGGCGACGCGCTCGTCGAGGGCCGGCTGGTGGCGCGCCTGCTGGACGGCGAGCAGCCGATCGGCCAGGTCAGCGTCGCGCGGTCGCGCCCGTTCGACGACGCCGACGCGCGGCTGCTGGAGGCGTCGGCCAACCAGCTCGCGCTGGCGCTGCGCAAGGCGGAGCTGATCGAGCGCCTGGCGGCCGAGACGGTGGTGCGCGACGTGTTCGACGCGCTGGAGCGCGGGCAGGCGGCGGCCGCGGCGGGCCGGGCGCGCGCGGCGGGCTGGGACCCGGCGCGGCCGCACGTGGTCGTCGTCGGGCTGCCGCTGGCCGACGTCGGCGGGCGGTGGAGCGAGCAGCTCGCCGCCGAGGCCGAGGGCCGGCTGCGGTTCCTGGCCCGGGGGACGCTGTGCGACGCGGACGCCGAGCGGCTGCGCGCGCTCGTGCCGCTGGCGGGCGGCGCCGACGCGCTCGATCGCCTCGCCGCCGACCTCGAGGGCCTGGGGCGCGAGCTGCGGGTCGCCTTCGGCGTGTCGGAGCCGCGCCGCGGGCTGGCCGAGGACGCCCGCTCGCTGGGCGAGGCGGCCGACGCGGCCCGGGTCGCGCTGGCGCTGGAGGCGGGCGGCGGGGTGCGCCGGGTCGGCGAGCTGGGTCCCTACCGCTACCTCGTCGGGCTGGCGAGCGGCGAGCCGCCGCGGACGCCGCATGCGCGGGCGGTGTCGATCCTCGCCGAGTACGACGCGGCCCGCCGCACCGAGCTGCTCACCACGCTCGAGCGCCACCTCGCCGACCGCCACGCGGGCGCGAGCGCCCAGGCGCTGATGATCCACCCGAACACGCTGCGCCAGCGCCTGCAGCGCATCGAGGAGCTGACCGGCCTCGACCTGGCGACCGAGGACCTGCTCGCGCTGGAGATCGCGGTGAAGGTGCACCGGTTGCGCGGGGGCGCGTAGGGGCGCGGGCGCGGGCGGCACGGGCGGCGCAGCGTCCGGTGCGCAGGCGCGCGGTCGTCGACACCGCGCAGAACGACATCATCGAAGGTGGACGCAGCCGGTCCGCCGCCCGCGTCCGCGCCCCTCCCCGCCGACGTGTGGCACATGACGTCCGCATGCCGGCTGCCAGGTGCCACACGTGCCCCTCGCACGCGGGTGCCGGCGGACGTGGGAGCGATCGTCCGCGCTATACGCGGATGAGGGCTCCCACCCCCGAGCGACCGGGCGGCACCGTGCGCCGGGCGGCTGCGGACGACGCGACCGTCCTCTCGTCCTCGATGCCCAACCCGCGCGGCCACGCGCCGCCGCCCCGTCCGCCGCCCGCGTCCGCGCCCCTCCCCGCCGACGTGTGGCACATGACGTCCGCATACCGGCTGCCAGGTGCCACACGTGCCCCGCGGCAGCCCGCCTACCCCACCGCCGTGCGCTTCGCCTTCTCTGGGTCGTCGAACGGGAGCGCGTGCGCGATCGCGTCGACCTCGAGGCTGCCGCGAACCTGGAGCGGCGTGTCCTGGACCGCGTACGGGACGTCCAGGCGGGCGATCGCCATCGAGCGATCGGTCAGGCGCGAGTACATCGCGCAGGTGATGACGCCGACCTGCGTGCCGTCGGCCCACAGCGTGTCGCCCTCGGCCGCCGCCTGGTCGCCCTCCAGCAGGACGCCGAAGATCTTGAAGCGCTCCTTCCCCTTGCGGCGCTCGTGCTCCTCGGCGCCGCGGAAGCCGGTCTTGCCGGGCGTGACCGTGAAGTCCAGGCCCAGCTCCCACAGCGTGTCGCCCGCCCGCTCGTCGGCGAACGGGTACATCTCGGAGTTGTCGTAGGGATAGAAGAGCAGGTAGCTCTCGACCCGCAGCCAGTCGAGCGTCGTGAACGCGCACGGGATGATCCCGTACGGCTCGCCGAGCTCGAGGATCGTGTCCCAGATCGCCGGCGCGTCCTCGCGGCGGCAGAAGATCTCGTAGCCGCGCTCGCCGGTGTAGCCGGTGCGCGACAGCATCACCGGCCGGTCGAACAGCGTCGCGTGCATGTGGTGGAAGTAGCGCAGGTCGCGCACCCCCGGCACGTGCTCGGCCAGGAAGTCGACGGCGACCGGGCCCTGCAGCGACAGGTCGTGCAGATCGTCGTCGAAGCGGATCGACACGTCGCGGCCCTCGGCGGAGCGCGTGAGCTGCGCCATCCCGTCGCCGGCGCCGTGCACGACCAGCCACGCGGTCGGGCCCGTCCGGTAGACGATGCAGTCGTCGATGAAGCACCCGCGCTCGTCGAGCATGCACGCGTAGACGGCCTTGCCCGGGTACAGGCGGCGCACGTCGCGCGTCACCGCCTCCTGGATCGTGGCCTCGGCGTGCGGGCCGACGACGTGGACCTTCTTCAGGCCCGACACGTCCATCAGCCCGGCCCGCGTGCGGATCGCCTCGTGCATGTCGGCCAGATCGCCGGCGTACGTCCACGCCGTGCCCATCCCGTTCCAGTCCTCCAGCGCCGATCCGAGCGCCAGATGGCGGTCGGCCAGCGCGGAGATCCGCCACGGATGCGTCGTCATCGATGTCCCTCCTCGGTCTTGGCAGCCGGGCACCGTAGACGCCGGACGGCGGCGTGATCTTGGCCCGTCGGTCGGGTCTCGATCCGACCCTCGGTCCAGGGACAGATTGAACAGATTTGTTCACGATCCGCTGGACACGATCGGAGGGTGAGATGGCGGAGAAGACCTGGGGCTCCGCCCCCTACTGGGGGCTCGGCTACGACTGGGATCCGGACTGGCTGCTGACCGACCGCCAGCGCCAGCTGCGGGCGCTGCTCATCGAGCTGTGCGAGCGCGAGATGCGCGCCAACGCCAAGGCCTCCGACGACGACCTGATCTACCCGCGGCGCAACCTCGAGCTGCTCGGCGAGCACGGCTTCCTCGCCCTCACGGTGCCCGAGGAGCTCGGCGGCCTCGGCGAGGACCACGTCGGCTTCGCGATGGCGGCCGAGACGATCGCCCGCTACGGCTGCGCGTCGACCGCGATGTGCTGGGTCATGCACATGGCCGCCGTCCAGGCGATCATGCTGCGCCCCACCGACGCGCTGATCGACCGCTACATCCGCCCGCTCAACAGCGGCAAGATCGGGACGCTCTCCTACAGCGACCCGGAGACCGGCTCGCACTTCTGGTATCCGATCTCGTCGGGCGCGGAGCGCACCGAGAACGGCTTCCACGTGCGCAAGAAGGCGTCGTGGACGACGTCGGCCGGGTTCGCCGACTTCTATGTCGTCCAGACCACGAGCCCGGACTTCTCCGGCTACGACGACCTGTCGGTGTTCGTCATCGACGGCGAGGACGCGATCGCCCAGCCGGCGACGTGGGACGCGATGGGCCTGCGCGGCAACCAGTCCGGCCCGCTGGAGGTACCCGGCGTCGACATCCCCGCCGACCGCATCGTCGGCCCGGCCGGCGACGGCGCCGCCTCCAACGACGAGTCCGTCGACCCGTGGTTCCTGGTCGGCTCCAGCAGCGTCTGGAACGGCCTGGCGATGGGCGCGATCGACATCGCCAAGCGCCAGACCACCCGCAAGCGCCACGCCGACGTCGGGCTGCGCGTCGCCGACTACCCGACGATCCAGGACTACGTCGGCGAGGCGGTGATGGACACCAACGCGTGCCGCATCTTCACGTTCAGCGTCGCCCAGGCGATGGACGGCGCCACCGACCACAACCGCCGCGTGCTGGCGCCCGGCGAGTTCGCCCGCGCGAGCTACCTGCACTGGGCGTGGCAGATCAAGTTCGAGGCGGCCAAGAACACCGCCCACGTCGTCGACAAGATGCTCCACGCCTGCGGTGGCACCGGCTACAAGCGCGGCGACATGGAGCTCGAGCGCTACCTGCGCGACGCGAAGGCCGGCTGGGTGATGGGCCCGACCAACGAGGTGCTGCGCCAGTTCGTCGGCAAGGCGGTGCTGCTCGGCTTCGACGCCCTCGACTACTGGAACCAGACCTACAACCGCCGCGCGGTCGAGAACGAGCTGCGCAAGCTCGACGCGGCCGGCAAGCGGGAGCTGGCCGAGCAGCTCCTGGCCGAGGCGGCCGAGGCCCAGGGCGAGGGCGCGACCGCGACGGCGTGATGCGCGAGGCGTGGTGGGTGCGCGAGGGCGGGTCGACGACGGTCGCGCTGCGACCCGACGACCGCCTGCGCGTCGTCGACCTGCTCGCCGACGGGCGCGAGGCCCGGCTCACCGTGCTGCCCGAGCCGGCGGCGCTGGGCCTGCGCGACGCCTCCACGCCGATCCCGCCCGGCACCGAGCTCGTCGCCGACCGCGACGCGGTCGCGATCGTCGCCGCGCCGCCCGACCGCGAGCGCGACGGGCTCTCCACCCTGCCCGGCGTCCTGCTCGTCGAGGTCGAGCGCGCCGCGCCGCGCGCCCGCCCCGAGCCGGAGGCCGAGCTGCCGCCGCCGCTGGCCGATCCGCGCCTGGAGTTCCGCGTCGATCCCTCGTCCGCCCGGTCCTACGAGGTCCGGGCGGGCGAGTACATCGAGGTCATCGACGTGCGCGGCCGCCAGTGCTCGGACTTCCTGGCCTTCCACGCGCACAAGCTCCAGGACGGGCTGGAGCGCGGCCTGGATGCCGCCGCCACGCGCACGCTGACCGGCCGCGCGTTCCCCGAGCCCGGCCTGGGCGGGAAGTTCTTCGACGCCGACCTGGATCCGCTGTGCGAGCTCGTGCGCGACACGGTCGGGCGCCACGACGCGTTCGCGCTGGCCTGCACGCGCCGCTACTACGAGGACCTCGGCTACCCCGGCCATGCCAACTGCACCGACAACTTCAACGGGCAGCTCGCGCCGTTCGGGATCGCGCCCCGCGGCGGCTGGGCGGCGCTGAACTTCTTCTACAACACGGCCTTCGACGCCCAGCACCTGCTCGTCAGCGACGAGCCGTGGTCGCGGGCCGGGGACTCGGTGCTGCTGCGGGCGAGCACCGACCTCGTGTGCGCGTCGTCGGCCTGCCCCGACGACGTCGACCCGTCCAACGGCTGGGAGGTCACCGATGTCCACGTCCGCGTGTACGCGCCCGAGCACCGCTTCTCGATGGCGATAGCGCGCCGCACGCTGCCCGACGAGCCGGCCCGGCTCACGCAGGAGACCGCGTTCCACCCGCGGATCAGCGCGCTCACCGGGGCGCTCGTGGAGCACGGCGGGTACTGGCACGCCGAGCGCTTCGACGGCCACGGCGCGATCGCCGAGTACTGGGCCTGCCGCGAGCGCGTCGCGGTCATGGACCTCAGCTCGCTGCGCAAGTGGGAGGTCCTCGGGCCCGACGCCGAGACGCTCCTGCAGCGCACGGTCACGCGCGACGTGCGCCGGCTCGCGGTCGGCCAGGTCGTCTACACCGCACTCTGCCACGAGGGCGGCGGCATGATCGACGACGCGACGGTCTTCCGTCTGGGCGCCGACAACTTCCGGCTCGTCGGCGGCTGCGACCGCGACGGCCCGTGGCTGGAGGAGGCGGCCGCGCGCGAGGGCCTGCGCGCGCACGTCAAGCCGGCCACCGACGCGCTGCACAACCTGGCCGTCCAGGGGCCGGCCTCGCGCGACGTGCTGGCCGAGCTGATCTGGGCCCCGCCGACGCAGCCGGCGCTGCGCGACCTGCGCTGGTTCCGCTTCCTCGTGGGCCGGATCGGCGGGCGCACCGGCATCCCGGTGGTCGTGTCGCGCACCGGCTACACCGGCGAGCTCGGCTACGAGGTCTTCTGCCACCCCGACGACGGCGTGGCCGTGTGGGACGCGATCATGGCGGCCGGCGCGCCGCACGGGATCGTCCCGCTGGGCCTGGAGGCGCTCGAGCTCCTGCGCGTGGAGGCCGGGCTCGCGCTCGCCGGCCACGAGTTCGACGACGACGTCGACCCGTTCGAGGCCGGCATCGGCTTCACGGTCGCGCTCGACGGCGAGGAGGACTTCGTCGGCCGCGACGCGCTGCTGGAGCGCCGCGCCCATCCGCAGCGCACGCTCGTCGGGCTGCGACTGGACGGCGGCGAGGTCCCCGGCCACGGCGACGGCGTGTACGCCGGGCGCACGCGGATCGGCGTGGTGACCAGCGCGATCCGCAGCCCGACGTTCCAGGAGCCGATCGCCCTCGCGCGCGTCGCCGTGCAGCATGCCGCCCCGGGCACCGCGCTCGAGGTGAGCTGCGACGGCGGGCTGCACCGCCGGCTGGCCGCCGAGGTCACGCCGTTCCCCCGCTACGACCCCGAGAAGCGGCGGCCGCGGGCGTGACCGAGCTGACCGGCATGGCCGCCCGCACGCCCGTCCACCGGGCCACCGCCCCGCGGCGGCTGCGCAACGCGATGGGCCGCTTCGCCACCGGCGTCACGGTCGTGACGACCGCCGACGGCGACCTCGTGCACGGCATGACCGCCAACGGCGTGCTGTCGGTGTCGCTGGACCCGCCGCTCGTGCTCGTCAGCCTCGGGCGCTGCCGGATGGCCGAGATGCTTCCGCGCACCGGCCGCTACGGGATCAGCGTCCTGCACGAGGAGCAGGGCCCGATCGCCGCGCACTTCGCCGGCCAGGAGCGCATCGAGGACCCGCTCGACTTCGAATGGCGCGCGGGCCTGCCGTACGTGGCCGGCTCGCTGGCCCAGGTCGGCTGCCGCGTCGTCGCCGTCCATCCCGCGGGCGACCACCGCCTGTGGGTCGGGCGCGTCGAGCACATGGATCACCGCGACGGACCCCCGCTCCTCTTCTACACGGGCCGCTTCGGCGGCCTGCGCCCGCACGACTGAGCCCGCGACCTAGCATCAACGGCCCGATGGCCGAGCAGCCCGCGACCAAGGTGGACGCCGCGGAGGCGGCGCTGCGGGCGTGGCTGTCCCCCGGGCGCCGGCGGGCGGGCGACCGGCTGCCGCCGGAGCACGAGCTCGCCACCCAGCTCGGCGTCTCGCGGGGGACGCTGCGCGCCGCGCTCGCCCGCCTGGAGGCCGGCGGCGAGATCGTGCGCCGCCGCGGCAGCGGCACGTTCGTCGGCGACCAGCGCGGGCTGCCGGAGTTCAAGGCGGGGCTGGAGGTGCTGGAGAGCTACGCGACGCTCGCCCGCCGCCAGGGGCTGCGCCTGACCGCCGAGGAGCTGCGCATCGAGCACCGGCCGGGCGGGCCGGCGGCGTCGGCGGCGCTGCGCCTGCCGCCCGACGCGCAGGCGCTCGTGGTCGAGCGCACGCTCGTCGCCGACGACGTGCCGGTCGCGTGGATGCGCGACGTCGTCGTGCCCGCGGTCCCGCTGCCGTCCGACGCGGTGATCGAGCGGCGCCTGCGCGCCGGGCGGATGCTGCTGGACCTGCTCGGCGAGCACGGCACGCCGGTCGCGTTCGCGCGCACGCAGGTGCAGGCGCGGCTGGTCGACGACGCGGCGATGGCGCGCCAGCTCGGCGTGCCGGTGCCGACCGCGGCGATCGAGCTGGTCGAGACGATGCACAGCCGCGACGGCACGCCGCTGCAGCACTCCGTGAACGTGTTCGCGCCCGGGCGGCTGTCGGTCCACGTGATGCGCTCGCTCGGCGGCGAGCAGCCGCTGGAGGAGCTGCTGCCGCCGCTCGCGCGGCGTCCCCGCTAGGCGCGCGCGGCGTTCCTCTCAGCCAGCCACTGCACCGTCATGTCCCGGTAGCGCGTCAGGCCCTTGTAGTCGACGAGGTCCTGCGGCAGCGTCGCCAGCACCCGCTCCAGCCGCACCGCCCACGCCGGCACCGTGCAGATCTCGTCCAGCGACGCCAGGTAGGTGCGGATCGGGAACATCACCGCGTTGGAACGCGGCAGGCGCACGAAGTGCTGCACCTCGACGCGCAGGTGCAGCCGCTCGCCGATCTCCTCGTAGCGCAGGCTCGCCCGGTCCGGTCCCCACTCGTGGTAGACCTCGGTGCAGGTGTCCAGGCGCCGCCCGACGGTCATCGTCCAGTTCGTGCGCCGGTAGGTCGGGCCGACCGGCAGCCGCTGCAGGAACTGGAAGGCGCGCGGCAGCACGCCCATCTCGTGCACCCGCGGCACCGGGCCGTGGATCTCCAGGAAGCTCATGCCGAGGTCGAAGTCCAGCGACCAGTCGGCGCCGAACGTGAGGATGCCGGCGTCGAAGAACAGGTCGTCGCCGCGCTGGTCGAGCAGCTCGACGTCCTCCTGGAGCTGGCGCACGATCCACTCGAACGGCTCCAGCGGCAGCGTGTCGTCGTCGAGCAGCGTGTAGGACTGCTCGATCCCCACCAGGCGGTTCGTCCAGAAGCGCTGGTCGCCGCGGGCCTCCAGCGCGAAGTGCTCGGGGAAGTCCCGCGACAGGCGCGTCGTGGCGTCCTCGACGACGTCCCAGGCGGCCAGGCGCATGTGCGGCATCACCTGGCAGCGGGCCGGGTCGGCGGCGAGCACGCGGTCGCGCTCGGCGATCTCGAAGCGGTAGTGCTCGTCGACGTCGTAGACGCGCCCGCCCCACTCGCCGACGCCGTTGGAGCGCGGCTTCTCGGCCTCCTCGACGTTCGTGGAGTACATGTAGCCGTCGGTGTCGAACGGGAACGGGAACCGGGCGATCGCCTCGGGGCTGTTGCCGGTGGGGACGTTGATCGCGGTGGCGGACACGGGCGGCTCCGGTCAGGCGAGGTCGAGGACGAGGGGACCGTCGCCGGCGCAGCGCGAGACACACGGCATGATGGCCGCGCCGGCCGCGCGCTCGTCGGCGGTGAGGTAGATGTCGCGATGGTCGGGCGTGCCGTCGAGGACGTCGAGGCGGCACTCGCCGCAGATGCCCTGGCGGCACAGGTACGGCACGTCGGCGCCGGCGGCCTCCAGCGCCTCCAGCAGCGTCTCGTCCGCGCCGACCGCCAGCTCCCGGCCGCTCCTGGCCAGGCGCACCGCGAACGGGTCCATCGGGCCGGTGTCGAGGACGAAGCGCTCGAGGTGCACGCGCGAGCCCGGCCAGCCGTGGCGCTTGGCCGCCGCGCAGACGGCCTCCATCATCGCCGGCGGGCCGCACACGGACAGGTGCGTGCCCAGCGGCTGGGCGTCGAGCGCGTCCTCCACGGCCGCCATCAGCGCGACGCGGTCGGCGTGCGCGCGGACGGCGTCGGGCCGCAGCCGCTCCAGCTCGTCGGCGAGCGGGCCGCCCGCCGGCGCGTGGTGCAGCTCGAACGGGACGCCGGCGGCGACGAGCTGGTGCGCGTAGGAGACGAACGGCGTGATCCCGATGCCGCCGGCGACGAGCAGGTGCTTGCGCGCGCCCACGACCGGCGCGAACAGGTTGCGCGGTGGCTCGATCGCCAGCACGTCGCCCTCCTGCACGCGCTCGTGGACGGCGCGCGACCCGCCCCGCCCGTCGTCGAGACGGCGGACCGCGATGCGGTAGGCGTCGGTCGACCACGGGGCGCATGCCAGCGAGTACGGGTTCTTGCGCGTCCGCTCGCCGGGGACGTGGACGACGACGTGGCTGCCGGGCGAGAACGCGGGCAGCGGGGTGCCGTTGAGCGGGGCCAGCGTCAGCTCGCGCACGTCGGGGCCGAGCTCGCGCACGGCGGTGACGCGCACGTCGATCGTCATGCCCATCGGACCTCCGGCTCGGGCAGCTCGCCCGGCACCTCGGCGTCGGCCTGGAAGCCCAGGTACGCGGCGTGCCGGCGCGAGAAGTGGTGGAAGACCTCGAGCGTGCGCCCGCAGCCGGCGCACGGCGCGACCGTCGTCGTGACGCCGCGGGTGATCGCCTTGCAGTGCGAGCACCACACGTCGCGGGCGGCCGTGGCGTCCACCTCGGTGAGGATCTCGTCGCGCTGCAGGCCGGCGTCGAGCCCGGCCCGCACGGCGCGGCGGACGAAGCCCTCGGCGCCGGCGACGTAGAGGCGCAGGCCGACGCCGGCCGTCGCCAGGCGCTCGGCGAGCGCGGCCAGCACGTCGTCCTCGCCGCCCTCCAGCAGGGTCAGCGGGCCGTGCCCGTCGAGGGCGTGCTGCTCGCGCAGGCGCCGCACCGCCGGTCCCGCGGGGACCGCGGCGACGAGGTGCTCGCGCGCGTCGGCGTCGAGCTCCAGCCCCGGGTCCTGGGGCAGCGTGGTGTGGGCCATCGAGACGCCGTACGTCATCGCCGCGATGGTGCCGACCGGCGGGCCGGGTGCCCATCGACACCCGGTCCAGATCGTGCTGGACAAATCTGTACAAGGTGCTGAGGCGGCCCGGACACGCCGACGGCCCCGCGAGCGGTGGGCTCACGGGGCCGTCGTCCTCCAGAGGCGCGTGTGTGGATCAGGCCATCGCGGCCGGCTCGGACGCCGGCGGCGGGCCCTCGGGCTCCATGGCGATCGGGGCCGTGATGTTGCTCTCGTGGATCTCCTTGTAGCTGCGGCCCTCGTGCGTGATCGCGCGCACGATCACGAACAGGAAGGTGCCGACCGCCAGCGCCAGGAACAGCCAGACGCCGAACGACTCCGCGCCGAAGGTGAAGTACTGCGACGCGCCTTCCCAGTCGTCGATGGGGATGGTGTCCATGGGGTGTCCTCCTTTCTCGGTGCTCGAGGGTGGCTAGATGTCGGACCGGTCCATGACCGTGCCGCCGACCGGGGCGCCCATGCCGCCGCCGTTGCCGTTGCGGCCGGCGGTGGCGGGGATGCCCTCGGGGTACGGCAGGGACGGCAGCTCGGTGGCGTCCAGCCCGAAGTGCTCGGCGTCCGGCGGGACCCGCAGGATGCCGGCGGCCTTCAGCGCCAGCGAGATCAGGTAGCCGGGGATGAAGCCCAGCGCGGCGAACACGAGCATCGCCACGACCTGGCCGCCCAGCGACGGGTCGGGGCCCGCCACGTTCGGGAAGCCCGACGCGAAGATGCCGACCGCGATCAGCGACCACGCGCCGCAGACGCCGTGGACCGGGATCGCCCCGACCGCGTCGTCGATCTTCAGCTTCTCCAGCAGCTTGCCCGCGAACGGGAGGCTCACGCCGCCGACGACGGCGACCATGAACGCGACGGCCGGGTGGTACAGGTCCAGGCCCGACGCCACCGAGATGACGCCGGCCAGGCCGCCCGAGATCGTCCAGAACGGCTCGCCCTTCGACGAGATGTAGGCGCCGAGGATGCCGCCGGCCAGGCCCATGAGCGTGTTGAACGCGAACGCCGACAGGTTCATCGGCGTGCCGAAGATCGTCTGGAAGCCGTCTCCGGTGTAGATCGCGCAGCCCATCAGGAAGCCGAAGAAGCCGACGAAGATCAGCATGAGGCCGAGCATCGTCATCGGCAGGTTGTGGGGCACGATGGCCTGGGCCTTGCCGTTGACGAAGCGCCCGATGCGCGGCCCGAGGTTGATCAGCACGCCGAGCGTGAACGCCGCGGCGATGAGGTGCACGCAGCCGGCGGCGCCGACGTCGTGCAGGCCCAGCTCGGTCAGCATCCAGCCGCCGCCGTGCCAGCCCCAGGAGGCGGCGATGATCCACACGACGGAGCCGAGGATCGCCGCCAGGATCATGAACGAGCTGATGCGGATGCGCTCGATGAGCGCGCCGGACATGATCGATCCGGTCGTCGCGGCGAACAGGGCGAACGCGCCCCAGAAGATGCCGCTGGCCGGGTCGAGGATGTTCGGCCCCATGTTCTCGCTCCATGGCAGCGCCGCCTTGGCGGCGTCGTTGAGCTCAGGAACACCGGTGGGGAACGCGTTGTAGAGGAACCAGCCGACGAAGAAGAACGAGGGGATGACGATCGCCAGCGTCAGCAGGTTCTTCATCGCGGCCGCGAGCACGTTCTTCACGCGCGAGGCGCCGCCCTCGTAGAACAGGAAGCCGGCGTGGATGAGCATCATCAACGCGATCGACACCCAGTAGAAGAACTCGTTGTTGACCGAATTGATGGTCTCCAACGCCGTGGTGACTTCTTCGTTCACGACCACCTCCGAAGCGTCGAGTGAGCAGGGCTCCGGAGCAGGCATCCCGCCGGGCCCGATCCGGTTGCCCGGCAGTATCTGGCGGGCGGGGCCGGGGACCTACGGACCGGCGGTCGGAACTCGGTTGTGCAGATTTGTTCACTCTTGGGACGAGCGGTCCAATGCGTTCGCCAGGGAGTCGAGGATCCGGATTCACAACTGAAAAGGGGTATAGTTGTGGATATGAGCCTCACCGCCTCCGCACGTTCCACCGGCGACACCCTGCGCCAGGAGATCCTCGTCGACGGCCGCCACCGCCTCGTGACCGACGAGCCCGCCCGCCTCGGCGGCACCGACGAGGGCCCCGCGCCCCACGAGCTGCTGCCCGCCGCGCTGGCCGGCTGCATCGCCACGACGATCCGCACGTACGCCCGCACGAAGGGCTGGACGCTCGGCGAGCTGTCCGTCGACGTCGTCTACGACAACACGTCCACGCCGCGCCACTTCGACGTGACCGTGAACCTCCCCGACGACCTCGCGCCCGAGCAGGTGAAGCGGATCATGCGCGTGGCCGAGGCGTGCCCGGTGCGGCGCGCGATCGAGGCGGGGATGACGTTCGACGAGCACCTGCCGCGCGAGGCGGCGGCGGCGCAGGCCGCCTGAGTCAGCGCGCGCGCTCGGCGATGCCCGGATAGTCGAGGATCAGCCCGGAGGCGTCGTAGACGAGCTCGGCCTCGAACGCGAACGCCGGCGACGTGTAGTGGAAGCGCCGCCGGGGCGCCGGCTCGGCGATCCGCTCGTAGGTCTGCTCCAGCCGCTCGACGCCGAGGTCCAGCGCGCGCACGTAGGCGGCCGGCGCGTCGGCTCGCTCGCCGAACCCGAGGGCGAGCCGCCGGACCGGGAAGGCGTTCGTGAACGACGACGCCTCGAGGTCGACGTCGTGGAGGCCGTCGAGGTGGGCGGCGTGCTCGCCGTCGACGAGCCAGCGGCCCTGGCCGTCGGCCTCCAGCGTGCGCTCGTGCGCGCCGGCGAGCGTCCGCGCGTGGACGTGCGCGCGACGCGTGCGGAACGCGTCGTCGAGCTCGATCACGTAGCGGGACTGCCAGGCCTCGCCCTCCTCGACCGCGGTGCTCTGCCCCTCGACGCGGACGCCGCCGGCGTCCTGGCTGAGGAACACGACCTCGAACCCGCTGCGGGCGTCCCGGTGCCGCCAGGCCGCGACGGGCGGAAGCTCGTCGAACCGCGTCGCCTCCACGGGCGGAACGCTACCGAGCGGGGGTGGTCGACATTTCGTTCGCTATGCGACGGAAATGTCGACCACGTCGACACCGCACACGCGACTCACGTCGCGAGAGTCGGTGACTCCTTCTCTCCCACCATGTGAAGAGACTGGCGATACTCAAGCGCCTCGGGCACGTCTGTGAACTCCAGCAGTTCCCCGGCGAGCTCCAGGAGGTGCTGCTTAACCTCGGCAGGTGTCGCGCGAAAGAACTCGCGACGCAGGTTGACCCGGTTGATCCGCCGATCATCAAGCCGCCGGTGCAATTCCTGCTCGATGCCCACCGCATCCTTGGCAAAGAACAGCGCATGCACGTCGTACCGGAACGGGACACTCGCATCACCGAGCTCACGCACCCGATCGAGCGGATCAAGACGCCGAGTGAGACCGATCTTGACGACGTTCTCACCGAACGCGCCCACGTTGGAGATGACGTAGACGTAGCCGGCGCGGATGTTCGCCACGCGGTAGTCGACGTCGGCGATCGCACGATCGATCTCCTCGAGATGCTCCCGTAGGCGTGCAGCGCCTTCCTCGTCACCTTGAGCCTCCAGCGCGGCGAGGGCGTTGCGGTAGTGGGCCTGTTCCTTCTCTAGGCGCTGACGCTCGCGTTCCATCTCCTGCTGAACTCTGCGTTCTTCGCGCAGACGCTCACGCTCGGCCCGCTCGCGCTCCTTCTCCTCCTCCTTCTTGGCCAGATAGTCGGCGGTCAGCTCGAGCTCGGCGACACGCAGCTGGTGGTATTGCGGATTGATCTGGATACGCATCGTCTGTCCGAGGCGACCGATTGAATCGTCCTGGGGTGGTTGGAGACTTCTGGCCTTGGAAATGCAAGGACGGAGTTCATGCCGCGAGAGCGCACAGCTGGCAAGCCGACGACGCGTCGGTATTCGATGGAGGAGAAGCAGGCGGCGGTGCGGATGGTTCG
>DATMSA010000155.1:0-26861 GCA_035565675.1 Capillimicrobium sp. | reverse complement strand
ACACCCAACGCCTGCACGGCTACCTCGATGACCTCCCACCCGCCGAGTTCGAGCAGAGGTTCTACGCTGCCCGCCAGGGCGACAAGACCCTGGCCTGATCACAAAACGCCAGAGCCTCCATCAGCCCCAGCACGATTCATCACGGACCATCTTGCGACCCTGGGGCCGCGATCCGTTGACCGTCCAGTCCGTCGCCCCGAACACAGCCCCTCCATCAGCCCTTGCCAAGGTCTTGATCGAGTCCCGCAAGGCCTTGAGCTGTCCCTGGTACGCGGCGGCATCGGTGAGCGGGTGGCGATACTCGTAGACGCCAACCTCCTGCAGAATCTCCGCCTCTTCGGTGGCGACCACCCGGTTGCGAAGCTCCGCAAGCTGGGTCTCGACACGGGCCCGCTCAGCCTGAAGGTTCCCCAGGACTTGGCGCTGCTCGGCGATGGCCTGCTGAACCTGCTCGTACTCAAGTCCCCCGATGCGCTCAAGCGACTCCCGGGCGGATGTCAACTCGGCGAGAAGCCGCTCGGCCGTCTTGCTGGCGCCAAATCGCGGGATCTTCGTCACCGGTGATGCGGCCGATGCCGCCGCCGGCGGGCCGGTCGGCAGCGATGGAGCGTCCCTGCGCGGCTCTTCGCCGACGGACGGCGTCACAGCTTCCGGCTGATCGACCCAGCGCACGATGCGATCCTCCTGATCCCTCTCGCCTTGCGCGACCGTACACGACCGCGGGCCGAGACACGCAGGCAAACGCGGAGCAGCAGTCATCGTGTCGTGATGTCGATGGTCCTGGCAGCCACGTCCACGCGCAACGCCACCAAGGCCGCGCGCCGTCGCGTTGAGATCACATACGACCAGGCCGCTCTGATCGGCAGTGGTGCGGCGCCCAGAACGCGCGAGGCCCGCCGGGTGGCGGGCCTCGAAAGGTGGAGACGGCGGGAATCGAACCCGCGTCCGCAGCCGCGCGACAATGGCTTCTACGAGCGTAGCCGGCGCTCTGATCTCGCTCCCTGGTCGCCTCGCCGGCCGGGTTGCAGGGAGCCAGCCTCCTGAAGATGTCCCCCCTTTGGCGGAGGCGGGCCGCCGGGGGTGAGCCTGCATATCTGATTCGGGAGGCCCGGCGGCAGGCTGGCCGGGGCCCGAACCTCACAAACGCCTAGCTATGGACTAAGCGGCGAGGGCGTACTCGTGAGAGTCCGCACGTATGGTTTTCCCGGTGTTTTACGAGGCCTCCGGGACCTCGGCTCGCAACCACCGCCACGAAACCGACCGCGTCGAAGCCATGTCGTCCCCGTGGTGATGTTGTGTTCCCATTCTAGCGGCGCGGCGCTCGAGCGCGGCGCGCCGGGAGTGTGCGTTCTCGTGTTCGAGCTTGTGCGAACGTGGTCGATTGCCTAGCCTTGCGCCGCCGTGCGGGTCGCCCTGTTCATCACCTGCCTGAACGACACGCTGGCGCCGGAGGCGGGCCGCGCGACGGTCGCGATCCTCGAGCGCCTCGGGCACGAGGTCGTCTTCCCGCAGGAGCAGACGTGCTGCGGGCAGATGCACGCCAACAGCGGCTATCGCCAGGAGGCCGCGCCGCTGGCCAAGCGGTTCGCGCGGATCTTCGACGACTCCTCGTTCGACGCCGTCGTCTCGCCGAGCGCGTCGTGCGTGGGCATGGTCCGCGAGCAGTACCCGCGACTGATCGGCCGGACGGTGCCGCGCGTGTACGAGCTCACGGAGCTCCTGGTCGACGTGCTCGGCGTCGAGGACGTCGGCGCCACCTTTCCACATCGGGTGACCTACCACCCGACCTGCCACGGGCTGCGCGGGCTGCACCTCGGCGACCGGCCGCTGCGGCTCCTGCGCAACGTCCGCGACCTGGACCTCGTGGAGCTGCCCGAGGCGACGACGTGCTGCGGGTTCGGCGGCACGTTCGCGGTCAAGAACGCCGACACGTCGGCGGCGATGCTGTCCGACAAGGTCCGCTGCGTGCTCGACACCGGAGCCGACGTGTGCGCGGCAGGTGACAGCTCCTGCCTGCTGCACATCGGGGGCGGACTGCGCCGCCAGCGCGCGGGCGTGCGCACCATGCACCTGGCCGAGATCCTGGCGAGCACCGGATGACCGCGACCAAGTTCCAGGTGCTGGCCCCCGCCGAGCTGGCCAAGGCCCAGCAGCGGCGCAACCTGCGCACCGCGACCACGACGATCCGCGCCAAGCGCGCCGCGGTCGTCGCCGAGGTGGAGGACTGGGAGGCGCTGCGCGAGCAGGGGGCGCGGATCAAGGACGAGGCGCTCGCGAACCTCGACGTCCACCTCGAGCGCCTCGAGGCGTCGGTCACCGCCGCCGGCGGCACCGTCCACTGGGCCCGCGACGCCGCGCAGGCCAACGCGATCGTCGCCCGCCTCACGCGGGAGGCCGGCAGCGACGAGGTCATCAAGGTCAAGTCGATGGCGACCGACGAGATCGGCCTCAACGAGGCGCTCGCCGCGCAGGGCATCACCGCGCACGAGACCGACCTGGCCGAGCTGATCGTGCAGCTCGCCGGCGACCGCCCCTCGCACATCCTGGTGCCGGCGATCCACCGCAACCGCGTCGAGATCCGCGACCTGTTCCGCGAGAAGCTCGGCGAGCCCGACCTGTCCAGCGAGCCCGCCGAGCTGACCGCGGCCGCCCGCCGCCACCTGCGCCGGCGCTTCCTGTCGGTCGGCGTCGGCGTCTCGGGCGCGAACTTCGCCTGCGCCGACACCGGCACCGTCGCCGTGGTCGAGTCCGAGGGCAACGGGCGCATGTGCACGACGCTCCCGCACACGCTCATCACCGTCATGGGCATCGAGAAGGTCCTGCCCCGCTTCGCCGACCTCGGCGCGATGCTGCGCCTGCTGCCGCGCTCCTCGACCGGGGAGCGGATGAACCCGTACACGAGCCTGTGGACCGGGGTCACGCCCGGCGACGGGCCGCAGGCCTTCCACCTGATCCTGCTCGACAACGGCCGCACCGCCACGCTCGCGGACCCGGTCGGCCGCGACGCGCTGCGCTGCATCCGCTGCAGCGCGTGCCTGAACGTCTGCCCCGTGTACGAGCGCGCCGGCGGGCACGCCTACACGAGCACCTATCCGGGCCCGATCGGCGCGATCCTCGCCCCCCAGCTCGCCGAGCTCGAGGACCACACCAGCCTGCCGTGGGCCAGCAGCCTGTGCGGCGCCTGCTACGAGGTCTGCCCCGTCAAGATCGACATCCCCACGATCCTGGTGCACCTGCGCGGCCGCGTCGTGGACGAGACCGGCGACGCGCCGCGCGTGGAGCGACTGGCGATGCGCGCCGCCGCCGCGGTGTTCGCCAGCCGCCGCCGCTACGAGGCCGCCCAGGCCGCCCGCCGCCTCACCCGGCTTGCGCCGCTGCGCCCCTGGACGCGCTTCCGCGAGCTGCCCGACCCGCCGCGGCAGACCTTCCGCGAGTGGTGGGCCGACCGGTGAGCGACGCCCGCGCCCACATCCTCGCCCGCATCCGCCTCGCCACCGGCGACCGCGCGCCCGCCGACGACACGCCCCGCCCGCCGATCCCCGCCCCCGACGCGACCCCGGGCGACCCCGACCTGCTCGCCGAGCGCATCGCCGACTACGCCGCGACGGTCACCCGCGTCGACGACCCCGCCGCGATCCCCGACGTGATCGCCGCGATCCTCGCCCGCCACCAGGCCACGCGGATCGCGATCCCCGCCGACCTCGACCATGCGCTCCGACCGCCCGGCGTCGAGCTCATCGCCGACGACCCGCCGCTCGACCACGACGCGATCGCCGGCGCCGACGGCGTGCTCACCGCCTGCGCGCTCGCGATCGCCCGGACCGGCACGATCGTCCTCGACCACACCGCCGGCCAAGGCCGCCGCGCGCTGACGCTCCTGCCCGACCTCCACGTGTGCGTGATCCGCACCCACCAGGTGGTCGACGACGTCCCCGACGCGATCGCCGGGCTGCTCGGCGCGACCACCCCGATCACGCTCGTCAGCGGCCCTTCGGCCACCAGCGACATCGAGCTCGATCGCGTCGAGGGCGTGCACGGTCCGCGCCGCCTCGAAGCCGTCCTCGCGCCCTAGCGCGTTCGCGTTCTCCCTGCTCAGCGCCCGGGTTTCCGTTGGCGCTTGACATTTCTCGTCGTGTTCTGTTGTGATGGTTTCTGTTCGCTTCGGAGGAGAGATGGGTCAAACCGAACACAACACGTCATCGCCGCGCACCATGCTCGCCGGCGCCCGTCGGGCGGCGATCGCCGACCAGCTCCGCACCGCCGGATCGGTCACCGTCGCCGAGCTCGAGGAGCGCTTCGGCATCTCGTCGATGACCGCCCGCCGCGACCTCGCTGACCTCGAGCGCCACGGCCTCGCCCGCCGCACCCACGGCGGCGCCGTGCTCCCCTCGATCGCCGCCCACGAGGACTCGTTCGGCTCGCGCATGGCGACCGCCACCGAGGCGAAGTCGGCCCTGGCCACCGTCGCCGCCGCGAAGGTCTGCGAGGGCGAGGCGGTGTTCCTCGACTCCTCCACCACGGCCTGGCACGTCGCGCAGGCGCTGCTCGACCGCGGCATCGGCGCCACGGTCATCACGAACTCGCTGCCGATCATGCAGCTCCTGGCCAACCACGCCTCGACGACGATCGAGCTGATCGGCATCGGCGGCCAGCTCCGCCGCCTCACCCAGTCCTACGTCGGCCCGTTCGCCGTCCACACCACGCTCGGCCACTTCGCCGACCGCTGCTTCTTCTCGGTCAAGGGCGTCACCGCCGACGGCGCGCTCACCGACGCCGACCCGCTGGAGGCCGAGATCAAGCGGGCGATGATCGCCCACGCCGAGGAGGCCGTCCTGCTGGCCGACCGCTCGAAGCTGACCGCCCGCGGCCTGAACGTCATCGGCCGCGTCGACGACCTCACCGGCATCATCACCGACGGGCCGCTGCCGGGCGCGCTGCGCGCCCAGGCCGAGTCCGCCGGCCTCACGGTCGAGGAGACCGACGAGAGGGACGGTCGGTGACGGCGCAGGCCGCCACGCTCGACCGGGCCGCCGCGCCCGGCACCCCGATCATCGAGCTGCGCGACGCGACGAAGTCCTACGGCGCCGTTCGCGCGCTGCGCGACGGCACGATCAGCCTGCGCGCCGGCGAGGTCCGCGCGCTGCTCGGCGAGAACGGCGCCGGCAAGTCGACGATGGTCAAGCTCCTGGGCGGCGTCGCCCGCCTCGACGACGGCGTGATGCTCGTCGACGGCGAGCCCGTCGACTTCCACAGCCCGACCGCGGCCAACGCGGCCGGGATCGCCGTGATCTACCAGGAGCCGACGCTCTTCCCCGACCTGTCGGTCGCCGAGAACGTCGTGATGGGGCGCCACCCGCTCGGCGCCATGCGGCGCATCGACCGCCGGCGGATGGACCGCGAGGTCCAGGACCTGCTCGACCGCCTCGGCGTCAAGCTCGACGCCGAGCGCCCGGTGCGCGGCCTGTCGATCGCCGACCAGCAGATCGTCGAGATCGCCAAGGCCCTCAGCTTCGACGCGCGCGTCCTCATCATGGACGAGCCGACCGCCGCGCTCTCGGGCCCCGAGGTGGAGCGCCTGTTCGGCGTCGTGCGCACGCTGCGCGACCGCGGCGCCGCCGTGCTCTTCATCTCGCACCGCCTCGAGGAGATCTTCGCGATCTGCGACACGGTCACGATCATGCGCGACGGCGCCGTCGTCGACGACACGCGCACCGCCGACGTGACCACCGACGACCTCGTGCGCCGCATGGTCGGGCGCGAGCTCGACGCCCTGTTCCCCAAGGAGGCGGCCACGATCGGGCCGCCCGTCCTGCGGGTGCACCGGCTCACGCGCGAGGGCGTGTTCACCGACGTCAGCTTCGAGGTGCGCGCCGGGGAGATCGTCGCGCTCGCCGGCCTCGTCGGCGCCGGGCGCAGCGAGGTCGCCCGCGCGATCTTCGGCATCGACCGCGCCGACGGCGGCCACGTCGAGGTCAACGGGCGCCGCCTGCCCGCCGGCAGGCCGACCGCCGCGATGCGCGCCGGCGTCGGCTTCGTCCCCGAGGACCGCCGCCACCAGGGCCTCGTCATGGACCTGTCGGTGGCCCGCAACGCGACGCTCACCCGCACGCGCGCGCTCGCGCGCGGGGGCTTCATCCGCGGAGCGGCCGAGAAGGCGCTGGCCGGCGACTGGGCGACGAAGCTGCAGCTCAAGTACCACCGGCTCGACGACGCCGTCTCCACCCTCTCGGGCGGCAACCAGCAGAAGGTCGTGCTGGCCAAGTGGCTGGCGACCGACCCGCGGGTGCTGATCGTCGACGAGCCCACCCGCGGCATCGACGTCGGCACGAAGGCCGAGGTCCACCGGCTGCTGTCGACCCTGGCCGGCCAGGGCGTGGCGATCCTCATGATCTCCTCCGAGCTGCCGGAGGTCCTGGGGATGGCCGACCGCGTCCTCGTCATGCACGAGGGACGCCTGACGGGCGCGTTCGCGCGCGAGGAGGCCGACGAGGAGCGCATCATGCGCGCCGCGACCGGCCAGATCGAGGAGGCCACCGCCTGACATGTCGGCCGAGGTCGCATCGCCTGCCGCCCCGCCGGCGGGCGCGGACACCCGCGCCCGCAAGCTCGTCGAGACGTTCTTCCGCGTCCGCGAGCTGGGGATCGTCGGCGCGCTCGCGCTCCTGGTCGCGGTCACCGCGATCCTGGAGCCCCGCTTCATCGAGCTGGAGTCGCTGCGCGACCTGCTGCGCAACGCGTCGCTGTTCGCGATCATGGCGGTCGGCCAGACGCTCGTGCTGGTCACCCGCAACGTCGACCTGTCGGTCAGCTCCGTGCTGGCGCTGTCGGCGTTCCTGGCCGGCGACCTGCTGTCGACGAGCGGGACCCCGGTCGCCCTCGTGTTCGTCCTGGCGATCGGCCTCGGCGCCGCCTGCGGCCTGCTGAACGGCATCCTCGTCACGTTCGGCCGCGTCCCCGCGCTCGTCGTCACGCTCGGCACGCTGTACGCGTTCCGCGGGCTGGCGTTCCTGTGGACCGACGGGCGCCAGATCAACGCCGAGACGCTGCCGGACTCCTACCTGGACATCGGCACGGGCACGATCCTCGGCGTCCCGGCGCTCGCGGTGATCGCGCTCGTCGTCGTCCTCGTCGTCGGCTACTACCTGCGCAGCTACCGGTCCGGGCGCGAGCTCTACGCGATCGGCTCCAACACGCTCGCCGCGCGGCTGGCCGGCATCCGCATCGACCTGCGCGTCTGCACCGCGTTCGTGATCTCCGGCGGGCTCGCGGGCCTGGCCGGCGCGCTGTTCACCGCCCGCTACGGCACCGTCGACGCGACCGCCGGCACCGGCTACGAGCTGAGCGTCATCGCCGCGGCCGTCGTCGGCGGCGTGGCCATCACCGGCGGCGTCGGCTCCGTCTACGGCGCGGCGATCGGCGCCGTGCTGATGGGCTGCATCACGTCGTCGCTGATCTTCCTGAAGATCGACGCGTTCTGGCAGCAGGCCGCGATCGGCGCACTGCTGCTCGTGGCGATCGCCTTCGACCGCTTCGTCGGGCTGCGGCTCGACGCCGCCCTGCGACAGAGGAGCGCCCGCCGTGCCGCCTGAGGCCCTGGCCGCCGACGCGCGGCCCAAGTTCGCGCCGCCCGCCTTCCTCGGGCGCTGGGAGACGCTGATCGCCGCGCTGATCGTGGTCGTGATCATCGTCGGCTCCGGGCTGTCGGACGAGTTCCTGACGACGGCGACGATCACCACCGGGTCGCTGGACCTCATCGAGATCGCGCTGATGGCGCTGCCGCTCGCGCTCGTGATCGTGGCCGCCGAGATCGACCTGTCGGTCGCCTCGGTGCTCGGCCTCTCCAGCGCGGTGATGGCCAGCCTGTGGAACGCCGGGCTCCCGCTGGAGCTGATCATCCCGCTGTGCCTGGCCGTCGGCGCGCTGTGCGGCGCGTTCAACGGCGTGCTCGTCACGCGCCTGGGGCTCTCGTCGCTGGCGGTGACGATCGGCACGCTCGCGCTGTTCCGCGGCCTGGCCTACGTCGTCATCGGCGACGAGTCGGTCACCGACTTCCCGACCGAGTACACCGACCTCGCGTTCGGCACGATCGGCGGCGGCTGGATCCCGAACGTGCTCGTGCTGTTCGTCGTGCTGGCGATCGCGTTCGCGCTGCTGCTGCACGCCACGCCGTTCGGGCGCAACGTGTTCGCGATCGGCGCCAACGCCGAGGCGGCCCGCTTCTCGGGCGTGCGGATCAAGCGCATCAAGCTGACGCTGTTCGTCCTGTCGGGCACCGTCGCGGCGCTGGCCGGGATCGTCCTCAGCCTGCGCAACTCGACCGCGGCCGCAAACGTCGGCATCGGCTTCGAGCTGACCGCGATCGCCGCCGTCGTGCTCGGCGGCGTCTCGATCTTCGGCGGCAAGGGCACGATCGGCGGCGTCGTGCTCGCCCTGGTGCTGCTCGGCGGCATCCAGAAGGCGCTGACGCTCGCCGACGGCGTGTCGTCCTACTGGATCCAGATCGTCACCGGGACGCTGCTGATCGTCTCGGTGCTCGGCCCCAACCTCGTGTCGCGTGCCCGGGAGGCGCGCGCGCACGCATCCCGCTCGCGCGACCGGTGGCCGTCGGCGCGCGCGGAAGACCCGACCCGGCCACGCAAGGAGGAGGCGGAATGACGTTCCGTGGAGGACTGCGAGCCCTGCTGCTCGCCGCGCTGGCGGTCGTGGCCGCCGTGGCGCTGGCGGCCTGCGGCTCGACGAAGGACGACGACGACGGGTCCACCGGCTCGACCGGCGGCGGCGCCGCGACGGCCGCGGCGGCCGCGGCCGAGGCCGATCCCGACGCCCCCTACAAGGAGGGCCTGAAGGTCGTCGTGATGCCCAAGCAGCTCGGCAACCCCTACGAGGAGCTCGAGGACAGCGGCACGGTCGAGGCCATCGAGGAGCTCGGCGGCAAGGCGACGATCGTCGGCCCGACCGATGCCGGCGCATCCTCCCAGGTGCCGCTGCTGCAGTCCGAGGTGCAGAAGAAGCCCGACGCGATCGTCCTGGCCGGCAACGACCCCAACGCGGTCGCGCCCGTGCTGAAGAACGCCATGCGCCAGGGCATCAGCGTCGTCGCGCAGGACTCCGACGTCGCGCCCGACGCGCGCCAGATCTTCATCAACCAGGCCACGACCGAGTCGATCGGCGAGGCGCTGGTCGAGATGGCCCACGAGCAGGCGGGCGGCGAGGGCCAGATCGCGATCCTGTCGGCGACGGCCAACGCCCCGAACCAGAACTCCTGGATCGAGGTCATGAAGGAGAAGCTCCAGGAGCCGGAGTACCAGGACCTCGAGCTGGTCAAGATCGCCTACGGCGACGACGACGACCAGAAGTCCTTCCAGGAGATGCAGGGCCTGCTGTCGGCCTATCCGGACCTGAAGGTCGTGGTCGCCCCGACGACCGTCGGCATCTCGGCCGGCGCGCGCTACCTGTCGACGTCGCCCAAGAAGGGCAAGGTCGCGATCACCGGCCTGGGCACGCCGAACCAGATGCGCAAGTTCGTCAAGGACGGCACGGTCACCGAGTTCGCGCTCTGGAACCCCAAGGACGTCGGATACCTCGGCGGCTACGCCGCGGCGGCGCTCGCCTCGGGGATCGTCACCGGCGAGGAGGGCCAGACGTTCGAGGCCGGCCGGCTGGGCGAGAAGACGATCGGCCCCAACGGCGAGATCGTCCTCGGGCCGCCGACCCGGTTCAACGCCGACAACATCGACGACTTCGACTTCTAGGTCGTCGCGATGTCCCAGACCGTCTCTCCCACGGTCGTGACGCCGACCCGGCCCGCGCCTCGCGCGCGGGTCGGGGTGTTCGGCATCGGCCTCCAGGCCTACTGGCCGCAGTTCGACGGGCTGCAGGAGCGCTGCCGCGGCTACCAGGCGCGCGTCGAGCAGCACGTCCGCGACCTCGGCGCCGAGGTCGTCTCCGGCGGGCTCGTCGACACGGCGCAGGGCGCCCGGGCCGCCGGCGACGCGTTCGCGTCCGCGCAGGTCGACCTCGTCCTCTGCCACGCGGTCACGTACGCGACCTCCTCCCAGGTGCTGCCGGCCCTGCAGGCCGCCGGCGTGCCGGTGCTGCTGCTCGGCCTGCAGCCGACCCCCACGCTCGACTACGAGCGCACCGACACCGGCGAGTGGCTGGCCAACTGCGCCGCCTGCTGCGTGCCCGAGATCGCCGGCGCCTGCACGCGCGCCGGCATCCCGTACGACACCGTCGCCGGCACGATCGACGACGACGAGCGCGCCTGGGCGAAGATCGCCGCATGGGTCCGCGCCGCCGGCGTCGTGCGCGCGCTGCGTACGAGCCGCATCGGCTTCATGGGCCACGTGTACGCCGGCATGCTCGACATGTACACCGACTTCACGGCGGTCCACGCGCAGCTCGGCGCCCACGTCGAGGTGCTCGAGATCGACGACCTCGGCGCCCGCGCCGCCGCGGCCTCCGACGCCGAGGTGGCCGCCAAGGAGGACGAGATCCGCGCGCACTTCGCGTTCGCCGACCCGTCGGCGGACCCGATCGCCGGCCCGATCGAGCCCGAGCAGCTCGCGTGGTCGGCCCGCGTGGCGGTGGGCCTCGACCGGCTCGCCGCCGACTTCGACCTCGACGCGCTGACCTACTACTACCGCGGGCTGGACGGCAACGAGGCCGAGCGGCTGGGCGCCGGCGTCATCGTCGGCAACTCGCTGCTGACCGCGCGCGGCATCCCGACCGCGGGCGAGGGCGACCTGAAGACGAACATCGCCCAGCTCGTCCTCGACCGGCTCGGCGCGGGCGGCTCCTACACCGAGTACTACGCGCTCGACTTCGACGAGGACTTCATCCTCATGGGCCACGACGGCCCCGGCCACATCGCGATCGCCCAGGAGCGGCCGACGCTGCGGTCGCTGCGCCTGTACCACGGCAAGCGCGGCGCCGGGCTGAGCGTCGAGCTGCAGGTGCGCCACGGGCCGATCACGATCGTCGGCTGCACGCAGACCCGCGACGGGCGCCTGAAGCTGATCGTCGCCGAGGGCGAGTCGATCCCCGGCGCCACGTTCCGCATCGGCAACACGAACTCGCGCCTGCGCTTCCCGCTGGCGCCTGCCGAGTTCTTCGAGCGCTGGTGCGCGGAGGGCCCGACCCACCACGTCGCGCTCGGCGTCGGCCACGTCGCCGCCGAGGTGCGCACGGTCGCCCGGATGCTCGACCTCCCCTGCGCCGAGGTGGGCTGAGTGGAGCGCGTCTGCTTCACGCTGTTCGTGCCGCCCGAGCACCACGACGCCTACCGCGAGGCGCACGCGAACGTGTGGCCGCAGATGCGGGAGGCGCTGCGCGAGGCGGGCTGGCGCAACTACTCGCTGTTCCTGCGCGACGACGGCCTGCTCGTCGGGTACCTCGAGACCGACGACTTCGAGGAGGCGCAGCGGCGCATGTCGGTGACCGACGTCAACGCGCGCTGGCAGGCGGAGATGGCCAAGCTGTTCGGCGCCCGCGCCGACGAGACGCTCGTCCGCCTGGAGGAGGTGTTCCACCTTGGCTGACGCGTACGCCGCCGTCGACATCGGCGCCGAGTCCGGGCGCGTCCTGCTCGGCCGCCTGCGCGACGGCCGCGTCGCGCTGGAGGAGGTGCACCGCTTCCCCAACCGGCCGGTGCGCCTGCCCGACGGGCTGCGCTGGAACCTGCTGCACCTCTTCACCGAGACGCTGGCCGGCCTGGCCGCCGCGCGCGAGCGCGTCGCCCGCCTGAGCGGCGTCGCCGTCGACACGTGGGGCGTGGACTACGCGCTGCTCGACGAGCGCGGGCGCGTCCTCGGCCTGCCCTTCCACTACCGCGACGAGCGCACCGCCGGCATGGTCGAGCGCGCGCACGCGCGCGTCCCGGCCGAGGACCTGTACGCCGCCACCGGCATCCAGACGATGCCGATCAACACCGTCTTCCAGCTCCTGGCCGACGAGGGCTCCGCCGCCCTGGAGCGCGCGCAGCGCCTGGCGCTCGTCCCCGACCTGCTGGCGCTGTGGCTGTCGGGCGAGCCGGCCAACGAGCGCACGGCCGCCTCGACCACCGGGCTGCTCGACGCGCGCACCGGCGAGTGGGCGCGCCCGCTGATCGCGCGGCTTGGCCTGCCCGAGCGGATCTTCGGCCCGCTGGTCGAGCCGGGCACCGTGCTCGGCCCGCTGCTGGCCCACCACGACCTGGGGCCGATCCCGGTCATGGCCACCGCCGCCCACGACACCGCCGCAGCGTTCGCGGCCGCGCCGATCGCCGGCGAGCACGCGGCGATCCTCTCCTCGGGCACGTGGTCGCTGCTGGGCGTCGAGCTGCCCGCGCCCGTGCTCACGAGCGCGGCGCGCGAGGCGAACCTCACCAACGAGCGCGGCATCGAGGGCACCACGCGCCTGCTCAAGAACGTGATGGGCCTGTGGCTCGTGCAGGAGTGCCGGCGCACGTGGGCCGCCGCCGGCGAGAGCCTCTCCTACGACGGCCTCATGCGCCTGGCCGCCGCGGCGCCCGACGACGAGGCGGTGCTGTTCGACCCCGACGACCCGGCGTTCCTGGCGCCCGGCGACATGCCGGCGCGCATCGCCGCCGCCGTCGCGGCCGGCGGGCAGCAGCCGCCGTCGGCGCCCGGCAGCGTCGTGCGCTCGATCCTCGTCTCGCTGGCCTGCAAGTACCGGTACGTGCTCGAGCGCCTCGAGCAGGCGACCGGCCGCGCCGTGACGTGCGTGCACGTCATCGGCGGCGGCGCCCGCAACAACCTCCTGTGCCGCCTGACCGCCGACCTCGTCGGGCGCCCCGTGAAGGCGGGGCCGGTCGAGGCGACCGCGCTGGGCAACGTCCTCGTGCAGGCGCGCGGGGCCGGCGAGCTCGGCTCGCTGGCCGACCTGCGCGCCGTCGCCGCGGCCTCCGCCGACCCGGTCGTCCACGAGCCGGGCGCCGACCGCGACCGCGCCGAGGAGACCTACCGGCGCTTCCTGGCCCTGACCGGCCTGCCCTGCCCCACCCTCGTCAGCAGTGAAGGAGCCTGACCCGTGACCCGTTCCACCCCCGACGTGGAGGCCCGACTCGCCGCGCTGGAGATCGAGACGCCCTCCTGGGGCTACGGCGACTCCGGCACCCGCTTCGCCACGTTCCAGCAGCCCGGCCGCCCGCGCGACGTGTTCGAGCGCATCGACGACGCCGCGGAGGTGCACCGCCTGACCGGCAGCGCGCCGGCCGTCGCCCTGCACTTCCCCTGGGACGCCGTCGACGACGTCGCGGCGCTGGGCGAGCACACCGCCGCGCGCGGCCTGCGCATCGGCGCCGTCAACCCGAACCTGTTCCAGGAGCCGCAGTACAAGCTCGGCTCGATCACCAACCCGGACCCGGCGGTCCGCGAGCAGGCCGTCGCGCACCTGCTCGACTGCGTGCGCATCGCCGCGCAGCTCGGCTCCACGGCGCAGTCGCTGTGGTTCGCCGACGGGACGAGCTACGCCGGCCAGGACGACCTGCGCGCCCGCCGCGCCCGGATGCTCGAGGCGCTGCGGCGCGTCTACGCGGAGCTGCCCGCCGACCAGGAGCTGCTGCTCGAGTACAAGCCGTTCGAGCCCGCCTTCTACGCCACCGACCTGGCCGACTGGGGCTCGTCGCTGCTCATGTGCCAGAAGCTCGGCGACCGGGCGAAGGTGCTCGTCGACCTCGGCCACCACCTGCACGGCGCGAACATCGAGCAGATCGTCGCGATCCTGGCCGACGAGGGACGCCTCGGCGGCTTCCACTTCAACAACCGCAAGTACGCCGACGACGACCTGATCGTCGGCTCCGTGAACCCGTTCGAGCTCTTCTGCATCTTCGTCGAGCTCGGCGACCAGCTCCCGCGCCTGACGATCGATCAGGCCCACAACGTCGAAGCGAAGGTCGAGGCGATGGTCCTGTCGGTCGTCAACCTCCAGGAGGCGTACGCCAAGGCGCTGCTCGTGGACCGCGAGGCGCTCGCGGCCGCGCAGGCCGAGGGCGACGTGCTCGGAGCCCACGAGGTGCTGCTGGACGCCTACCGCACCGACGTGCGCGAGCTGTGCGCGCGCGTGCGGGAGGCGCGCGGCGCCGCCGCCGACCCGGTCGCCGAGCTCCGCGCGTCGGGCTACGTCGAGCGGATCGTGGCCGAGCGCGGCGCGACCGCGGCCACCGCGGGCGGGTGGGGCCGGTGAGCGGCACGCAGACCACCCCGATGATCGCCACGGCCGAGAGCCTGTGGCCGTCCGATCCGGCGGCGGTGCCCGCCGACACGCTGGACCAGCTCGTGCTCGCCTCCCGCCTGCTTGGCGCCAACCGGGCGATCGCGAACTTCGGCGGCGGCAACACGTCGGCGAAGGGCACGGCGGTCGACCACGCGGGCCGCGAGGTGCGGACGCTGTGGGTGAAGGGCTCGGGCAGCGACCTGGCGACGATGGAGCCCCGGCACGTCACCGCGCTGCGCCTGGACGAGGTCGAGCCGCTGATCGAGCGCGCCGAGATGAGCGACGAGGACATGGTCGCCTACCTGTCGCGGTGCATGCTCGACCCGGCGATGCCGCGCGGCTCGATCGAGACGCTGCTGCACGCGTTCGTCCCCGCCGCCCACGTCCACCACACGCATCCCGACGCGATCAACGCGATCGCCGGGACCCGCGACGGCGAGCGCATCACCGCCGAGGTGTTCGGCGAGCGCGCCGCCTGGATCCCCTACATCCGCCCCGGGTTCACGCTCGCCAAGCAGGTGGGCGAGGCCGTCCGCGCCGACCCGCGGCTGGAGCTCGTCGTGCTGGCCAAGCACGGCCTGGTCGTGTGGGGCGACAGCGCCGAGGAGGCCTACCGGCGCACGATCGACGTCGTCAACGAGGCCGCGGCCGCGGTCAACGCGCGCACCGCCGGCGCGGTCCGCTTCGGCGGGCCCGCCCCCAGCGCGGGGGCGCTCGGCGAGGCAGGCCGCGAAGCGCTGCTGGCCGACGTGCTGCCGGCGATCCGCGGCGCGCTGTCCAGCGAGCGCCACAAGGTGCTGACGGTCGACACGTCGCCCGCGGTGCTGGAGCTCGTCGACTCGGCGCGCGCGCCGGAGCTGACCCAGGTGGGCGCGGCCTGCCCCGACCACCTCGTGCACACCAAGCGCGTGCCGCTGTGGGTGCCGTTCGACCCGGGCGCCGAGGACGCCGCCGTGCTCGCCGAGCGCGTCCGCGAGCGCGCGGCCGCCTACCGCGACGACTACCGCGCCTACGTGGCCGAGCACGCCGACGCGTCGACGGAGCCGGCCGACCCCGACGCCCGCGTCGTGCTCATCCAGCACGTGGGCCTCGTCTCGGCCGGCACCACGGTGAAGGCGAGCGGGCTGTCGCGCGACCTCTACCACCGCGCGATCGAGGTGATGGCCGGCGCCGAGGCGCTGGGCGGCTTCACGTCGCTGACGGCCGGCGAGAGCTTCGCCGTCGAGTACTGGCCGCTGGAGCTCTACAAGCTGTCGCTGGCGCCGCCGCCCGGCGAGCTGCAGGGCCAGGTCGCGCTGGTGACCGGCGCGGCCGGCGGCATCGGCCGCGCGGTCGTCGAGTCGCTCGCGGCCGCGGGGGCCTGCGTCGTCGGCTTCGATCTCGACGGCGAGGGCGCCGCGGAGGCGGTCGCCCCGCTCGGCGACCGCGGCGTGGCCGTGGCCGGCGACGTGACGTCCGAGGAGGCGGTGGCCGGCGCGTACGCGCAGGCCGTGCGCCGCTTCGGGGGCGTCGACGTCGTCGTCTCGAACGCCGGCATCGCCTCCAGCGCCCCGATCGAGGACACGACGCTGGGCGAGTGGGAGCGCAACCACGCGATCCTCTCCACCGGCTACTTCCTCGTCGCCCGCGCCGCGTTCCGGGTGCTGCGCGCGCAGGGCGTCGGCGGCTCGGTCGTGTTCGTCGCATCCAAGAACGCGGTCGTCGCCGGCCGCAACGCGGCCGCCTACTCGTCGGCGAAGGCCGCCGAGCTGCACCTCGCCCGCTGCCTGGCCGAGGAGGGCGGCGAGGCCGGGATCCGCGTGAACACGGTCAACCCGGACGCGGTCCTGCAGGGGTCGCGGATCTGGGGCTCGAGCTGGCGCGAGGAGCGCGCGTCGGCGTACGGGCTGGCCCCCGACGACCTCGATGAGCACTACCGCAAGCGCACCACGCTCGGCGTGAACATCCTCCCCGAGGACATCGCCCAGGCCGTGCTGCACTTCGCCTCGGCGGCCCGCTCGGGCAAGTCCACGGGGAACATGCTCAACGTCGACGGCGGGGTGCCCGCCGCCTACCCGCGCTGAGGTCCGGCCGGCGGCGTCTATCGTCCGCGGCATGGGCGCACGCGTGCTCACCGCGGACGACGCCGTCTGGCGCGCCGCCACGACCGGGGTCGTGAACGTCGACCTGGCCGACCAGTTCGGCGCGAAGGCGACGCTCGGCGCGGAGGAGGGCTGAGCGCCGTGGCGCTCGACCGCCAGCCGACGCTGGTGGGCCCGACGCTGCGGGTCCGGCCCATGGCGCCCGGCGACCTCGAGGGGCTCTACGCGGTGGCGTCCGACCCGGGGATCTGGGAGCAGCACCCGGACCGCGAGCGCTGGCGGCGCGACGTGTTCGAGCGCTACGTCGCCGACGCCCTGGCCTCGGGCGGCGCGGTCGTCGTCGAGACGCACGACGGCGAGATCATCGGCGCGTCGCGCTACGACGGGCTCGACGAGGCGGGGGGCCGGGTCGAGATCGGCTGGACGTTCCTGGCGCGGTCGCGCTGGGGCGGGCCGACGAACCGCGAGCTGAAGGACCTCATGCTCGACCACGCGTTCGGCGCCGTCGAGGTCGTCGTGTTCCGCGTCGGGGTCGACAACCGCCGCTCACGGCGTGCCGTCGAGAAGCTCGGCGCGCGGCTCGCGGGGGTCGAGCCCGACGACCGCCTGGGCGACCACGCCGTCTACGAGCTGCGCGCCGAGGACCGCGCACCCGCGTAGGCCGCCCGCGGCCGGTCGCGCTCGGCCGCGCGCCAGCGCTCGCCGATGTGGCGCAGCATCGCCGGGTAGACGACGAGCCGCCGGAAGGGCCGGATCGCGGCCAGATAGGCGTGCCCGAGCAGGCCCTCGGGCTTCACGTAGACGGCCATCTCGCCGTGGAACCCGCCGCCGTCGGCGTCGGGCGCCCAGCCGACGTGCAGGACCCCGTGGACCGTGCGGTTGGCGATCTCGGCGGCGTACTCGTCGTCGAGCAGGTAGAGCGGCCGGAACTCGGGCCGCGCGAGCGGCGGCCCGGTGGGCGCCGCCCGGAGGTCGGCGGGCATGCGGCCGCGCAGCGACGGCACCCGGGCGCCGATGCCCTCGTCCTCACCGTCCCATCCCAGCAGGGCGCCGATCCACATGCGGGTCGCCCACAGCATCCGCGCGGCCCGGGCGCGGTCGCCGCCGGCGCGAGCGGGGTTCGCGAGCAGGGCGACGAGCCGCGGGAAGTCGTCGGGGCCGCCGGGCGTCGGCAGCGCCCACACGTCCTCGAGGTCGAAGCCGCCGGTCAGCTCGTGGATGCGCCACGGGCGGTCGATGTGCGTGCGCTTGGGGATGGTCGTCACGACGGGCCTCGCGATCCATACAGTTATGTATGGATCGCGACGATAGGCGCGGCCGCCGCCCGCGTCAAGCGCGCCCGCTAGGAATTCCCCGATGGCTCCCCCCTCCCGCACCCCGCGCACCGCCTGGATCGACGCCGGCCTGCGGGCGCTCGCGGCCGGCGGCCCGGACGCGGTCCGCATCGAGCGCCTGGCCAAGCAGCTCGGGGCGACCCGCGGGAGCTTCTACTGGCACTTCGCCGACCGCGACGCGCTCCTGCAGGCGCTGCTGGAGACGTGGGAGCGGCGCAGCGTCGCCGAGGTCGTCGACCACGTCGAGGGCCGCGGCGGCGACGCCCGCGCCCGCCTGCGCCGCCTGTTCGCGCTCGCGTCGGTCGACACGGACCTGCTGGCCGTCGACCTCGCGGTCCGCGACTGGGCGCGCCGCGACCCCGCCGTCGCCGAGCGCCTGCGCCGGGTCGACAACGGCCGAATGGCCTACCTGCGCGAGCTGTTCGGCCAGTTCGTCGACGACCCCGACGAGGTCGAGGCGCGCTGCCTGGTCGTCACGCTCGTGTGGATCGGCGACCACTTCGTCGTCGCCGAGCACGGCGAGCGCACGCGCGCGGAGGTCATGGAGCGCGTGATGCGCGGCCTGCTCGCGTAGCATCGCGCGGCCGATGTCCCGCACCGTCCGCCTCCGAGAGCTGCTGCTCGGCGTCGAGGGGCTGGCGCTGCTGCGCCACCTCTACGACGGCGACGACGCGACCGCCGACGCCCGCGTCGCCGAGATCCGCCGCATCCTCGACGACCCCGCCTTCGACGCGGGCGAGCCGACCGCCGAGGCGAGCCCGCGCGAGGGCTACGCCGCCTGGGCGGAGGGCTACGACGACCCCGACAACATCGTCATCGCGCTCGAGGAGCCGGCCGTGTGGACGCGACTTGACGGGATCGCGCCCGGCCGCGCGCTCGACGCCGCGTGCGGCACCGGCCGCCACGCGCGGCGCCTGGCCGACCTCGGGCACGAGGTCACCGGCGTCGACCTCACCCCGGAGATGCTCGACCGCGCGCGCGAGCGGGTGCCCGAGGCGACGTTCGCCGAGGGCGACCTGCGCGCGCTGCCGGCGCCCGACGCCGCGTTCGACCTCGTCGTCTGCGGGCTCGCGCTCGCCCACGTGCCCGACCTGCGCCCCGCGGTCGGCGAGCTCGCGCGCGTGCTGCGCCCCGGCGGGCGGCTCGTCGTCTCGGTGCTGCATCCGTTCCAGGCGCACCTGGGCTGGCACGCGCCGTTCCGCGGCGCCGACGGCGCCCGCGGGTTCGTGCGCGAGCACCCCCACACCCACGCCGCCTACCTCGACGCGTTCGCCGCCGCCGGCCTGGCGCTGCGCGGCTGCGACGAGCCCGTGATGACCGCCGCGCAGGCGCCGTCCAAGCGGCGCGCGTACGCGGCCGTTCCCGGCGCGACGGTGCAGGCCTACGCCGGCCTGCCGGCCGTGCTCGTCTGGGACGTCGAGCGGCGCTGAAGGCCGTCGAACACGGTCCGCAGGAGCGGCTCGAGGTACTCGGGATCGCCGCGGACGCCGGCGACGCCGACGATCAGGTCGAGCACCTGGTCCAGGGTGAGGTCGTCGCGGACGTCTCCGGCCTCCTGGGCGGCGGCCAGGAGCGGCGCCCCGGCGGCGACGACGCGGGCGCGGCTGCCCTCGAACACCGGGTTGTCGCGATCGGTGTGCTCCAGCAGCGCGCCCGCGATCGCGTGCTTGGCGGTGAACCACGCGACGAAGCGGCGCAGCCACGCCTCCAGGCGCGCGCCGGGCGTGTCGCCGGGCACCTCGCCGGCCGCGGCGCAGAGCGCGTCGACCTCGTCGACGTAGAGCGCCTCGAGCAGCTCGTGGCGCCCGGGGAAGTTGCGGTACAGCGTCGCCATCCCCACGCCCGCGCGGCGCGCGACCTCGGCCATCGACACCTCGGCGTCCGGATCGGCGAAGGCCGCCCGGGCGGCGGCCAGGATCCGCTCGCGGTTGCGCTGCGCGTCGGCGCGGCGCACGCGGGGTCGGGAGACGGGCTCGGGCACGGAGGTTGATAAGTGGACAGGCTATCCGGTACTGTGAAGCGGAGACGTTGTCCGCTTCCCGTTCCGAACCCTAGCCGAAGGAGCCCCACCGTGGAGCAGCGACCCCTCGGACGCACCGGCATGTCGGTCAGCCAGCTCTGCCTCGGCGCGATGATGCTCGGCGAGGCCGGCACCGCCGACCACGACGAGGCGATCCGCATCGTCCACCGCGCCCTCGACGCGGGCGTCACGTTCATCGACACCGCCGACGTCTACTCCGCCGGCGAGTCGGAGGAGATCGTCGGCAAGGCGCTCGCCGGCGGGCGCCGCGACGACGTCGTGCTCGCCACCAAGGGCGGCCTGCCGTTCGGCCCCGGGCCGAACGAGCGCGGCGGCTCGCGGCGCTGGCTCACCAAGGCCGTCGACGCCTCGCTGCGCCGCCTGCGCACCGACTGGATCGACCTCTACCAGGTCCATCGCCTCGACCCCCACGCCGACGTCGACGAGACCCTCGGCGCGCTCTCCGACCTCGTCCGCGCGGGCAAGATCCGCGCGATCGGCCACTCCGGGGTCCCGGCGTCGCAGATCGTCGAGGCGCAATGGGTCGCCGAGACCCGGGGCCGCGAGCGCTTCCGGACCGAGCAGCCGGCGTACTCGCTCCTCGTCCGCGCGGCCGAGTTCGACGTCCTGCCCACGTGCCGGCGCCACGGCCTCGGCGTGCTCGTCTACAGCCCCCTGGCGGGCGGGTGGCTGTCGGGCCGCTACCGCAAGGACCGCCAGGTCACCGGCCCGGGCTCGGCCGCGCGCGCCGAGCGGTTCCCCGGCGTCTACGACGCCACGCTCCCCGAGAACGCCGCCAAGCTCGAGGCGGCCGACGCCCTCGCCCGGCTCGCCGACGAGGCCGGCCTCACGCTCGTGCAGCTCGCGATCGCGTTCGTCGTCCGCCACCCGGCGGTGACCTCGGCGATCGTCGGCCCGCGCACGATGGAGCACCTCGAGGGCTACCTCGCCGCCGACGGCGTCCACCTCACCGACGACGTCCTCGACCGCATCGACGAGATCGTGCCGCCGGCCCACACCGTCAACGTCGCCGACAACATGTGGGAGTGGTCGACGACCGCGCTCGAGCCGGCCGCGCGGCGGAGGTGAGGCGAATGACCCGCCCGCGCTTCGGCATCCTCACCGCGCCCCAGCAGGTCGACTACCGCGCCGTCCAGGCGGTGTGGCGCGAGGCCGACGCGCTCGAGGCGATCGAGCACGCGTGGCTGTTCGACCACCTGCTGCCGATCGCCGGCGACCAGCGCGGCCCGATCTTCGAGGGCTGGACCCTGCTGGCGGCGCTGGCCGCGCAGACCGAGCGCCTGCGCGTCGGCGTCCTCGTCACCAGCAACCGCTTCCGCCCGCCGGCCCTGCTGGCGAAGATCGCGACGACCGTCGACGTCGTGTCCGGCGGCCGGCTGGACTTCGGGATCGGCGCCGGCTCGCGCCCGGGCGCGCCGATCGCCCGCCACGAGTACGAGGCCCACGGCCTGCCGTTCCACGACTTCGCCCACTCCGTGCAGAGCCTCGACGAGGCGTGCACGGTCATCCGGCGGCTGTGGACGGAGGACGAGCCGTTCGGCTTCGCGGGCGAGCACGTGCGCCTGCGCGGGGCGTTCGGCAATCCCAAGCCGGTGCAGCGCCCGCATCCGCCGATCGTGATCGGCGGGCGCACGACCGCGACGCTGCGGGTCGTCGCCCGCCACGCCGACGTGTGGAACTCCCCGGGCGGCGACCTCGCCGACGTCGCGGCGCGCAACCGCCGCCTGGACGAGCTGTGCGCCGAGATCGGCCGCGACCCGGCGACGATCGAGCGCTCGATCTACGTGCCCGTCGACTACGACCGCCCCGACGTGGTGCGCGCGACGATCGACCGGGCGCTCGGCCTCGGCTTCACCCACGTCGTGCTCGGGCTGCCCTCGCCCTACCCCGACGGGGTCGCCGGCTGGGTGGCCGGCGAGCTGCTCGCCGGCCGGGCGTAGGGCGCCGCCTCGGCGAGGAAGGCGAGCACCGCGCGCGTGAAGGCGCGGCCGAACGCGGCGGTCGCGTGGCCGTGGCCCCGCCGCAGCCACAGGCGGCTGCCGGGGATCAGCCGCGCGGTCTCCTCGAGCGCGTCGGGCGGGTAGACGTCGTCGCGGTCGCCGGCGACGATGAGCGTGGGCGCGCGGATGGGCGCGGCGCACGCGGCGAGGTCGAAGCCGTCCTCGGCCTCGATCGTCGCCGCGAGGTCGTCGAAGCCGCCGCCCGCCGCGCGCGCCAGGACGGGGGCGGCCAGCCAGCCCGCCAGCGCGGCCGGCACCTGGGCGGCGGCGGGCACGACCGAGGCGGCGAGGACGGCGAAGGCCCGGCGGTCGTCCCCGCCGCGCACGCGCGCGGCCACGCGACGCTGCTGCGCGCGCCCCTCGGGCGCCAGCCGGCAGCCCGTGCTGACGAGCGCGAGGCGGCGCACGAGCCCCGGATGGTCGGCGGCGAGCTGCTGGGCGATGCTCCCGCCGGTCGAGAGGCCGAGCACGTCGACGGGCGCGGGGAACGCGGCGGCGATCGCCTCGGCGTGCTCGGCGGCGAGCTGCGCCATCGTCAGCCCGCGCGGCAGGCCGCGGCGGCGGTTGAGGAACAGGACGCGCCGGTCGCGCGCGAGCGGCCCGATCGACACGGCGGCGACCGGGCCCAGCCCGTCGACGCCGGCCTGCGGCAGCAGCCCCGACAGGTACAGCAGCGGCGGGCCGCTGCCGGCGGCGAGGTACGGGAGCCGTCCGATCTCGCCGCGCTCCAGGTCCACGGACGCCAGCATGCCAGGCGGGCCCGCCGGGTAGGGTGCCCGCCATGTCCGCTCCCCCCGGCGGCCGCGCCCTGGCGGAGAACCTGTGGCGGTGGACCGCGCCGCATCCCGACTGGCGACCGGCGGAGCCCGGCAGCAGCGGCGACTGGGACCGCGACGTCGGCTGCGTCGCCCACGCGACCGCGGACGCGTTCGTGTTCGTCGACCCGCTGGTGACCGACGACGCCTTCTGGGCGTGGGCCGACGCCGCGATCGCCGGCCGGCCCGTCCACGTCCACACGACGATCAGCTACCACCGCCGCTCGCGGGACGCGGTCGTCGAGCGCTACGGCGCGACGCGGTCGGGCGCCCGCGGCGACGCGCCGCCGGCCGGCGTGACGCGGGTGCCGGTGCGCCGCTTCGCCGAGACGATGCTGTGGCTGAAGGGCCCGCGCGCGCTCGTGTGCGGCGACGCGATCCTCGGCGACGCCGGCGGCGGCCTGCGCCTGTGCCCGGCGTCGTGGCTGGAGGGCGACCGCACGCTCGACGAGCTGCGCGAGACCCTGCGCGCCGCGACCGCGGAGCTCGATCCGGCGATCGTCGTGCCCGCCCACGGCGAGCCGGTGCTCGACGACGCGGCGGGCGCGCTGCGGCGCGCGCTGGCCTGAGCGTCAGGCGACGCCGCGCGCCTCGGGGTCCCGGCCGAGCACGGCGCGGCCGCCGTCGATCGGGATCACGGCGCCGTTGACGAACGCGGCGTCGGGCGACAGCAGGTGCGCGACGACGCCGGCGACCTCGTCGGGGGTGCCGACCCGGCCGAGCGGGTGCAGCGCGCGCAGCTCCTCCTCCACGCTCGGCCGCGCGGCCCGCAGCGCCTCGTGGCGGTCGGTGGCGATCGAGCCGAGCGCGACCGCGTTGGCGCGGATCCCCTGCGGGCCGTAGTCGACGGCGACCGCGCGGGTGAGGCCCTCGATCGCCGCCTTGGCGGTCGCGTAGGGCAGCGCGCCCGGCACCGGCCGCGTCGCCTGGTGGGACGAGACGTTGACGATCGCGCCCGGCCGCCCCGCCTCCAGGAACCGGCGCACCGCGACGGCGCAGCCGGTGACGGCGAGGCCGAGGTTGCGCACGACGAGCTCCAGCACGCCGACCGGGCCCGCCTCGTGCAGCGCGGCGTCGCGGAACACCGCCGCGTTGTTGACCCAGCCGGCCAGCGGCGCCGACCGCTCGGCCGCGGCGGCGGCCTCCTCGGCCACGCCCGTGTCGGCGGCGTCGCCGCACACGGCGGTGACGCCGGGCGCGTCGCGCGTCCACGCGAGCGCGTCCGCGTCGACGTCGAGCGCGACGACGGGTCCGTCGGCCGCCAGGCGCTGCGCGATCGCGCGCCCGATCCCCTGGCCGGCGCCGGTGACGACGTACGAGCCTCCCATGGCTCGCACGATAGACGCGGGCCGTCAGACGTCCTCGAGGGCGGCGCGCAGGGCCGGTGCCGTCGGGGTGATCGAACGCCACAGCGATGAGATCCGGGCGCGCGCACGGTCTGAACGGCATGACCTACCTGCTGCTGCCCGGCGCGGGCGGCGACGCGCGCTACTGGGACCTCGTGGCCGACCGCCTGCGCGCCCGCGGCCACCACGTCGTGGCCCCGGACCTCCCGGGCCCCGACCCCGCCGCCGGGCTGGACACGTACGCCGACGTCGCCCTCGCCGCGCTCGGCGGGTGCGAGCGCCCGGTCGTCGTCGGGCAGTCGATGGGCGCGTTCACGGCGCCGCTGGTGGCCGCGCGCGTGCCGGTCGAGCTGCTGGTGCTCGTCTGCCCCATGATCCCGGCGCCCGGCGAGTCCGCCGCCGCCTGGTGGGCGGCGACGGGTCAGGACGCCGCCTACCGCGAGAGCGAGGCGCGCGCCGGCCGCGACCCCGACGCGCCGTTCGACCTGGCGACGCTGTTCCTGCACGACGTCGCGCCGGACGTGGCCGCGCGCGTCCTGGCCGACGACCGCGAGGAGACCGGACGCTCGTGGGACGAGCCGTGGCCGCTGGAGGCCTGGCCCGACGTCCCGACCCGCGTGCTCGTCGGCGCCCGCGACCGGCTGTTCCCCGAGCCGTTCGCGCGGCGCGTCGCCCGCGAGCGCCTCGGCGTCGAGGCGGACGTCATCGACACCGGCCACCTGCCCGCGCTCGCGCGCCCCGACGAGCTCGCCGAGCGCCTGGCCGCCCACGCGCCGGCGACCGCGTAGCCTGGCGGCGATGGCCACCTGGGAGGACGTGGAGCGGCTGGCGCTCGCGATGCCGGAGGCGGACGTGCGCCTGTCGTGGGGCAACCGCCACTGGATCGTGCGCAAGAAGGGGTTCGTGTGGGAGCGGCCGCTGCGGCGCAGCGACCGCGAGGCGCTCGGCGACGCGGCGCCCGACGGGCCGATCCTCGGCGCCCGCGTCGAGCACCTGGTCGCCAAGGAGGCGCTGCTGGCCGACGACCCGGAGATCTACTTCACGACCCCGCACTTCGACGGCCACGCGTCGGTGCTGGTGCGCCTGGACCGCATCGACGTCGAGGCGCTCGAGGAGGTCGTGGTGGAGGCGTGGCTGGCGAGCGCGCCGCCGCGCCTGGTGCGCGACTACCTGGCGTCGCGCGAGTCCGGCTAGGACTCGTCGGCCGGCGCGTCGGCCGCGTCCGCCCCGTCGGCGAGGCTCTCGTCGGCCGGGCGCTGGGCCTCGGCGCGACGCGCCTCCTTGCGGGCCTGCTTGGCGAGCCGCTTCTCGCGCAGCTTCTGCTCGCGGTTGAGCTTCGCCATCGTCGTGCGCTTCTTGGCGCTGGAGGCCATGCGTCCGTCCTTCCGTCGTGGGTCCGAAACGGCGAAGGGCCCGCGAACGCGGGCCCTTCGATACGGCGAGTGGGTCGCCTAGAGCGACTGGACGTTCGCGGCGGCCGGGCCCTTGGGGCCCTGCTCGGCGTCGTAGGACACCTTGGAGCCCTCGGCGAGCGAGCGGAAGCCGCTGCCCTGGATCGCGGTGTGGTGGACGAAGAGGTCCGAGCCGGGCTCGTCGGGGGTGATGAACCCGAAGCCCTTGTCGTCGTTGAACCACTTCACGGTTCCGGTTGCCATGTGGCTGCTCCCTCCGGGAGGTATGTGCACTGCGTGACGCGGAGGGTGCTGCGAGGCAACGACTGCGGTAACGCGGGGCACTGCTTGCTGAGGCCGAGCCGAATGCTCGACGCGACCAGTCTAGCCGGTTCCGTCAGTCGACGACGGGAACGGCGAGGACGGGCCGCTCCGACAGGTGCAGGAGCTTGTGCGGCGTCGAGCCGAGGATCGCGCCCTTCATCGGGTGCTCGCCGTAGCTGCCGACGACGATCATGCGCGCGTCGCGCTCCTCGGCGAGCTGCAGCAGCGCCTCCACCGGATGGGCGTCGACGAGCGCCAGCTCCGCCTCGACGCCCGCGGCCTCGGCGCGGGCGATCGCGTGGGCCGTCGCCCGCTCCCCGATCTCGCGCACCGCCTCCCGCGCGGCGGCCGCCTCCTCGCCCAGGCGCCCGGGCGGCTCGTAGCCGAAGGCGATCACGATGCGGTCGCCGAGCTCGCGCGCGAGGTCGATCGCCGCGGTCAGCGCGGCCCGCGAGCCGGCCGAGTCGTCGTAGCCCAGCACCAGCGTGCGATTCATGCCACCCCCGCCGTCTCGTGGTGTCGGACCTCGCCGCGCAGGACCGCCGGATCCACGCGCTCCATCGGCGCGCGCGAGAAGAAGTCGCGGTGGCCGGCCGCGTACCAGGCGAGCATGAGCAGGGCGCCGACGGCCAGGAAGCCGATGCCGATCGCGGTCGGCAGGCCCACGCCGAACAGCGCGGTGCCGCCGTAGGACTGCTCGGGGTCGGCGTACGTGATGATCGCCTTCACCCACAGCGCGCCCAGCACGAGCGAGCCGATGAGCGGCGCGACGCCGATGAACAGGAAGTTGCGCACGGACTCGAGCAGGTGGCGGCGGTAGTACACGATGCAGGCGACCCCGCTGAGCACGTAGTAGAAGGCGATCATCAGCGCGAGCGCGGTGAGCGTGTCGCCCAGGAAGTTCTCGGACACCGCGCTGACGCCGACGTACCAGGCGGTCGCGATGATCCCGATGACGATCGTGGACACGTGCGGCGTGTAGAAGCGCCGGTGCACGCGCCCGAACGCGGCGGGCATCGCGTCGGCGCGCGCCATCGACAGCGTCGTGCGCGACGCGGGCAGGATCGTCGTCTGCGTCGAGGCGAGCGCCGACGTGAGGATCGCCAGCACGACGAGCTTGTCCAGCGGCGTGCCGAGCGCCGACGTGGCCAGCTCGGCGAAGATGCCCTCGTCGTCGGCGAAGCGCTCCAGCAGGTCCGGCCCCGCGTAGGCGACCACCGCGTAGCCGACGACGACGTAGGTGACGAGCAGGATCACGGTGCTGAGAACGCCGGCGACGCCGGACGCGCCGACCTTGCCCTCGGTCTCCTCGGTG
>DATMSA010000154.1:0-2319 GCA_035565675.1 Capillimicrobium sp. | reverse complement strand
ATCAGCACGCAGCACGCCGAGGGCTCCGAGGGCGTGCTGCCCGACGATCTGTGGGAGCACGTGGTCGAGCCGGTGCTGCCCAAGGAGCTGTATGACGCCAACGCGCTGCGCAAGGCGTTCCTGGTCAACCCGACGGGCCGGTTCGTGATCGGCGGCCCGGTGGGCGACTGCGGCCTGACCGGGCGCAAGATCATCGTCGACACCTACGGCGGCATGGCCCGCCACGGCGGCGGCGCCTTCTCCGGCAAGGACCCCTCCAAGGTCGACCGCTCGGCCGCCTACGCCGCCCGCCACGTCGCCAAGAACATCGTGGCGGCCGGGCTGGCCGATCGCGCCGAGGTGCAGGTCGCCTACGCGATCGGCGTCGCCCACCCCGTGTCGGTGATGGTCGAGACGTTCGGCACCGAGAAGATCTGCCGCGCCCGGATCGCCGAGCTGGTCGACCGCCACTTCGACCTGCGTCCGGGCGCGTTCCGCGAGGCGCTGAACCTCCACCGGCCGATCTACCAGAAGACCGCCGCGTACGGCCACTTCGGCCGCGAGGACCACGACTTCACGTGGGAGCGGACCGACAAGGTCGAGGCGCTGAAGGCCGACGCCGCATAGGGTCGTACGCTCGGGCGGTGCCGAGGATCGCCCGCGTCGAGCCGCTGACGACGGCCCGCGCGCTGCGCGGGCCGTTCGACTACCTGGCGGTCGACGGCATCGGGGTCGGGTCGCTGCTGCGCGTCCCCTTCGGCCACCGCGAGGTGCCCGGCGTGGTCGTCGACCTGCGCGAGCACACGGAGGTCCCCGAGGAGAAGCTCGTCGCGCCGCGGCGGGTGCTCCCGCATGCGCTCCCGCCCGAGCTCATCGACCTCGCCTACTGGATGGCGCGCGAGTACTGCTCGACGTTCGCGCGGGCGGTCGGGCTCATGCTGCCGCCGTCGCGGGCGCGCGAGAAGACCGCGCTGTGGGCCGAGCCGGTGCCCGGGGCCGAGGGCCGGCTGACCGACGCCCAGCGCGCGCTGCTGGCCTCGCTCCCGCGGCTGGCCGGCCCCGACCTCGCCGCGCTGCGGCGCCTGGAGCGGCGCGGCTTCGTGACGCTCGCCCCGAGGGCGCAGCGGCGGGCGCCCACGCACGTGGCCGTCGGGGCCCGCAGGCCCCAGCCGCGCCTCACGAGCGACCAGGAGGCGGCGCTGGCCGCGATCGCCGCCGCCGGCCCCGGCGATCGCCTGCTGCTGCACGGCGTCACCGGCTCGGGCAAGACCGAGGTGTACCTGCGCGCGGTCGGCGCCTGCCTGGAGCGCGGGGAGGGGGCCATCGTGCTCGTCCCCGAGATCGCGCTCACGCCCCAGATCGTGTCGCGGTTCGTCGAGCGCTTCGGCGACACCGTCGCCGTCCTGCACTCCGCGCTGGGCGACGGCGAGCGCCACGACGAGTGGCTGCGCCTGCGCCGCGGCGAGGCGCGCGTGTGCGTCGGGCCGCGCTCGGCCGTGTTCGCGCCGATCGCCCGGCTCGGCCTGATCGTGATCGACGAGGAGCACGACAGCTCCTACAAGCACGAGGGCGATCCCCGCTACGACGCGCGCCTGGTCGCCGAGCAGCGCGGCTGCCTCGTCGTCGCCGGCAGCGCGACCCCGCGCCCCGAGAGCTGGCGGGCGATGCGCCGGATCGCGATGCCCGCGCGCGTCGACGGCCAGCGCCTGCCGCCGGTGGAGGTCGTCGACATGCGCGAGCAGCGCACCGCCCTGCACCCGCGCACGTACGCGGCGCTGCTCGACGCGCCCAAGTCGATCGTGCTGCTGAACCGCCGCGGCTGGTCGAACTTCCTCACCTGCCGCACGTGCGGGCGGGCGTGGGAGTGCCCGAACTGCGACGTGACGCTCGTGCTGCACCGCGCGGGCGGCTACCTGGCCTGCCACCACTGCGGCCACCGCGAGCGCGTGCCCGACCGCTGCCCCGACTGCGGCTCGGTGTCGGTCGCCCGGCACGGGGCCGGCACCGAGCGGCTGTCGGAGGAGCTGGCCGCGGCCGGCCTGCGGACGCTGCGCCTCGACGCCGACGTCGGCCGCGCCGGCGCCGTCCTCGCCGAGTTCGAGGCCGCCGACCGCGCCGTGCTCGTCGGCACGCAGGTCGTGGCCAAGGGCCACGACTTCCCCGACGTGACGCTCGGCGTCGTCCTCGACGCCGACGCCACGCTGCGCTTCCCCGACTTCCGCGCCGAGGAGCGCACGTTCGCGCTCATCGCCCAGCTCGCCGGGCGCGCCGGCCGCGGGCCGGGCGGCGGGCGGGTGCTCGTGCAGACGACCGATCCCGACGCGGCCGCGATCCGCGCCG
>DATMSA010000153.1:0-2391 GCA_035565675.1 Capillimicrobium sp. | reverse complement strand
GCCCCGGCGTCTCGCTCGGCACTCGTTTGACGCACCGTTTTCCGGAGCAGTACGTGAGCGACCTAACCCTCGCCATCGCGGGGTTAGGTCGACCACCCCGACGCACCGTTTTCCGGAGCGACATCGCGTGACGAAATCTGGCGGCAATCCTGCACGCCGACCCCCCGCGCTACGCAAGAATGCCGCGGATGCGCCCGCTCGCGACTCTCCGCACCCTTGCGCTGGCCGCCGCTCTGGGCCTGTGCGCGCCGGCGGCCGCCTCGGCCGCCGAGCAGCTCGCCGGTCTCACCGAGGACAACCAGATCCTCCTGTTCCGCTCCGACTCGCCCGGCAACCTGCAGGGCGCGCTGACGGTCAGCGGGCTGCAGACCGGCGAGACGCTGGTCGGGATCGGGTGGGCCGACGGCATCGGGCGCATGTACGGGCTGGGCTCCACCAACCGCGTCTACATCATCAACCCGGTCACCGGCGCCGCGACCCCGGTGAGCAACACGCCGTTCAGCCCGCCGCTGAACGGCGCCACGTTCGCGTTCGCCATCGACCCGTCGTCGCTGCAGGCGCGCTCGTACTCGAGCACCGAGCAGAACCTGCGCATCTCGATGGTCAACGGCCAGGTCGCCGGCGTCGACTCGCCGTACGCCTACGACCCGAGCGACCCCGGCACCGGCAGCACGCCGGTCCTCGCCGCGCTCGCCTACACGACGCCGCCCACCAGCGGCGGCGCGGCCTCGATGTACGGGATCGACACCGGCCGCGACGCGCTCGTGACCGCGCCGACCCAGGCCGCGCTCGTGCGCTCGATCGGCGAGCTCGGCGTGCCCGCCGAGGGCGCCGCCGGCCTGACGATCACGCGCAGCGGCACCGCGCTGGCCTCGCTGCGGCCGGGCGCCGACGAGATGCCGCGCCTGTACACGGTCGACCTCTCCACCGGCGCGGCGAGCCCGATCTCGACCGACAGCCAGCGCGCGACGATCGCCTACCGCAGCTCGTCGTCGGCCACCGCCGACACGCCGATCGTCTCGCTGACCTCGCTCGGCGAGGCGCCCGACGACACGAGCGACCCGCGCGTCGTCGTCGCGGTGACGACGAACCCGCGGGCGACCACGCTGATCCGCCGCGGCCTGCCGTTCACGGTGTCGTGCAACGAGGCCTGCTCGGTGTCGGCCACGCTGCGCGTCGGGCGCCAGCGCCAGCGCGAGGTCACCGGCCAGGTGCACGCGACCGCCGGGTGGGTGCGCCTCACCTCGCGGATGACCGCGGCCACGCGGACGCTGCTGCGGCGCGACGCCACGCAGGGCTTCAGCCTGCGCGTGACGGTCACCGACGCGGCCGGCAACCGCACCAACGTCACGACGAACGGCGCCACCCGCTGAGGCCACGGGCCGGCGGCCCCGGCCCGGTAGGCTGATGGACGTGGCGGTCGAGCAGCGCAGGCATCAGACCCGCTCGCGGGCCAACCCCGGCGGCATGGACGTGCTGACCGTGCTGGGCCCCGACGTGCGCCCGCTGCGCGAGCGCAAGCCGCGCTGGTTCAAGGTGCCGCCGCCCGGCGGCGCCAAGTACCGCGAGCTGCGGGCGCTGATGGACGCCGAGAACCTGCACACGGTGTGCCAGGAGGCGGCCTGCCCGAACGTCGGCGAGTGCTGGGAGCGCGGCACCGCCACGTTCATGATCCTCGGCGACACGTGCACCCGCCGCTGCGGGTTCTGCCACGTGAAGACCGGCAAGCCGACCTGGAACGACCCGCTCGAGCCCGCGCGCGTCGCGCGCTCGATCGCGCGCCTGGGCCTGCGCCACGCGGTCATCACGAGCGTCGACCGCGACGACCTGCCCGACAAGGGCGCGCGCATCTGGGCGGCCACGATCCGCCAGGTCCGCCGCCAGGCCCCCGGCTGCCAGGTCGAGGTCCTGACCCCGGACTTCCAGGGCCAGGAGATGCCGCTGGCGACCGTGATCGCCGAGCGCCCCGACGTCTTCAACCACAACGTCGAGGTCGTGCCGCGCCTCTATCCGGTGGCCCGCCGCGGCTCCACCTGGAAGCGCTCGCTGCGGGTGCTGCGCAACGCGAAGGCGATGGGCGAGGGCGAGGTCACGACGAAGTCCGGCCTGATGGTCGGGCTCGGCGAGACGCACGACGAGATGGTCGCCGCGTTCGAGGACCTGCGCGAGGCCGGCGTCCAGGTGCTCACCGTCGGCCAGTACCTGCGCCCGACCGAGCGCCACCTGCCGGTCGTCCGCTACTGGCACCCCGACGAGTTCGAGGCGCTGGAGGCCGCGGCCTACGAGCTCGGCTTCGACCACATCGCCGCCGGCCCGCTCGTGCGCTCCAGCTACCACGCCGACCAGCACGTGCCCCAGCGCCGGCCCGGCCACGGTCCGGTCGCCGCGGCC
>DATMSA010000152.1:0-49297 GCA_035565675.1 Capillimicrobium sp. | reverse complement strand
GCCTCGCCGCCGGCTGGACGGGGACGTGGTCGCCGTGCGGGTTCTCGATGATCGACACGCTCGGGCCCAACGGGCATCCCGGCGGGCGCCGGCGCACGGTCGCGGCCTGCGCGGCGTTCGCGCTCGGGGCGCCGCTGGGCGGCGCGGTCACGTTCGGCGGCCTGGCGGCGCTCGGCGCGCTGGCGCAGTCGCATCCGGGCGGCGACGTGGCGATCGGCATCGCGGTGGCGATCGCCGTGGCCTCCGCCGCGCTCGACGCGCTCGGGGTGCGCATCGCGCCCCAGCTCCGGCGGCAGGTGCCCGAGTCGTGGCGGCGCGTGCTGCCGCTGCCGGTCGCCGCGTTCCTCTACGGCATCCTCCTCGGGCTCGGCTTCACGACGTACGTGCTGTCGTTCGCGCTGCCGGCGCTGGCGGCCGTGAGCCTCGTCGTCGCCGACGTCGGGCTGGGCCTCGTGCTCGGCGTCGCGTTCGGGATCGGGCGGGCGCTGCCGATCGTCGCCCTGGCCCCGGTCGCTGACCGCGAGGTCGGGGCGCGGGCGCTGGACGCGATGGCGGCGCGGCCGGGGCTGCTGCGGGGCGCGCGCCTGATCGACGCGGTCGCGTTGCTCGCCGTCGCGGCGGCGCTGGCCGGCGGCACCGCCAGCGCGGCCGTGCAGCAGGTCGCGCAGCCGGCCGGGCTGCCGAGCGCCGACGCCGCGACGCTGGCCTGGAGCGTGCCGGGCGGCGACGGCGTCCTGCTCCCGGCGGGCGGAGACCCCGGGCCGGTCGGCGGACGGCTGCCCGCGGTCGGCGGCGGGCGCCTGGCCTACGTCGCCTTCGACGGCACGCCGACGGTGGTGGAGCGCGCGAGCGCCGCCACGGTCGCGGTGCCGGCGGCGGCGGGCGCCGACGCGCTGGCCGTGTCGGCGCGCTGGCTGGCCTGGCGCCTCCCGGGCCCCGACCGCATCGTCGTCGCGAACCTCGCCGATCCCGCGGTGCCCCCGCGGCTGGTCGCCCGCGTGTCCGCACCGGGGACGCTCAGCCGCCCCGCGCTCGACGGCGACCGCGTGGCATGGGCCGTGGCGACCCGGCGCGGCAGCCGCATCGTCGCGCTCGACCTGGCGACGCCCGGCGCCCGGCCGGTCGCGCTGCGGAGCGAGCGCGGTGCGGTCCTCGCGGGCCCGTCGCTGCACGGCGGCGCGATGGCCTGGATCCGCGTCACCGGCCTGGCCCAGGAGCTGCGGCTGGCGCCCGCGACCCGCGGCCGCGGCGGGCGCGTCCTCCTGCGCCTGCGCGGCCAGGCCGGGCGCGACGGCGGCCGCGCGCACGGCCGCACCGGCCAGGGCCGGCGGCCGGTGGACCGCCACGGGCCGATCCGCCCGGCCGCCCACCGGCTGCTGGACACCGCGCTCGACGAGCGGGCCGTCTTCGTGTCGCGCATGCCGCGGGCCGGCGGCGAGCCGAGCCTGTTGCGCGTCGACCGCTAGGACGCGTCCAGCCGGCCGTGGTCGCGCAGGGTCGTGAGCGCCTCGAGCGTCACGATCCCGCGCCACTCCGCGGTCGCGGCCGGGCTCCAGTCCGCCGCCCGCCACGGCCAGCCGCCGTCGTCCTGCTGGGCGGCGGCGAGGTGGTCGAGCTGGGCTGCCACGAGCTCGGCGGGGAACAGCGCGCGGGAGCGGCCGTCCGGCCGCGGGCTGAGGTCCAGCGGGCCGTGGTGCTCGCCGGAGCCGTCGAGGTCGCGCGTCACGACCGCGTCGACCAGCGGCGCGAGGCGCGCGAGGGCGCGCTGCGCCCGCTCGGCGTCGGGCGTGGCGTCCAGGAACGCCAGCGCGCCGCGCGCGCCGTAGGGGGCCAGCGACTCGGCCGCCTCGATCTCCCGCCAGCACCACTCGGCGGCGCGGTCGAGCCACGGGTGGCGCACGCCGCCGCCCAGCAGCGCGTCGGCGACGAAGCCGGTCGCCACCAGCGAGCCGGGCGGGTCGGGGTCGGTCTGCCACCACGGCGCGCGCGGGAAGCGCAGCCCGGACGGGAGCATGAACGGCACGCCGCCGTCGGGCGCGATCCGCTCCAGCCAGCCGATCGCGGCGCGCCCCTCCGGCCCGTCGAGGGCGTCGACCTCGGCCAGCACCGACAGCGCCGTCTCCATCGCCCCGATCTGCGCGTCGGGACCGCGCAGGTCGGGCTCGAGCGCATGCCCGTACCCGCCGTCGCCGGTCGCGTAGGCGGCCAGCGCGGCGAGGACGGGCTCGGCGGGCGCGCCCAGGAAGCGGTGCGCGAAGCGGTGGCGGTCCAGGACCCGCGCGTGGGTCCAGACGAACGTGGTGGCGGCGTCGACGTCGGGCATGGGCGGACCGTAGGCGCGGGCCGTCCCGGCGGTCTTGGGAAAACCGGACGCGTCAGCGCCGCGAGGCGATCAGCGCGCGCGCGGTCAGGCCCGTGAGCGCGCGCGCGTCGGCCGACAGGTGCGCCTGGTCGGCGTAGCCGGCCGCGTACGCGAGCTCCGCCAGCCCCGCCGCCGGCCGGGCGCGCGCCAGGCGCAGCACCCGCTGCAGGCGCATCACGCGACCGAGCGTCTTGGGCCCGTAGCCGACCTGGTCGTGGAAGCGGCGGCGGAGCTGGCGCTCGGAGAGCGCGACCTCGCGCGCCACGTCGGCCACGCGCTCGCCGCGGGCGACCCGGGCGGCCGCCACCACGACGAGCTCGTCGAGCGGCGCGACCCGGGCGGCGACCGCGTCCTCGAGCAGCGCCTCGCGCTCGGCCGTCCCGGAGGCGGCGGCCACGCGCTCGGTCAGCTCGGCGCCGTCGCGGCCCCACACGTCGGCCAGGTCGACGCGCGTGTCGCGCAGCTCCCACGCCGCGACGCCGAGCGCCGCGCCGCCGGCCCCGGGCCGCAGGCGCACGCCGGCGACCGCCGCTCCGGGGGCCGGGCTGCCCGCCCGGGTGGCGCGCGTGTCGGGCCCGGCGACGAGCAGCCGCGAGCCGGTCCACACGACGTCCATGCACCCGTCGGGCAGGACGGCGGCGTCGCCGGACGCGGCGTGGCGCCAGACGCAGGCCACGCGGTCGCGCAGCAACGGGCGGGCGGCCGGTCGCTCGTGGTAGGCCACGAGCGACACGGTACCCGGCCTTCAGGCCGCGGACGCGACGTTGTGGTTGAAGCGCAGGACGTTGTCGGGGTCGTAGCGGCGCTTGACCTCGGCGAGCCGGGCGAGCGTCGCCGGCGGGTAGGCGGCCTCGACCGGCTGCGGCGCGCCCATGTAGTTGACGTAGCCGGGCCGCCCGTCCAGCCCGGCGGCCGCCGCCCGCTCGACGACGGACGCCTCGAGCGCCTCCACGTCGCTCTCGGGCCCGAAGCTCATCGCCCCGAGGCTGACCATGTACGCGCTGTCGCGGAAGCCGAACGCGGTCGCGTCGGCGGGGACCCGCGCCATCGCGCCGCCCAGCGCCCGGATCTCGGCCGCCTTGAACGGGGTGGTGGCCGTCCGCAGGCCCTCGACGATCGCCTCCGCGTCGATCGTGTCGGTGAACGCGGTGCGCATCGCGACGGCGGCGCGCTCCGGCCCGCCCTCCTCGGCGAACATGCTCGCGTAGGTCGTCTCCCGCACGAGGTCGGCGATCGGCTCCGCCAGCGCGCGCACCGGCGCCAGCGCGCGCCGGCCGGACTCCGCGTCGCCGTCGTGGACGAGCGCGACGATCAGCACGAGCTCGCCGTGATGCTGGGCGGGGATGAACGGCACCGGCGGCGCCGGCACCGCGCGGCCGATCATCGACAGCGACTCGGGCGCCGCCGCGGCGTGCTCGGCGAAGCCGGCCAGGACCGCGGCGTCGAGGGGCAGCACGAGGAACCCGCCGTACACCGAGCCGATCGGGTGCAGGCGGAAGCGCAGCTCGGTGACGACGCCGAAGTTGCCGCCGCCGCCGCGCAGCGCCCAGAACAGGTCGGGCTCGCGCTCGGCGTCGACGGTGCGGATCTCGCCGTCGGGGGTGACGAGCTCGGCCCCCAGGAGGCTGTCGACGGTGAGGCCGTGCTCGCGCACGAGGTAGCCGATGCCGCCGCCGACGGTGAGGCCGGCGATGCCGACCCCCGGGTTGTCGCCGAAGCCGGTGGCCAGGCCGTGCGCGTCGGCGGCGACCGTGTAGTCGCCGGCGGTCGCGCCGCCCTGGGCGCGGCCGACGCGGGCGTCCGGGTCGATCTCGACGGCGCCCATCGAGCGCATGTCGAGCAGGACGACGCCGTCGGCGACGCCGTGGGCCGCGAAGCTGTGGCCGCCGCCGCGGATCGCCACGCCCGCGCCCTGCTCGCGCGCGTGGGTCAGGACGGCGGCGACGTCGCGGGCGTCCGCCGGCCGCACGACGGCGGCCGGGCGCCGGTCGGCGGCGGCGTTGAACACCTCGCGGGCCTCGTCGTACCCGGCGTCGGCGGGGGTCAGCATGGCGCCGCGCACGTCGTCGCGCAGGCGCCGCAGGTCGATCGGGGGAGAGGTGGCGTGGGCCAGGCCGGACATCGCGTGCTCCTCGAAGGGTCGGGTTCGGAGGCTGCGGCGCCCGAACCTACGCCTTCAAGTGCACTTGAAGTCAAGCCCTGCGGGTCACGAGCTGAGCGGGGCGCCCACCGTCGCGTCGCGATCGGAGCCCTTGATCACGTCGTCCGGCGCGCTCTCCTCCGGCAGGAAGCCCGACTTCATGCCGAAGTACACGGCCTGCGGGTGATGCGACACGATCGCCACCGTCGACTGCTCCGGCTCGAGCGCGTAGCCGCCCGACAGCCGCAGGCCGATCGAGGGCGCGTCCATGACGCGGAAGAGCTTCTCCAGCTCCGACTGCTCCGGCGCGGCCGGGTAGCCCCACGACCAGCGGCGGCCCTGGGTCTCCGGGATCCCGAGGTCGGAGCGGATGCGCGCGTGCAGCCACTCGGCCATGCCCTCGGCGGTCTGCACCCCGAGGCCGTGCACGAAGAGCTGCTCGGCGAACTCGCCCTCGCGCTCCAGCCGCGCCATCAGCTCGGTCACCTCGTCGCCCGCGGTGACCGCCTGGAAGGCGACGACGTCCAGCTCGCCGGACTCGCGCGGGCGGTAGAAGTCGGCCAGGCAGATCCGCGAGTGGCCCGGCTGGCGCGGGAACACGAAGCGCTCCAGCACGGTCTCGCGGTCGCCGGGGTCGAGCACGACCAGCTCGTTGCCCTCGCTGTAGCAGGGGAAGTAGCCGAGCTTGGCGCGCGGGCGCAGGTAGTCCTGCTCGCGCCACATGCGCTCCAGGCGCGGCTGGAAGTCCTCGCCGACGAGGCGCTCCCACTCCTCGCCCTTCACGCCGCGCCCGCCCCAGTGCAGCTTGAACAGCACGTGCGTGTCGAGGTGGGGGAATACCTCGTCGAGGTCGACCTCCAGCTCGCGCACGCCCCAGAACGGCGGCTCGGGGACGGGGTTGTCGGTGCGGGCGGCCGAGCGGACGCTGTCGTCGTCGGTCGGGCCGAGCTCGGGCTCGGGGCCCTTCTCGCGCAGCCGCTTCGCCCGCTCGCGCGTCTCGGCCACGAGGCGCTCGCGCGCCTCCGGGTCGATGATCGCGTCCATCTTGGCCAGGCCCTCGAAGGCGTCCTTGCAGTAGAAGAGCCCGGGCTCGTAGACCTCGTCGGACTCCTGGCCCTTGGGGTACAGGGCGCGCAGCGCGAAGTCGCGGTTGATCGCGGCGCCGCCGACGAGCACCGGGAACTGCATCTTGTGCTCGTGCAGCTCCTGCACGGCGAGCGGCATCTGCTTGGACGTCGACACGAGCAGCGCGGACAGGCCGATCGCGGTCGCGTCGTGCTCCTGGGCGGCCTCGAGGATCGTCCCGATCGGCACCTGCTTGCCGAGGTCGACGACCGTGTAGCCGTTGTTCGTGAGGATCGTGTTGACGAGCGACTTGCCGATGTCGTGCACGTCGCCGAACACGGTCGCCAGCACGACCGTCCCCTTCGTGTAGCCCTCGATCTTGTCGAGGTAGCGCTCCAGGCGGGCGACGGCGCGCTTCATCACCTCGGCGCTCTGCAGCACGAACGGCAGGATCAGCTCGCCGGCGCCGAACTTGTCGCCGACCTCCTTCATCGCCGGCAGCAGCACGTCGTTCAGCGTCGGGACCGCGCCGATCTTCTCGACGGAGCGGTCGATCCAGTCCTCGACGCCGTCCTTCTTTCGGCGCAGGATGTGGAAGTGCAGGGCCTCCTCGGGCTCCATGCCCGCGGTCGCGTCGGCCTTGTCCTCCTCGGCGACGGCGCCCTTGGCCTCGAAGTGGGCGATGAAGCGCTCGAGCGCGTCGTCGCGGCGGTTGAAGACGAGGTCGTCGGCCAGCTCGCGCTCGGTCTCGTCGATCTCCGCGTACGGCGTGATGTGGTTCGGGTTGACCATCGCCAGGTCCAGCCCGGCCTCGACGCAGTGGTGCAGGAAGACCGAGTTGAGGACCGCGCGCGCGGTCTGCGAGACGCCGAACGACACGTTCGAGACGCCGAGCGAGGTCTTCACGTCGGGGATCTCGCGCTTGATCGCGCGGATGCCCTCGATCGTCTCGACGGCCGACGGCCGCCACTCCTCGTCGCCGGTGGTCAGCGTGAACGTGAGGCAGTCGAAGATCAGCAGCTGCGGGTCGAGCCCGTGCTCCTCGCAGGCGATCTGGTGGATGCGCCTGGCGATCTCGAGCTTGCGCTCGGCCGTCTTGCCCATGCCGACCTCGTCGATCGTCAGCGCGATCAGCGCGGCGCCGTGCTCGATGCACATCGGGATCACGACGTCGGCCTTGGCGCGGCCGGCCTCGAGGTTGATCGAGTTGACGATCGCGCGGCCCGGGATCTGGTCCAGCGCCTTGGCGATGACGTCGGGCTCGGTCGAGTCGACCTGGATCGGCGCCGGCTGCGTCAGCGAGACGCGCTTGGCGACCGTGCGCATCTGCTCGTCCTCGTCGGTGCGCTCGGTGAGCGCGACGCACAGGTCGAGCACGTGCGCGCCGCCCTCGACCTGGTCCTCGGCGACCTGCACGAGGCCGTCGTAGTCGTCGGCGAGCAGCAGCTCCTTGGCCTTGCGCGAGCCCTGCGAGTTCACGCGCTCGCCGACGAGCGTCGGGCGCGGCTCCTGCACGAGCGGCGTGGCGGCGATCATCGACGACACGCGCGGCGGGCGCGGGGCGGGGCGGGGGCCGATGCGGTGCGGACGGCAGCGCTGGGCGATCGCGTTGATGTGCGCGGGCGTGGTGCCGCAGCAGCCGCCGACGACCGTGACGCCGTAGCGCTCGACGAACTCGCCGAGCGTCTCGGCCAGCGGGCCGGGCTCCTCGGGGAAGATCGTCTCGCCGTTGGGGCCCTGGATCGGCAGGCCGGCGTTGGGGACGCACGAGACCGGCACCGGCGAGAACTCGCCGAGGAAGCGGATCGCGTCGCGCATGTCCTCGGGGCCCGTGGAGCAGTTGAGGCCGATGACGTCGACCTTCAGCGCCTCGAGCGTGGTGAGCGCGGCGTCGATGTCGGTGCCCAGCAGCATCTTGCCGCCGTTGGGCAGCAGCGAGACCGAGACCTGGATCGGCACGCGGCGGCCGACGGTCTTGAACGCCTCGCGCACGCCGAAGATCGCGGCCTTGGCCTCGAGGATGTCCTGGACGGTCTCGATGACGACGAGGTCGACGCCGCCCAGCAGCAGGCCGCGGGCCTGCTCCTCGAAGACCTCGACGAGCCTGCGGAACGGGATCTGGCCGAGCGTGGGGTCGTCGGAGGCGGGCAGGAACCCGGTCGGCCCGATCGAGCCGGCGACGAAGCGCTCGTCGCCGCCGCCGATCGCGTGGCGGGCGATCTCCGCGGCGACCTGGTTGATCTCGAGCGTGTGGTCGCCGAGGCCCCACTCGTCGAGCTTCAGGCGGCTCGCCTGGAAGGTGTCGGTCTGCACGACGTCGGCGCCGGCGGCCACCATCGAGTCGTGCACGCCCGCGATGACGTCGGGGCGGTGCAGGATCAGGGCCTCGTGGCACTTGCCCGGCAGCCCGCCGTAGTCCTCGGTGGTCAGGTCGAACTGCTCGAGCGTCGCGCCCATGCCGCCGTCGAAGACGACGACGCGCTCACGGATGGTCTTGGCGTAGTCCCGCATCGCGCCGGCAGTCTAGCGCAACCTTGACAAAGATGTGGCAAGGTTTGGCCGGTCGCCGGTCACCGGTACGCTCCCGGGCCGATGGGGAAGCTGCCCGAACCCGGGACGCCGCTGTGGACGGCGTGGCTGCGCTTCACCGACTTCCACACGTGGCTGATCCGCACGACGGGCGGCCGTGTGGGCGGCCGGTGGGGGAAGGCCGACATCCTCATCCTGCACCACGTCGGGGCGCGCACCGGGCGCGCGCGAACGGCGCCGCTGCTGTTCGGGCGCGACGGCGAGAACCTCGTGATCGTCGCCTCCCAGGGCGGCGCCGACGAGAACCCGGCGTGGGTGGCGAACCTCCGCGCCAACCCCGACACGACGGTCGAGCTGCCCGGCGAGCGCGAGCCGCGCCCGGTCCGCGCGCGGGTCGCCGAGGGCGAGGAGCGCGAGCGCCTGTGGCGGATGATGGTCGGCCTCTACCGCTCGTACGAGAGCTACCAGCGGGCCACGTCGCGGCGCATCCCGGTGATCGTGCTCGAGCCCCGCTGACCCCGCCGTTGTCAGTCTGCGATCGCCATGCGAGCGCAGAACGACAACGGCAGCCGGGGCGGGCGCTAGCGTGCCGCGCCGTGGCAGGCATCGGCGAGCTGCGCGAGGGGTCCCTCCACGCGGCGGTCAAGGCGCTCCTGGCCGAGCCGGGCGACCGCGCGGAGGTCCGGGTCGGCCGCTTCGTCATCGACCTGGTCCGCGCCGACGGCGAGCTCGTCGAGGTCCAGACCGGCGGGTTCGGCGCGCTTGGCCGCAAGCTCGACGCGCTGCTGGACGAGCACCGCATGCGGATCGTCCACCCGGTCGCCGCCGAGCGGCGGATCGTCCGCGTCGACGAGCACGGCGAGGTGCTCTCGGCCCGCCTGTCGCCGAAGCGCGCCACGGCCGCCGAGGTGTTCGACCGGCTCGTCGCGTTCCCGACGCTGCTCGGCCACGAGCACCTGACGCTCGAGGTCCTGCTGCTGCGCGAGGACCACGTCCGCGGCCCCGAGCCCGTGCGGCGCCGCCGGCGCACCCGCGACCCGGGCGAGCGCCGGCTCGTCGAGGTGCTCGACCGCGTCGTGCTGCGCGAGCCCGCCGACCTGCTGGCCGTCCTGCCGCCGCTGCCGCCCGAGCCGTTCAGCACCCGCGAGCTCGCCGCGCTCATGGGCTGCGGCCGCGTGCTGGCGCAGCGGACGCTGTACTGCCTGCGGGCGCTGGAGCTGGTCGAGCCCGCCGGGCGGCGCGGCCCGGCGCCGCTGCACGCGCTGGCTACGCCGTCTTGACGAGGTCGCGCGCCGGGTCGATCGCCCAGCGCGACGCGACCCGGGCCAGCTCCTCGTCCAGCGGCCAGGCGTCGGGCTGCGGCTCGCCGTCGTGCGCGACCGACGCGCCCTTGAGGTCCATGCAGCCGGTGTTGTCGCCGATCGCGCCGAGCTGCTCGACCTCCTCGGGGGCGAGCACGACCTCGTGGGGCGTGGCCGCGAGCTCGGCGCGCTTGTCCTCGATCGGCCGCGCGCCGTCGCCCGCCTCCTGGATGAGCGTCGGGACCACGCACGAGACGCTCGGCTGGGCGAGGTTCCACTGGACGGCGAGCTGCAGCGGCGTGAGGCCGTGGCGCTGCGCGATCGGCCGCATCTCGTCGAGGCGCTCGCAGCCCGCCTCGATCCAGCCGTCCGGCCGGAACAGCCGGTGGTCGCGCTCGCGGAACGCGTGGCCGGGGCGGACGTCGTCCCAGAACAGCCCGCCGTAGTCCGCCACGCGCGTGATCGTGCGCACGCCCTCGCGGGCGGCGGCGTCGAGCACGAGCGAGCTCGGCCACGGCTCCATCGGGCTGAGGATCACCATCGCCCAGTCGACGACGTCGCCGAAGCGCTCGAAGCAGTCGATGAGGTCCAGCGTGAAGCCGTTCGCCGGGCCCGGGGCGACGCCCAGCAGCCGGGTCAGCCCGGCGTCGCGCAGCTCCGCCATCCCCTCCCACACGCGCGGGTCGCGGTAGCCGTCGCGGTCGGGGTTGTGCAGCAGCAGGAGGTCGAACGCGTCGACGCCGCAGCGCTCCAGCGAGCGCTCGGTGGCCTCGCGCAGGTAGTCGCCCCAGCGCTCCGGCGGGCGCGTGGCGGTGAAGCGCGGGAAGCCCTTGGCGCCGGCCCGCTCGCCCTCGTAGAAGTCGTGGCCGACGGCGCCGACGAGGCAGTAGGCGTCGCGGTCGAGGCCGGCGAGCGCGCGGCCGACGATGCGGTCGGCCTCGCCCTGCCCGTACACGTCGGCGGTGATGACCGTGTCGATCCCGTCGCCGGGTCGCAGCAGCGCCACGAGCCGGTCGTCGTCCAGCGGCTCGCCGAAGTGCATGAAGCGGCCGCCGGACCAGGACCCGAGCGCGGTGGTCGTCGGGTCGAGCGCCATGCGGCGCAGGCTACTGGAGGGGATCAGCGGCGAGGTGGCAGCCGCGACGCCAGCCACCCGGCGATCGTGCGGGCGTAGGTCGCGGTGAGGTGGTTGTCGTCGCGGTAGACCAGGGCGTCGCCGATGACCGCCGGACAGGTGTCGTCCGGGCAGACGACCGGGGTCGGGTCGATCAGGCGCACGCCGGCGTCGCGGGCGGCCCGGGCCGCGCGGGCGCTGATCGGCGGGAAGCGGAAGCCGGCGCTGCGGTCGAACGCGCACTCGGCCAGCTCCTTCGGGCGCTCGGCGACGCAGGAGGGCACGTCGAACGGCGCGTACGGGGTGTCGGCCAGCGCGACGACCTCCGCGCCGGTCGCCGCCAGCCGGCGCAGCGTGGCCGCGTAGGCGTCGGTGAGCGGCCTCACGCTGTCGACGGCGCGGCGCCTGCCGCCGTCGGGCGCCATCGCGGCGTAGCCGTTGGCGCCGGCGGTGACGACGAGCAGCGGGCGCTCGCGCTCGATGCGGGCGAGCGCGTCGGCGCGCCACGCGTCGCACTCGTCGTAGTGGCGGCCCAGCGGCCCGTTCCACAGCGGGATCTCGGCGGGATGGCAGCCCTGCTTGCTGAGGACGAGCAGGGCGGCGTCGCGGCGGCGGGCGATCGCCTCCAGCGCCGGCGCGTACATCGCCGCGTGGGAGTCGCCGAAGAGGACGATCGTGGCGCGCGCGTCCGTGTCGGCGTAGCGGCAGTCGGGCGAGCGCGTGCCCGAGCGGGTCTGCCAGCAGCCGTCGTCGTACATCCGCGGCTGGTCCGCGTCGGCGTCGCGGGGGTTGGGGCGCAGCGCGTCGGCCTCGCGCTGGAGGACGAAGCGGGCGGGCTCGATCGCCCGCGCGCCGTCGACGTCGGTGGCCGTGGGGATGGTCGGCGCCGTGCTGGAGACGAGCACGCCGGCGACGACGGCGACCGCGATGCAGACGGCGCCCAGGCGCAGGGCGAGGCCCGGCCGGACGGCGAGGCGCCGCGCGTGGTGCAGGGGCGCCTCGACGAGGTGGTGGGTGGCGATCGCGGGCACGAGCGAAACGCCCATCACGGCGAGGCCCTGCCAGGCGGTGAGCGGCCCGAGCTCGGTCGTGGCGAACACCCACAGCGGCCAGTGCCACAGGTACCAGGAGTACGAGATGCGCCCGGCGTAGCGCACCGGGGCGAGCGTGAGCACGCGCAGCGGCGCGGTGGCGCCGCCCGCGATCAGCGCGACGGTGCCGAGCGTCGGCAGCAGCGCGGCCACGCCCGGGAACGGGGTGGCGCCGTCGAACCAGGCGCAGGCGGCGACGATCGCGGCCAGGCCCAGCCAGCCCAGCGCGCCGCCGGCGCGGGGCGGGATGCGCGCCGGCGCGGTGGCGTTGAGGGCGAGCAGGCCGCCGAGCGCCAGCTCCCACGCGCGGGTGAGGGTGGAGAAGTAGGCGAGGTCGGGCTCGACGGCGGTCAGCCGCACGCCGTAGGCGAACGAGGCGAGGCCGACGACCGCGAGCAGGATGCCGGCGGCGCGATGGACGGACCGCCCGCGCCGGCGCGCCCACCAGGTGCCGGCGAGCAGCAGCGCCGGCCACGCGAGGTAGAACTGCTCCTCGACGGCCAGCGACCAGTAGTGGCACACCGGGCTGACGTCCACGCCGACCGCGAAGTAGTCGACCGCCTGGGCGGCGAAGCGCCAGTTGACCACCGACAGCGCCGCCGCCACGACGTCCCCGGCCAGCAGGTCGCGCCGGACCGGGTCCAGCAGGAGCGCGCCGGCCACCGACACGCACAGCAGCACGAGCGCGGCGGCCGGGAGCAGGCGCTTGGCGCGGCGGGCGTAGAAGCGCGTCAGCGAGACGCCGCCGCGCGCCTCGAGCTCGCGCAGCAGCAGGCCGGTGATGAGGAAGCCGGAGATGACGAAGAAGACGTCGACGCCGACGAACCCGCCGGCGGCCGCGGCGACGCCGGCGTGGGCGAGCACCACGGCGCCGATCGCGACCGCGCGCAGGCCCTCGATGTCCGGGCGGAACCCGCCGGCGCCGCTGTTCATCTTCTCAACCTACAAAGTGGGAATTACGGAGGATGCTTGTGGTGCCCGCGACGCCTGGGATACTGCGGCGCCGGTGCCAGCCGCCGACGCCTCCGCCATCGTCCGCCCGCGCCTCACCGCGGGCCAGGTCCGCGCGCTCGTGGCCGACCTGAGCGAGCTGCTCGGGGCCGACCGCGTGCACACCGGCGAGGACGTGCGCCGCCAGCACGGGAGCGACGAGTCGTTCCACGCCCCCGCGCCGCCGGACGTCGTCGTGGCGCCGCGCAGCACCGACGAGGCGGTCGCGATCGTCGGCGTCTGCCGCCGCCACGGCGCGCCGGTCGTGCCGTTCGGGGCGGGCACGTCGCTGGAGGGCCACATCGGCGCGCTGCAGGGCGGGGTGAGCGTCGACATGCGCGAGATGAACCGGATCCTGCGGGTGTCGCTCGACGACCTCGACGTGACCGTGGAGGCGGGGGTGACGCGGCGCCAGCTCGACGCGCGCCTGCGGCCCGAGGGCGTGTTCTTCGCCGTCGACCCGGGCGCCGACGCGACGATCGGCGGCATGGTCTCGACGGGCGCGTCGGGGACGATGACCGTCCGGTACGGCGCGATGCGCGAGAACGTCCTGTCGCTGCTGGTCGTGACGCCGCGGGGCGAGCTGCTCAAGACGCGCTCGCGCGCGCGCAAGTCGTCGGCCGGCTACGACCTCACGCGCCTGCTGGTCGGCGCCGAGGGGACGCTCGGGCTCGTGTGCGAGGTGACGCTGCGCGTGCACGCCACGCCGGAGGCGATGTCGGCGGCGGTGGCCGTGTTCCCGACGCTGCGCGACGCGGTCGAGTGCTGCATCGAGGTCGCCCAGAACGCGATCCCGGTCGCGCGGATGGAGCTCGCCGACGAGTCCCAGATCCAGGCGATCAACGCGTACTCGGAGCTGGACATGACGGTCGCGCCGACCCTGTTCTTCGAGTTCCACGGCACCGAGGCGGAGGTGGCGGCGCAGGCGGCGGAGACGGGCCGGATCGCCGAGGGCCACGGCGCCGCCGGCTTCCGCTGGGCGACCGACGAGGCCGAGCGCCGCGCGCTGTGGCGCGCCCGCCACGACGCCTACCACGCGGTCCGCGCGATGCATCCGGGCCGCCAGGCGCTCACGACCGACGCGTGCGTGCCGATCTCGCGCCTGGCCGACGTGATCCTCGACACCCGCCGCGACCTCGACGAGCACGGTCTGAACGGGTCGATCGTCGGGCACGTCGGCGACGGCAACTTCCACGTCACGCTCATGCTCGACGTCGACGACGGCGACGAGGTCGCGCGCGGCATGGCGTTCCACGACCGGCTCGTGCGCCGGGCGATCGAGGCGGAGGGGACCTGCACCGGCGAGCACGGCGTCGGCTACGGCAAGGCGCCGTACCTCCCGCTCGAGCACGGCACCGCGGGCGTGGGGTGGATGCGCGCGATCAAGCAGGCCCTGGACCCCGACGACCTGTTCAACCCCGGCAAGATCCTCGACCTCTAGGAGCACACGGACGATGCGCCTTCTCGCCCCGGTCGCCGCGCTGGCGGCGCTCGTCGCCGGCGCGGTCGCGCCCGCGTTCGCCGGCGGCGCGGTCATCACCGTCAACTCGGCCGGCGACTGGTCGCCGACGCCCGCCGACGTGGCCGACTGCCTGCAGTCCACGAACACGTGCACGCTGCGCGGCGCGATCGCGGCCGCCAACCAGGCGGCCGGCCCGGAGACGATCCAGTTCGCCCCGTCGGTGACGGGCACGATCGCGCTCACGCAGGGCACGCTGACCGTGACCGACGACCTCGTGATCCAGGGGCCCGGCGCGTCGGCGCTGGCGATCGACGGGTCCGCGGGCGTCAGCGACGGGATCATCCAGGACCAGGCGAGCACGCTGACGGTGAGCGGCCTGACGCTGCAGAACGGCACCTCGTCGGACTCGCCGCTGGACCAGCGCGGCGGCGGCGGGATCCAGCAGCTCGCCGGGGACCTGACGGTCAGCGGCGTCACGTTCACCGGCAACACGTCGGGCGGCGGGAACGACGGCGGCGCGATCTACGCCGACGGCACGTCGACGACGATCACGGGCTCGACGTTCACGTCCAACCACGCGAGCGGTGGCATCGAGGCCACCAGCGGCGGCGCGATCTACCTCGACGGCGGCCTGCTGACCGTGTCGGGCTCGACGTTCTCCGGGAACGCCGCGACGACGCACGGCGGCGCGATCGAGGCCGACGCCGGCACGCTGGTGACGATCACCGGCTCCACGTTCACGTCCAACCAGGCGACCATCGGCGCGGCGATCGAGCTGTGGTCGGGCGAGCTGTCGGTGAGCTCGTCGAACTTCAGCGGGAACGTCGCGAGCGGCGACGGCGCGGCGATCGACGCCCAGTCGAGCGGCACGGTGACGATCAGCGGCACGCACGTCACGAGCAACACCGGCGGCGCGATCCGCGTCCAGGGCACGCTCGACCTGAGCAACTCGGTGATCGAGAGCAACACCGCCCCCGACTACGCCGGCGTGGGGGCGCAGACCGGCTACCTGCTGGCGGTGACGATCACCGGCAACACGATCACGGACTCCCCGTTCGAGTGCGAGAGCGACAACGGGTGCACCGCCGGCCTGTCGCTGTGGGGCGGCGCGGTCGCGTACTCGACGATCACCGGCAACGCCAACAGCAACGGCTCCCCGGTCCCGACGCCGAACTGCCTGTTCCTCGGCGCGGTGACCGACGGCGGCGGCAACACGGTGGGGTCCGACTGCACGTTCGGCGTGGCCGGCGCCGGGTAGGCGCCCGCGCCGGCACCGCGGTCGCCCGGCCGGGGCACGTGTGGCACATGGCAGCCGCTATGCGGACGCCAAGTGCCACACGTCCGGGTGGGGGACGACCGTCCTCGGTGCGCCGCGCCCGTCAGTGCTCGGCGTCGATGAAGCGCACGAGGAACAGGCCCACGGCGCCGACGAGGACGACCAGCAGCCCGAACGTCGCGACCATCAGCGCCGTGTTGGGCTCGACGATCAGCGTCGAGACCAGTGCGGCGATCACGAACATCGCGCCGCACAGCGTGAAGAGGAGGGAGTCGGCGGTCTTGTCCCCCCTTGCGCGGCTCCGTCGCGCTCGCGTCGTCGGGGTGGCCTGGACGTCCGCCGCCTCACGGGTCACTGCTGCATCGTCTCCTTTTTACACAGAAACCGTAGAGAAAAACCATAGCAGCGGCCCCCGGCCACGGCCCCCCCACGGCCCCACCGCCCCCGGAAACGACGAGAGCCCCGCGACCGCGGGGCTCTCGCGCCATCTCGAAAGACGACGAGCGGGGCTACTTGATGAACAGCATCTCCCAGTACTTCGGGAGCGGCCACAGGTCGTCGGCCACGATCCGCTCGAGCTTGTCGGCCACCTCGCGGACGGCGGTCATCGCGGGGATGACCGTCTCCAGCATGTAGCGGGCCTCCTGCTCGATCGTGTCGTCGTCGTGGACGGCGTTGACCTCCTCGAGCTTCTGGACGGCGAACACGAGCTCCTTGAGCAGCTCGTCGGTCTCGCCGATCAGCGTCTCGTTGCCCGCGGCCTTCAGCTCGGTCAGGTGGCGCACCACCGCCGGGATGATCTGGGTGCGGGCGATGCTCGCCGCCGTCTCGGCCTCGATGTTGAGCTTGACGACGTACTGCTCGGTGAGGACCTCCTGGCGCGCCTCGAGCTCGCGGTGGCTGAGCACGTTGTAGTTCTCGAACGCGCGCACCGTCTGCTCGGCCGTGAGCCACGGCAGGGCGTCGGGCGTGGCCGGGAGGTTGAGCAGCCCGCGCCGCTCGGCCTCCTGGTGCCACTCCTCGGAGTACCCGTCGCCGTCGAAGCAGACCTGCTTGTTGGCGGCGTAGGACTCCTTGACGATCGACAGGACCGCCTCGCCGACCGACGCGCCGCCGTCGAGCTGCGCCTGCAGCTTGCTGGCGAGCTCGTCGATGGCCTCGGCGGCGATCGTGTTCAGCACCGTGTTGGGCAGCGACAGCGACATCGACGAGCCCAGCGCGCGGAACTCGAACTTGTTGCCGGTGAAGGCGAACGGCGAGGTCCGGTTGCGGTCGCCGCCGTGCTTGGGCAGCACCGGCAGCAGCGGCGTGCCGAGCGCCAGCGTCTCCTTCACGGAGCCGCCCTCGCCCGAGCCGCTCTCGATCGCCTCGAACGCCTTCGTCAGCTCGGAGCCGAGGAAGATCGAGATGATCGCCGGCGGCGCCTCGTTGGCGCCCAGGCGGTGGTCCTGCCCGGCGTTGGCGACCGACGCGCGCAGCAGCGCCTGGTGCTTGTTGACCGCCTGGATGACCGCCGTGCAGAAGAACAGGAAGACGACGTTCTCGTGCGGCGTGTCGCCGGGGTCGAGCAGGTTGACGCCCGTGTCGGTCCCCATCGACCAGTTGTTGTGCTTGCCCGAGCCGTTGACGCCGGCGAACGGCTTCTCGTGCAGCAGGCACACCAGCCCGTAGTCGCGCGCGGTGTTCTGCAGGATCTGCATCGTGAGCTGCTGGTGGTCGGACGCCACGTTGGAGCTCTCGAAGATCGGCGCGATCTCGTACTGGTTGGGCGCGACCTCGTTGTGGCGCGTCTTGACCGGGATCCCGAGGCGCTGCAGCTCGCGCTCGGCGTCCATCATGAACGCCAGGATGCGCTCCGGGATCGACCCGAAGTAGTGGTCGTCGAGCTCGTGGCCCTTCGGCGGCTTGGCGCCGAACAGCGTGCGGCCCGTGTTGACGAGGTCGGGGCGCTCGAAGAAGTACTGCTCGTCGACGAGGAAGTACTCCTGCTCGGGCCCGACCGTGGTGAAGACGTGCTTGGCGTCGACGCCCAGCAGCTCACACGCGCGCACCGCGGAGCGCGACAGCGCATCCATCGAGCGGATCAGCGGGATCTTCTGGTCGAGCGCCTCGCCGGTCCAGGAGACGAACGCCGTCGGGATGCACAGCAGCGCCCCGTTCGGGTTCTCCATGATGAACGCGGGCGACGTCGGGTCCCACGCGGTGTAGCCGCGCGCCTCGAACGTGGCGCGGATGCCGCCGGTCGGGAACGAGGACGCGTCCGGCTCGCCCTGGATCAGCTCCTTGCCCTTGAACTCGGTGATCGCGGTGCCGTCGGGCTGCGGATCGAAGAACGAGTCGTGCTTCTCCGCGGTGAGGCCGGTGAGCGGCTGGAACCAGTGCGTGTAGTGGGTGGCGCCCTTCTCCAGGGCCCACTCCTTCATCGCCTCCGCGACCTCGTTGGCGAGGTCGAGGTCGAGGCCCTCGCCGTGCGCGACCGCCATCTGCAGGCGCGCGTAGGTCTCGGGCGACAGCCGCTCCTTCTGGACGGCGGGCGAGAAGACGTTCTCGCCGTAGTAGTCGATGGACTCGGACAGGTCGATCGCGCCGAGCGCGCCGTTCGCCGCCCACTGGGCTGCGGTGACGTTGTGCTGGCGGGTCCTCGGGGCGGGCATGGGTGAGGGTGTCCTCCTCGGAAGTCTCTTCGGGTTCGGCCGTGAGACGTCGAGCCTACGCGGGCCGATGTCCACCGACCTTATCCCGGTGGCTAAAGATGCGCGCACGGGTTTCGCACCCCGGGCCAACCCCGCTGTACCGGGTGGACAAGGCGGGTCCGGCGATCTTTCGACACCGGTCCAATGACCCCCCGCCGGCCGTCGTCGAGCATCACCGACGGATCGACAACGAGTTCAGGAGGGTCCATGCCTCACCCCCGCTGGGGTCGAGCTGCCGCACTCGGCGTGCTCGGCTCCCTGTTGCTTCCGGCCGCTGCACTGGCGCAGGAAGCGCCCACGCTCGACAGCCTCTCCCAAGGCGTCGGATCGCTCACCGACGAGCTGAACACGACCTGGATCATGGTCGCGACCGTCCTGGTGTTCTTCATGCAGGCCGGCTTCGCGTTCCTGGAGATCGGCTTCTCGCGCGGCAAGAACGCCGGAATGGGGATCGCCAAGATCCTCGTGAACTTCTCGATCGCCTCGATCATGTGGTGGCTGATCGGCTTCGCCATCGCGTTCGGCGGTGGTGGATGGCTCGCGGGCGATTCCGGCTTCGTGTTCCAGTTCGGCCGTGACGTGGCCGGGACGTCGGCCGGCTCGACCGACGTCGGCTTCTTCATCTTCCAGACGATGTTCGTCTGCGTCTCGCTGGCGATCGTCTGGGGCACCACGATCGAGCGCATCAAGTTCAGCGCGTACATCGCGTTCGCGATCGTCTTCGCGGCGATCATCTACCCGCTCATCGCCCACTGGGGCTGGGGCGGCGGCCTGTTCGCCGAGATCGGCAGCGGCGTGCAGGACTTCGCCGGCTCGTCGATCGTGCACCTCACCGGCGCCACCGGCGGCCTCGCCGCGCTGCTGCTCCTCGGGCCGCGTCGCGGCAAGTACGGCCCCGACGGTCGCCCGCGGGCGATCCCGGGCCACAACATGCCGCTGTTCGGCCTGGGCGTGCTGATCCTGTGGCTCGGCTGGTTCGGCTTCAACGGCGGCTCGACGCTGGGGACGGCCGGCAGCTCGATGGCCGAGGTCATCGCCGCGACGAACCTCGGCGCGGTCGGCGGCGTCATCGGCGCCTCGCTGCTCATCTACCTGCTGACCCGCAAGCTGGACGTCGGCATGATCGGCAACGGCGCGATCGCGGGCCTCGTCGCGATCACGGCGGGCTGTGGCTACGTCGAGATGTGGGCCGCGCCGATCATCGGCTTCATCGGCGGCCTGATCGTCGTCGGCGGCGTGCTGGCCATCGACAAGAAGATCGACGACCCGGTGGGCGCCCTGTCGGCGCACGGCCTGGCCGGCATCTGGGGCACGGTCGCCCTGGGCTTCTTCGCCTCGCCGCGGCTCGTCGAGTCGCTCGGCGTCGGCAAGGAGGGCCTCTTCTACGGCGGCGGGCTGGAGCAGCTCGGCGTCCAGGCGGCCGCGGTCGCGCTGACGTTCATCACGGTGCTCGTGCTGTCGCTGATCGCCTTCGCGATCATCAAGGCGACGATCGGGCTCCGGGTCTCCGAGGAGGTCGAGGCGGCCGGTCTCGACATCACCGAGCACGGCATGTACGGGTATCCGGAGCAGTTCATCCCGGCGCCCGAGCTCGAGGGCTACGGTGCGTTCTCGAAGAGGACGCCGCCTGCGAGCGTCGCCCCGACGACCCAGGAGGTCACAGCATGAAGATGGTCGTCGCCTACGTGCGGCACGAGGCGTTCGAGCCGATCCGGACCGAACTGCTCGAGTTGGGCTTCCCGTCGATCTCCATCACGGAGGTCAAGGGGTCCGGCCGGCAGAAGGGGATCACCGAGCGCTACCGCGGCGCGGAGCTGACCAACTACCTGCGACCGAAGGTGAAGATCGAGTGCGTCGTCGCGGACGGCGACGTGCAGACGATCGTGGACACGGTGCTGAAGCACGGCCGCACGGGCGCGGTCGGCGACGGCAAGGTGTTCGTCCTGCCGGTCGAGCAGGCGTTCAGGGTCCGCACCGGCGAGTCCGGTGAGGAGATCCTGCAGTCGCACCCCGACGCGGCGGCTGCCGCGTCGGCCTGACGCCACATCCGAGGACGCTCGGCGGCGGGGCACGGATCGCCCCGCCGCCGGCGCCCCCGGCCCACCGCCCCTCACTGCCCCGAGCGATGCCTGAACCTCAACTTCAGCCTGAGTCCGCTGGTCTCGTCACCCGCCTGCGCGAGCTCCACCTCCAGATGGTCGACGCCGTGCTGGGCGGCGAGGGGCTCGGGCGCGTGGCTCAGCTCGCCGCCGGCGCCGCCGGGGGGCCGGTGGCCATCCTCGTCCCGCGGCTGGCCGTCGCCGTCGCGTTCCCCGAGGACGCCGAGATCGGCGCGCTGCGCCGCTACGCGGCCGACCGCGTGAAGGACCGGCCGTCCCCGCTGCCCGAGAACCTCGTCGCCGAGGCGCCGATCGCGTCGGGCGACGACGTCGTCGGCGTCGTCGCGCTGCTCGCCGCCCCCGGCGAGCCCTCGCCCGACGCCGCCGAGTTCCTGCACCTGGCCGCCGTCGCCGCGCTCACCGAGGTCGCCGTCGAGGAGGCCAAGGAGGAGGTCGAGCAGAACCTCCGCGGCTCGCTGCTGGAGGAGCTGCGCTCGCGGCCGGACCTCGACCCGCGCGAGGTCGTGCGCCGCGCCGGGCGCCTCGGCTGCGACCTGGCCCGCGGCGCCGTGATCCTCTGCGCCGAGCTGACCACGGACCGCCCGCGCCACGTCGTCGCGACGATCGCGGGCGAGCACCCGGGCGCGCTGGCCCAGCACATGGACGACCAGCGCGTGTACGCGCTGCTGCCGGCCGTCGGCGGCGACGACGCGCCCGAGCGCACCCTGGAGGCGGCCCGCCGCCTCGCCACCCGCCTGCAGCGCCACGGGACCGTCGGCGTGTCGTCGTTCTACGCCGACCCCGCCGACCTCTCGCGCGCCATCCAGGAGGCCGAGCTCGTGCTCGACGTCCTGCGCCAGTCCGACGCGCCGATCGCCGAGGACATCGGCACCGGCACCTACCGGCTGCTGTTCCGCGTCCTCGCCTCCCATCCCGAGGAGGTGCGCTCGTTCTACGAGGACACGGTCGCGCCGATCGTCCGCTACGACGACCAGTACCGCACCGACCTCGTCGGCACGCTCGAGGCCTACCTCGACCAGAACTGCAACATGAACGCGACCGCGGCGACGATCTACGCCCACCGCCACACGGTCGCCTACCGGCTGGACCGGGTGAAGGAGCTGACCGGCCTGGACCCGATGCAGTCCGAGGACCGCGAGCGCCTCGGCCTGGGGCTGAAGGCCTACCGGATCATCGCGCCGCGGCTGCCGCGCTGACCAGCGCGGCGGCGCGCCGCTCGATCTCGTCGAAGCGCCCGGCCGCGATCGCCTCGGCCGGGCAGATCGCGCCGCCGGCGCCGAGCGCGGCGGCGCCCGCGTCGAGCCACTCGCGTGCGTTGGCGGGCGTGACCCCGCCGGTGGGGACGAACGCGACGTCGGGGAACGGCTCGCGCAGGGCGCGCAGCAGCCCGATGCCGCCGGCGCTCGCCGGGAACAGCTTCACGGCCGCGAAGCCGAGCCGCCGCGCGCGCATGACCTCGCCGGCGGTGTAGACGCCCGGCAGGGCCGGCAGGCCGCTGTCGCGCATCGCCGCCGCCACGGCGTCGTCGAGGCCGGGGGAGACGAGGAAGGCGGCGCCCGCCGCGACGACCGCCTCGACCTCGGCCGGCGACCGCAGCGTCCCGGCGCCGATGGCGGCGCCGCCGTTCCCGCCGCGGCCGAGCCCGCGACGGCGCAGCTCGGCGATCACGGCCGCGGCGTCCGGCGTCGTCATCGTGATCTCCACCGCCGGCACGCCGCCGCGGACCAGCGCCTCGGCGGCGGCGACCGCGCCGCCGGGGTCGGGGGCGCGCACGACCGCGACGACCGGCGCCGCGCCGGCCGCCAGCGGCAGCGGCGCGGTCACGGCGCCACCGCCCGGTCGGCGTCGGCCAGGCCGGCCAGCGCGGCGGCGACCTCGGCCGCCGACGGGTACGACAGCGCGCAGCCGCCCGCCCGGCACGACAGCGCCCCGGCGGCGACCCCGGCCGCCAGCGCGTCGGCGACCGTCCCGCCGCCCAGGCGCGTGGCCAGGTACGCGCCCGCGAGCGCGTCGCCGGCGCCCGCCGCGTCCACGAGCGCCACCGCCGGCGGCGTCACCACGACCGCCTCGCCGCCGGCCAGCGCGGTCGCCGGCCGCGGGCCGGCGGTGAGCACGACCTCGCGCGCCTCGCGCAGCGCCGCCGCGACGGCGTCCGGGGCGGTCTCGCCCAGCACGTGCCGGGCGTCGTCGACCGACAGGAACACGAGGTCGGCGCGGCGCGCCATCGCCGCCAGCACGGGCACCTCCGGCCGCAGCGCCTCGCGGTGGTTGACGCCGAAGGACACGAGGACGCCGAGCCGCCGGGCGGCGTCGACGGCCCGCTCCGCCGCGGCCCGCGCGCCCGGCGAGATCGACAGCGTGATGCCGGTGACGTGCAGCACGTCGAGCGGCGCGATCGCCTCGTCGGGCACGTCGGTGGCGTCGAGCCCCGTCGCGGCGGAGCCGACGCGGTGGTAGCTGAACGCGTGGACGTTGCGGTCGTCGCGCTCGTTGATGTAGACGCCGGTGGGCGCGTCCGGGTCGACGCGGACGCCGGCGACGTCCACGCCCGCCCGCCGCCAGAAGTCGAGCAGCAGCCGGCCGGCCGCATCGGCGCCGACCCGGCTGAGCAGGCGCGCGTCGGCGCCCAGCCGCGCCGCCATGACCGCGACGTTGGCGGCGTCGCCGCCGAAGCCCCGGGCCAGGGTGTCCTGCTCGAGGCCGGGATGGACCCCGACCTCGAGCAGGCCCTCGCCCAGGGCGCCGATGACCGGTCGGCGCCCTGAGGAGGCGAGCATTCAGAACTCGCTGTCGGGGTCGTAGAACTCCTCGACGTTCTCCTGCGTGATCTGCGGCGAGGGGACGACCGTGTCCTTCTCGGGCGTCCCGCCCTCGAGGATCTCGATCAGCCGCTCGTAGGCGGCCGTGCCCATGTCGACGGCGTCGTTGAGGCCGGTGACCTTGTAGTTGCCGCCCTCCTTGATCGCCGCCAGGGCCTCCTTCTGGCCGTCGACGCCGGCCAGGATGATCTGGTCGGTCTTGCCCGCGTCCGCGACCGCCTTCTGCGCGCCCAGGCACATCGAGTCGTTCTCGCAGAAGATCACGTCGATGTCGGGGTGCTTGGACAGCAGGCTCTCGGCCACCTTCAGGCCGCCGTCGCTGCTCCACTCGCCGAAGTCGGGCGCGGTGACGATCTCGATGCCCGGATGCTGCTCGAGCACCGACTTCACGCCGTTGCTGCGCGCCAGGCCGATCGAGTTGTCGGCCGGGCCGCCGCGGATGATCGCGACCTTGCCCTCGCCGTTCAGGTGCTCGGCGATGTACTCGCCGTCCTGACGGCCGATGGCCTCGTTGTCGGGGCCCACCCAGCTCGTGTACTCGCCGGTGAACTTGCGGTCGACGAGCACGACCGGGATGCCCGCCTGCTTGATCGCGTTCAGCGCGGCCGGGGCGTTCTCCAGCGGGCCGCCGGAGATGATGATGCCGTCGACGTCCTTGAGCAGCAGTTCGTCGACGTTGGCGGTCAGCGCCGCGGCGTCGCCGCGCGCGTCGGTCTCGTTGACCTCGTTGCCGTCGGCCTCGGCCTCGGCCTTGATCGTCTCCGAGATGCCGATGAAGTACGGCGCGCCGAGCGTGAAGTTGGCCACGCCGATCGTGTACGTCTCGCCGGACTCCCCGGACTCGGCCGTCGCCGCCGCCTCGGTGGCGGCCGGCGCCGACGTCGTCGCGTCGTCGTCGTCGCCGGACCCGCACGCGATGAGCGTGACGGCCAGCACCCCTACGATGCACATGGCGATGAGTCGCCTCATGGCGATCCTCCTCGTCGATGGTTGTTGTGATCGATGGGGGTCGGCGCAGGCGTCCAACCGGGCGCCGACCCTCATCGTCCCTCCTCCTGGCGCCGCGCGAGCACCACCGCGGCGATGATCAGGCCCTTCAGCACCTGCTGCCAGTAGCTCTGCACGTCGTAGAGCGTCAGCAGGTTGTCGATCAGCGTCAGCAGCGCGACGCCGCCGAGCGTGCCGAGCACGCTGCCCTTGCCGCCCGACAGGCGCGCCCCGCCGATGACGCACGCGGCGATCGCGTTCAGCTCGAACGCCACGCCGACGCTCGGCTGGGCGATCCCCACGCGCGAGGCGAGGATCACGCCGGCCAGGCCGGCGCAGAAGCCGCTGATGACGTAGGCGAGGACGACGTGGCGGCGCACGGAGATGCCGGCGAGCCGCACCGCCGCCTCGTTGCCGCCGATCGCGACGATCGCGCGCCCGACCGTCGTGCGCGTGAGGAACACCCACACGATCGCGAACGCGACGAGCATGATGATCGTCGCCACCGGCACGAAGCCGACGCGGTCGCTGCCGAGCGCGAGGAAGCTCGCGTTCGTCGGCGTGATCGGCACCTCCGAGTACACGTACGTGAGGCCGCGGATCGTCGTCAGCGCCGCGAGCGTGACCACGAACGGCGCGAGCCGGAACCGCGCGATGAGCACGCCGTTGACCAGGCCGCACACCATCGCCACCCCGATGGCGACGGCCATCGCCAGCGCGATCGGCATGTCGGCGGCCATGCCCGCGGCCATCACGCCGGCCAGCGCGACGATCGAGCCGACCGACAGGTCGATGCCGCCGGTCAGGATCACGACGAGCATCCCGAGCGCCAGCAGGCCGGTCGTGACCGACTGGCGCAGGAGGTTCGTCGCGTTGTTCTCGGTCAGGAACGCGTCGGTCGTCGTCGAGGCGACGACGATCAGCGCCACGAACGCGAGGAAGAAGCCGAGGTTGATGAGCCGGCCGCGGTCGGCGGTCAGCCACCGGCGCCGGCCGCCGGGCGTCTGCGCCGGGACGGCGGACGCGCTCATGCGGCGACTCCGATCGCGTGGGCCAGCACCGACTCCTCGGTCGCCTCGGCACCGGGGACGTCGGCCACGATCGCGCCCTCGTGCATCACCAGCACGCGGTCGCTGAGGCCGAGCACCTCGGTCAGGTCGGATGAGATCATCAGCACGCCGACGCCCTCCGTGCGCGTCATGTCGTCGACGAGCCGGTACAGGTCGACGCGGCTGGCCACGTCGACGCCGCGGGTGGGCTCGTCCAGGATCAGCACCCGCGGCCGGGCCAGCAGCCACTTCGTCAGCACGACCTTCTGCTGGTTGCCGCCGCTGAGCTGCCACACGGGCCGCTCGATGTCGCGCGGGCGCACGTCGAGGTCGTCGATCGCCGCGTCGACGCGCCGCGTCTGGGCGCCGCGGTCGATGAACGTGGCGTGGCTGACCGCGCCCATCGTGGCCAGCGAGGCGTTGTCGCGCACGGACAGGTCGAGGACCAGCCCGGTGCGCTTGCGGTCCTCGGTGACGAGCGCGACGCCGGCGCGGATCGCGTCGCGGGGCGAGCGCAGGCGCAGCGGCCGGCCCTCCATCGTGATCTCGCCGCCGCTGGTCGGCGCCGCGCCGAACAGGCACTCGGCCAGCTCGCTGCGCCCGCTGCCGACGAGCCCGAACAGCCCGACGACCTCGCCGGCGCGCACCTCGAGCGACACGTCCTCGAACACGCCCTCGCGACGCAGGCCCTCGGCGGCGAGCAGCACGTCGCCGGGCCGGCGGCCGCGCGGCGGGTAGACCTCGTCGAGCCGCCGGCCCGCCATGTGGCGGACGATCTCGCCCTCGCTGGTCTGCGCGGGCGGGGCGTCGAACACGAGGCGCCCGTCCTTGAGGACCGTGACGCGGTCGGCGATGCGCATGACCTCCTCGAGGCGGTGCGAGACGTAGAGGACGAGCACGCCGCGGGCGCGCAGGCCGGCGATCAGCGCGAACAGCCGCTCGAGGTCGTCGCCGGCCAGCACGGCCGACGGCTCGTCGAGGATCAGGATGCGCGGCTCGGACGCGAGCGCCTTGGCGATCTCGACCATCTGCTGGCGCGCCACCGACAGGTCCCCGGCGATCGCCCGCGGGTCGATCGCCCCGAACCCGGCGCGCTCCAGCAGCTCGCGGGCGCGGCGCTCCGCGCGCCGCCACGACACGAGGCCGCCGCGGGCGGGCAGCGCGCCGAGCAGCACGTTCTCGGCGACCGTGAGGTCGGGGACGAGGCTCAGCTCCTGGTGCACGGTGCGGATCCCGTGGTCCTGCGCCTCGCGCGGGGTGCGCAGCGCGAGCTCCTCGCCGTCGAGCAGGATCCGCCCGGCGTCGCGCGGCACCGCGCCCGACAGGATGTTGATCAGCGTCGACTTGCCGGCGCCGTTGGCCCCGGCGAGCGCGACGACCTCGCCGGCGCGCGCCTCGAGGTCGATCCCGTGGAGGACCTCGACCCCGCCGTAGGACTTGCGCACGCCCTCGAGGACGAGCGTCATGCGAACGCCTCCATGACGACGACCGTCTTCTGCTCGGTCATCTCCAGCAGCGTGTCGTGGATGCCCTCGCGCGCGCCGCCGGTGAGCTTGACGCCGCCGAACGGCAGGTTCTCGGCGCGCAGCGCGGTGGAGCCGTTGACGATCACCCCGCCGGCCTCCAGCCGCTTGGCCAGCGACAGCGCGCGGCTCACGTCGCGCGTGAACACCGCCGCCTGCAGCCCGTAGCGCGACGCGTTGGCATGGCGCAGCCCCTCCTCGGGATCGGCGACGCGCAGGATCGGCGCGACCGGGCCGAACACCTCGGTCTCGCGCTCGGGCGGGACGGGCGCGACGCCGGCCAGCACGGTCGGCGGCACGAACGCGCCGTCGCGCGGGCCGCCGGCCAGGACCTCGGCGCCCGCGGCGACGGTCTCGGCGATCTGCGCCTCGACGCGGCGGGCGGCCTCCTCGGTGATGAGCGGGCCGACCTCGGTGCGCTCGTCGAGCGGGTCGCCGACGACGAGCGCGCGGGCCCGCTGCGCGAGGCGGTCCGCGAACGCGTCGTGGATCGCGTCCTCGACGAACACGCGCTTGACCGCGCAGCAGATCTGGCCGTTGCCGCGCGCGAGGCGGCCGAGGACGACCGCGTCGACCGCGAGGTCGAGGTCGGCGTCGGCGCAGACGATCATCGGGTCGTTGCCGCCGAGCTCGAGGCTGACCTTCGTGAGGTGGGCGGCGGCCAGCTCGCTGATCGCGCGGCCGGCGGCGGTGCTGCCGGTGAGCGCGACGAGGCGCACGCCGGGGCTGGCCGCCAGGCGCTGCGCGGCCTCCGGCCCGCCGAGCACGACCTGGTGGGCGCCCGCAGGCGCGCCGGCGGCCTCGACCAGCTCGGCGACGCGCAGGACGGCCAGCGGGCACTTCTCCGGCGGCTTGACGATCACCGCGTTGCCGGCGGCCAGTGCGGCCGCGGCCTTGTGGGCGTACAGCTCGACCGGGTAGTTGAAGGGGACGATCGCCGCCACGACGCCGACGGGCTCGCGGAACGTCACGGCCAGGTGGCGCTCCAGCCCGGGCACGGCGTCGAGCGGGATCTGGCGCCCGAACAGCCGCTTGGCCTCCTCGCCGCAGCCGCGGAAGATGCGCACGGCCGCGCCCACCTCGCCGCGGGTCTGGACGATCGGCTTGCCGTTCTCGGTGGCCAGCAGACGGGCGAGCGGCTCGAGCTCGTCCTCGAGCGCGCGGGCGACGCGCTCCAGCAGCGCGGCGCGCTCGTGCGCGGGCAGCGCCCGCATCCGCTCGGCGCCGCCGGCGGCCGCGGCGATCGCCGCGTCGACGTCGTCGGGGGTCGCCGCGGTCAGCGTGGCGAGCGTCTCGCCGGTGGCGGGGTTGCGCACCTCGATCGGCGCGCTGGTGGTGAGGGTCATCGCAGGCTCCTTTCGCCCGTGGCGCGCGGCGTGGCGTCGCGCGCGCCCGTGAGACGGCGGCCGATCTCGGCGCTCGCCTCGCGCACGACCGGGGCGAGCTCGTGGCAGCGCTCCAGCGGCATCCGCCCGGCCGGGGCGGAGACGCTGATCGCGCCCGCGGCCGTCCCGGCCGGGCCGGCGATCGCGGCGCCCAGGCAGCGCACGCCGGCCTCGTTCTCCTCGTCGTCGATCGCGATCCCGCTCGCGCGGACGCGCTCGATCTCGGCGCGCAGCTCGTCCGCGCCGGTCAGCGTGTGCGGCGTGCGGCGCTCGCGCGGCGCGGCGAGCGCGGCCTCGAGCTCGTCGTCGGGCAGCGAGGCCAGCAGCGCCTTGCCCATCGCGCTGCAGTGCAGCGGCACGCGCGCGCCGATGCGCGAGACCAGGCGCACCGAGTGGGGGCTCTCGATCTTGGCGATGTAGACGACCTCGCCCTCGGACAGGACGCCGAGGTGGACGGTCTCCCCGGTGTGGCGGGCGAGGTCGGCCAGCAGCGGGCCGGCCGTCGCGCGCAGGTCGTCGTCCTCGAGCAGCGCGGCGGCCAGCTCGAGGAGCTTGAGGCCGGGGCGCAGCCGCCCGGCCTCGTCGCGCCGCACGACGCCGAGGCCCAGCAGCGTGGCGACGTAGCGGTGCGTCGTGCTCTTCGAGCGCGGGGCCAGCGCCGTGAGCTCGCTCAGGCTGAGGCCGTCGGGGGCGGCGGCGATCAGGTCGAGCAGCTCGAAGGCGCGCTCGACGCTCGTCGACGTGGCCGTGGAGAGATCCGTCATTGTCCGAATATTTAGGACGTCGTCTTGAAAATTCGTACGACGGCTGCGACCCTAGAACGGCCCGTCGCGCCCTGTCAAGCGCGACGGTTCGTCCACGACCGCCACAGGAAGGAGCCCGGATGCGACGTCGCGCCGGCCAGACGGACCACGCCCCGCCGCCGGCGGGGGCCTACTCCCAGAGCGTGCGCATCGGCGCGCTCGTGCACGCCGCCGGCCAGGGCGGGCAGGACCCCGCGACCGGCGAGCTCTCGCCCGACATCACGGAGCAGACCCGCCAGTGCCTGCGCAACGTCGAGGCGGTCCTCGCCGCCTCCGGCGCGACGCTGGGCGACGTCATCCGCTGCGGCGTCTTCCTCACCGACATCGACGACTTCCCCGCGATGAACGCGGTGTTCGAGGAGGTCTTCGAGCAGCCCTACCCGGCGCGCACGACCGTCGTCGTGGGCCTGGCCGGCGGGATGCGCGTGGAGATCGACGCGCTGGCGGTCGTGGAGGGCTGACGCCGCGGGCGCGGGCCTAGAACGGGCCGACGCGCAGCACGACGACGATCACGAACGCGGCGATCGCGATCACCAGCGCGATGAGCGCGGCGACGCGCTGCGGCTCGATGGCGCGATGGCGCGCCGAGGCGCCCGTCCGGCTGGACGCGATCGCCCGCGCCCCGATGCGGGTCGCGCCGGGCGCGAGCGTCTCGGGCTCGGGCTCGTCCTCGGGGCGATGACGCGGGCGGCGCCGGCTGGACAGCAGGCGCACGCCCTCGTCGGGCCCGGTCTGGATCTCCGCCACGGGCTCGGCCGCCACCGGCTCGGGCGCGGGCGGCGTCGCGGCCGGCGTCGCGGCCGGCGGCTCGGCGCGCGCGGCGGCCGTCGCCGGCGCGACCCGGGTCGGCGCCTCGTCGTCGGCGGTGAGCTCCTCGCGCGTCGAGGCCAGCGCGCGGTCGGACTGCTCGCGGACCGCGGCCAGCTCCCGCTCGTGGCGCTCGCGCAGGGCGGCGATCGCGCGCGCGTGGTCCTCGCGCGCGGTCGCCAGCGCGCGATCGGACTGCTCGCGGATCGCCGCCACCTCGCGCTCGCGCCGCTCGCGCTCGGCCGCCAGCGCCAGGCGGCCCTCGGCGCGCGCCTGCTCCAGGAGGTGGTCGGACTGCTCGCGGGTGGCCTCGAGCTGACGGGCCGCCTCGGCGCGGACCGCCTCGGTCTCGGCGCGCGCCTTCTCGAGCGCCTCGGCGGCCTCCTGCCCGGCCTCGACCAGCCGGCGGTCCACCTCGGCGCGGGCCGCGCCCGCCTCCGCCTCGGCCGCGGCCGCGCGGGCGATCGCCTCGTCGAGGCGGCGGCGCAGCTCGTTGGCCTCGCGCGCCAGGCGCGCCAGCCGCTCCCCCTGGTCCTCGGGCGGCCCGAGATCCGGCTCGGGCAGCTCGACGAGCAGGTCGCGGCCGACCTCCAGCGCGAAGCCGGCCCCGTCGACGAGCGACGCCGGGATCGCGAACGACGCGCGCCAGGGCACGCCGCCGGGGCCGGCCGCCGCGTCGGGCCCGGGCACCGGCGGGCAGCGCAGCCGGCGCTCGCCGCGCTCGACCAGCAGGCACGGCACGCCCAGGTGCCGGGGCGCGCGGTCGGTGAAGCGGCCCTCGAGCTCCAGCACGGCCACCCCGCGGGTCACGGGCATCGCGCGAAACGCCAGGACCTCGAACGTGGGCGCGCTCACCGGGGCGGGGGATCAGGACTTCTCGTCGTCGGGGCGGGGGACGGGCGGCAGCGGCTGGGTGCGGTCGGGGTCGGGCGCGGGGACGTCGTCGTCGTCGTCGCGCTCGCGCTCCTCGCCGCCGGCCGGCGGCGTCCACAGGTTGGCGCCGCGCCCGCTCGCGGAGGGCGCGTCGTCGGGCGCGTCGGCGCCGTTGCGGGCGTCGACGGCGGCGGTGCGCCGGCGGCGCTCGCTCACGTCGATCGTCACCGAGATCTGGGCGATCGCCAGCACGGCGCCGGCCACCATCAGCGCCGAGCCGCCGAGCGCGATCCACGCCCCGATCGCGCGGTCGGCGCCGCGCACGGCCGGGGGCGGGTCGAGGATCTGGGCGATCACGAGGAAGGCGACGATCCCGCAGATCCAGGCCAGCCGGGTGCCCGCCGCACCGGGGCCCGCGGCGCGGGTCGCCGCGCTGCCGGCGAGCGCCAGCGCCGCCACCGCCAGGGCGAGCAGCAGCCAGTCCACCACCTCGAAGGCGTCCCAGGCCGCCAGGCCGGGCTCGTACCAGTCGAGGAACAGGCTCACCAGGACCGCGATGGCCCCGATGGCCACCAGCCCGATGCTCAGGTCGAGATCACGCCGCATTCACAGGCCTCCACGCGTTCGCCGGACGGGGCCCCAGTGAACCACAGCGGCCCGCGGATCCGCCCGGGGCGCCGCCCCGCTCGGTGCCCGCGCACCGGGGGCCGCGGCGTCCCGCGCAGACGTGGTCGGTGGCGCGCCGCGCGGGTTGGGCAGCGAAGGCGAACGTGCGGTCGTGGCTGCCGCAGCGGTTCAGGTGCACGGCGCGGCGCGGCTGCACTGGGGTGGGAGCCCTGATCCGCTGAGAGCGACGACGAGGGCTCCCACCCCGCCGCGCGGGACCGCCCGGTGCGCCGTTGTCGGTTTGAGCTCGCTAGGCGAGCTCGATCTGACAATGGTGCGCCGTCCGCGCGCGGCGCGGGCGGGCGGCTACTGCTCGCCGTCGCCGCTGACGACGTCGCCGGTCTCGGGGTCGACCGTCGCCTGCGCCGGGCGGTCGGAGACGCGCACGGTGAACGTGCCGGTGGGGCGCTCGCCGTCGGGCGTGCGCGCGACGGCGGTGCCGTGCAGGCCGGCCGCGACCGTCCACGTCACCTCGTGGGTGCCCGGGATCGCCGGGTTCAGCGACCACGTGAACTCGCGCGTGTCGCCGGCGGCCAGGCGGCCCAGCGCCCACGTCGAGTCGAACGCCGTCTCGCCGTCGGTCGGCTGGCCCTCGATCACCCACACCGGCTGCTGGGGATCGGCGGTCCCGGGGGACTCGTTGCGGATGAACAGGCCGGCCAGGCTGACCGCCACGTTGGGGATCGCGCGGTCGCCGCTGTTGCGCACCGTGATGCGCAGCGTCGACGGCCGCGAGATCGACTGGTCCTCGGCGAACTCGGTCGTGAGGACCTCGACCTCGTAGGCGCCGCGGCGCTCGGACGCGTCCTGGCGCTCGCCGCCGCCGCAGCCGGCTGCGACCGCCCCCGGCGCGCCGGCGATCGCGCAGCACACGGAGATCGCGAGCACCCTCCTCACGCGGCGGGACGCTAGCACCTCGGCAGGCGCTGACCGCTCGGTCAGTCGCGGTTGCCGCCAGTCCCGAGAACCCCGCGCGTTTCCCGTCAGAGACATGCACGGTTGCGGTTTGGCAGGGGTCCGGATCGTTAACTACGATCCCGCGCGGTCGGCGCGAGCGGTCCCACGCTCACGCGACCCTGGCACTTCAGGAGGGTGGTGATGGTCCGAAGCGTCGCCGATCGAGCGTTCTTGCCCGCCAGGAACGTCCTCGAGGAGGTGGGCGACATGATGATCCTCACGGGGAAGACGATCTCGTCCGCCCTGCGTCCGCCCTACCCGTACGGCGGCGAGTTCGTCTCGCAGTTCCTGTTCGCGGTGCGGCTGTGCTGGTTCCCCCTGCTCATCAGCACGGTCGCGTTCGGCTACGGCGCGCCCGGGCTGCAGGCGGCCAACTTCCTCGTGATCTTCGGCGCCCTGGACCGCCTGGGCGGCTTCTTCGTGCTCGCGTCGATCCGCGAGTTCGCGCCGTTCGTGACCGCGATCGTCCTCGCCGGCGTGGCCGGCACCGCGATCACCGCCGACCTCGGCGCGCGCAAGATCCGCGAGGAGCTCGACGCGCTGCAGGTGCTCGGCGTCGACCCGGTGAAGAACCTCGTCGTGCCGCGCTTCCTGGCGCTGATGCTCGTCACCGGCCTGTTCAACATCTACGCGCTGATCTTCGGGATCTTCGGCGGCGTGCTCGCGACGCTGACGAACGGGGCGCCGCTCGGACCGTTCTGGGCCACCTTCTTCACCAACGCGTCCACGACCGACCTGTGGGGCAGCGTGCTGAAGACGACGTTGTTCGGGGCGATCATCGCGATCGTCTGCTGTTACAAGGGGATGACCGCCTCGGGCGGCGCCGAGGGCGTCGGCCGCGCCGTCAACCAGGCGGTGGTCATCGCCTTCCTGGGCATCTTCGCCTTCAACTACGTGTTCACCCAGACCCTCCTGGCCACGCACCCAGAGATCCAGGTGATCCGCTAGTGGGCCGCTCCTGGCTCGCCCTTCCGCGCGACTGGCTCGCCAGCTTCGGCGAGATCGCGAAGTTCTCCGGCCGCGTCCTGGGCCAGGTCTACTCGCTGCGCGTCTTCCGCTTCACGGGCGAGGCGCTGCGCCAGGCCGGCATCCTGATCGTCTCCTCGACGATCGTCATCTGGGGCCTGGTGTTCATCATCGGCCTGCAGTGCGGCATCGAGGGCGCGTACTTCAGCCGCGCGGTCGGCGCGCCCGCCAACGCGGGCGTGTTCAGCGCCTGGTGCGACCTGCGCGAGCTGGTGCCGTACGCGTTCGGCTACATGATGGCCGCGAAGGTCGGCACCGGCATCGTGGCCGAGCTGGGCTCGATGCGGATCTCCGACGAGATCGACGCGCTCGAGGTGATGGGCATCGACTCGGTGCTGTTCCTGTGCGCGACGCGCCTGCTCGCGGCGTGGCTGGTGCTGCCGTTCATGTACCTGGCCGCGGTCGGCGCCGGCTTCTTCGCCAGCTACCTGGCGGTGGTCGAGCAGATCGGCGAGGTGTCCAGCGGCGGCTACTTCCTGATCTTCTGGATGTTCCAGAACCCGCCGGACCTCCTGTACAGCCTGATCAAGGGCATGGTGATGGCCACGGCCATCGTGCTCGTCGGCTGCTACTACGGCTACAACGCGTCCGGAGGACCGGTGGGAGTCGGGACCGCGACGGCGAAGTCCATGGTCCTGAACATCGTGCTGGTGCACCTCATCGGGATGTTGGGGACACAGGTGTTCTGGGGCGCCAATCCGAGAGCCCCGATCGGAGGATGAGATGAGCGACGAGCGTGACCGAGACGACGTGCCGCCCGAGGACGAGAGCGGCCGCATGTCGGTCGTCTCCGGGCCCGGCGCCCAGGAGGACGACGAGTTCCGCTTCCACACCGGCCGCCAGCAGCCGACCGGCGTGCAGGACGCCATCGAGTTCGTCGACGTCCACAAGGCGTTCGGGCGCAACAAGATCCTGCGCGGCCTGAACATGGGCATCCCCGAGGACAAGATCTCGATGATCCTCGGGCCGTCGGGCACCGGGAAGTCCGTCTGCATCAAGCACATGGTCGGCCTGCTGTATCCCGACCAGGGCGACGTGATCGTGCACGGCCAGTCCGTGCCCAACATGCACGACGACGAGCTGTTCGCGATGCGCAAGCGCTTCGGCGTCCTGTTCCAGGACGGCGCGCTGTTCGGCTCGATGAACCTCTACGACAACGTCGCGTTCCCGCTGCGCCAGCACACCGACAAGGGCGAGGAGGAGATCGCCGAGATCGTCAACCGGCGCCTGCGCGAGGTCGGGCTGGCCAACGCCAACGACAAGATGCCCAACGAGCTGTCGGGCGGCATGCGCAAGCGCGCCGGCTTCGCGCGCGCGCTCGTGCTCGACCCCGACATCGTGCTCTTCGACGAGCCCGACTCCGGCCTGGACCCGGTCCGCACCGCGCTGCTGTGCGAGCTGATCCAGGAGATCCACGAGGAGAACGGCGGCGCCTACGTCGTCATCACGCACGACATCATGAGCGCGCGCCGCGTGGCCGAGCACATCTCCGTGCTGTGGAAGGGCCGCATCGTCGAGTCCGGCCCGGCCGAGCAGCTCTTCAACTCCGACAACCCGTTCGTACGCCAGTTCCTCTCGGGCGACTCCCAGGGTCCGCTCGGGATGGAGTGACGCCCGGGAGCGCGTGCGTCGCCGAACCCTCATCGCCCGCGGTCTCGCCCTCACCGCGCTGGTCGCCGCCACCGTCGTGGTGGTCGTCGTCCTGCTGCGCAACGGCGACCGCACCGAGTACGAGGTGATCTTCCAGAACGCCGGGCAGCTCGTGAAGGGCGACGAGGTGCAGGTCGGCGGGCGCGCGATCGGCACCGTCGACGACATCTCGCTGACCGAGGACAACCAGGCGCGGGTCACGATCGCGGTGGACGGCGAGTACACGCCGTTGCGCAAGGGCACGACGGCGCTGATCCGCCAGACGTCGCTGTCGGGCGTCGCCAACCGCTACGTGCAGCTCACGATGGCGCCCGACAACGCCCCGGCGCTCGAGGACGGCGCGACGATCGGCGCCGAGCACACCACGACCCCGGTCGACCTCGACCAGCTCTTCGACACGCTCGACGAGCCGACGCGGCAGGCGCTGCAGGAGGTCATCCAGGGCACCGCGACGCAGTACGCCGGCAAGGGGGCCGAGGCCAACGAGGCGGCCGAGTACTTCAACCCGGCGCTGTCGACCTCGCGCAAGCTCGTCAACGAGCTCACGCGCGACCAGCAGACGCTCAGCGACTTCCTGGCCAACGGGGCGCAGGTCACCCAGGCGCTGTCGCAGCGGTCCGCCGACCTCACCGACCTCGTCTCCAACGCCAACGCCGCCGCGGCCGCGATCGCGCGTGAGCGCCGCGCGCTGTCGGAGGACCTGCAGCTCCTGCCGGCCACGCTGCGCCGCGCCAACACGACGTTCGTGAACCTGCGCGCGACGCTCGACGACCTCGACGTGCTCGTCGAGGAGTCCAAGCCGGCGACGAAGGACCTGGCGCCGTTCTTCCGCGCGCTGCGCCCGCTCGTGCGCGACGCGCGCCCGACGATCGCCGACCTGCGCAACCTCGTGAACCGGCGCGGCAGCGACAACGACCTCACCGAGCTGCTGCGCAAGGCGCCGTCGCTGGCGCGCAACGCGCGCACGTCGTTCCGCAGCCAGCGCGCGGCGCTGCGGGACTCGACGCCGATCCTCGAGTTCATCCGGCCCTACACGCCGGAGCTCGTCGGCTTCCTGCGGGACTTCGGCCAGGGCACCGCGAACTACGACGCCAACGGGCACTACGCCCGGATCATGCCGATGTTCACGCCGTACAGCTTCACCGACAACGCGGCCGGCGGCCTGCTCACGCCGCAGAGCCCGGCCGGCAAGCTGCTCGGCACGTCGACGCTGAACATCACCCGCTGCCCGGGCGCGGCCAGCCAGCCGCCGGCCGACGGCTCGGCCCCGTGGCGCGACACCGACGGCGACCTCGACTGCAACCCCAACCTGGTGCTGCCCGGGCCGTGAGACGCCTCGCCGCCATCGTCGCCGTGCTCGCCGCCGCCGTCGTGGTGGTCGTCGTCGCGCTGGCCGCGTCGAGCGACGGGGGCGGCTACAAGGTGCGCGCGATCTTCGACTCGGCGTTCACGGTCATCCCCGGCGAGGACGTGAAGATCGCCGGCGTGAAGGTCGGCGACATCGAGTCGCTGCACGTGACCGAGGACAACAAGGCCGCGGTCGTCCTGAACATCACCGAGCCCGGCTTCGGCGACTGGCGCGAGGACGCGAGCTGCATCATCCGCCCGCAGTCGCTGATCGGCGAGCGGTTCGTCGAGTGCACGCCGACGCAGCCGCGCGCCGAGGGCGAGCCGGAGCCGCCGCCGCTGCGCGAGATCGAGTCGGGCGAGGGCGAGGGCCAGCACCTGCTCCCGGTCGAGAACACCAAGCGCAACGTCGACCTCGACCTGATCAACGACATCTACCAGCTCCCCGAGCGCCAGCGGCTGTCGATCATCCTCAACGAGCTGGGCGCCGGCGTGGCCGCGCGCGGCGAGGACCTCAACGAGGTCATCCGCCGCGCCAACCCGGCCCTGGCCGAGACCGACAAGGTGCTCGACATCCTGCGCCAGCAGAACCGGGTGCTCGCCGACCTGGCCAGCGAGTCCGACGCCGTGCTGCGCCCGCTGGCGCGCGACCGGGCCCAGGTCGCCGACTTCATCACCCAGGCCAAGACCGTCTCGCAGGCGACCGCCGCCCGCCGCGGCGACCTCGAGCGCAACTTCGAGCGGCTGCCGCGCTTCCTCAGCGAGCTGCGCCCGACCCTCGAGCGCCTCGGCGAGCTCTCCGACGAGATGACCCCGGTCCTGACCGACCTCGGGGCGCAGGCCGACAACATCAACCGCTTCGTCGAGACGATGGGCCCGCTGGCCGAGTCGGCGCGCCCGGCGATCCGCACGCTCGGCGAGGCGGCGGTCGTCGGCACCGACGCGATGCGCAAGATCCGCCCGATCACCGAGCAGGTCAACGAGCTGTCGGCCTCCGCGCGCCCGGTCGCCGACGACCTCGACGACCTGCTCGTCAGCCTGCGCGACACGGGCGGCATCGAGCGCGCGATGGACTACCTGTTCTTCCAGATGACGGCGATCAACGGGTTCGACAGCGCCGGCCACTACCTGCGCGCCGGCCTGCTGCTGAACACGTGCTCGACGTACACGGACGTGAAGTTCGCCGGCTGCGAGGCGACGTTCACCCGCGCCGGCCAGACGCGCTCGGCGCCGCCCGCCGACGACGGCGGGGCGCGGCTGGCCTCCAGCGCGACGCGGCCGGCCAAGGCGCGCGCGAAGGCGGACGACGAGCCCGGCGGCGAGGCGATCCGCCTGCCCGACGGGATCCTGCCCGGCAGCGGCACGGCGGTGCCCGTCCCCGACAAGGCCGACGGCGAGCCGGCCGACGCGGAGTCGACGACCACCACGACGACGACCACCACGACCAGCCGCCTGCTCGACTACCTGCTGGGAGGCGAGGGCTAGATGCGCCGCCGCGCCACCAGCTCGATCGCCGCGAACCCGGTGCTGATCGGCGCCGCGACGGTGCTCGTCGTGATCGTCGCCGTGTTCCTGGCCTACAACGCCAACAACGGCCTGCCGTTCGTCCCGACCTACGAGCTGAAGGTCAACGTGCCCAACGCGGCCAACCTCGTGGAGGGCAACGACGTGCGCGTCGGCGGCACCCGCGTCGGGGCGGTCTCCAGGATCACGCCCAAGCGCACGCCCGAGGGCCGCTACTACGCGCAGCTCACGATCAACATCCAGACGGACCTCGACCCGCTGCCGCGCGACTCCACGTTCCTCGTGCGGCCGCGCTCCGCGCTGGGCCTGAAGTACCTGCAGATCACGAAGGGCACGTCCGACGAGAGCTTCCCCGACGGCGCCACCGTGCCGATGGCCAACGCGACGCCCGAGCCCGTCGAGTTCGACGAGTTCACGAACATGTTCGACGAGCCCACGCGCGAGGCGTCGCAGGTCAACCTCAACGAGTTCGGGATGGCGTTCGCCGGCCGCGGCGCCGACATCAACCGCGCGATCGAGGAGCTCAACCCGCTGCTCGCCAACCTCGTGCCGGTGATGAGCAACCTCGCGGACCGGCGCACCAACCTCGGCGGGCTCTTCCAGGCGCTGGAGCGCTCGGCGCGGATCGTCGCGCCGGTCGCCGAGCAGCAGGCGGCGCTGTTCCGCAACCTCGACACGACGTTCCGGGCGCTGGCCGAGGTGACGCCGGAGATCCAGGAGTCGATCGAGCGCGGTCCCGAGGCGCTCGACACGGCGATCGAGGGGCTGCCGCGCCAGCGGCCGTTCCTGGCCAACTCCGCCGCGCTGTTCCGCGAGCTGCGGCCCGGCGTGCGGGCGCTGCGCACCGCCGCGCCCGACCTGGCCGACGCGTTCACCAACGGCGAGCGGTCGCTGCGGCGGTCGGTCGCGCTCAACGAGCGCCTGATCCCGACGTTCGACGCGCTCGTGCGGTTCGCCGAGAACCCGGCCACCGAGCTCGGCATCCAGGACCTGCAGACGACCTCGGACATCCTGCGCCCGACGCTCGCCCACCTGGCGCCGGCGCAGACCGTCTGCAACTACGTGACGCTGTGGTTCCGCAACATCGCCAGCCTGCTGTCCGACGGCGACGCCAACGGCACGTGGCAGCGGTTCATGGTGATCGTCGCCGCCGACGGGCCCAACAACGAGGGCGGCCCCGCCTCGGCGCCCGCCAACGGCCCGACCGCGATCAACCACCTGCACACCAACCCGTACCCGAACACCGCCTCGCCCGGCCAGCCGCGCGAGTGCGAGGCCGGCAACGAGACGTACCTGCCGGGCCAGACCGTGATCGGCAACCAGCCGGGCACGCAGCGCCTGGAGACCGAGCGGACGCGACGGAGCCTGGACGACTGAGATGCCGCGCTTCCGCCGCAACGACCCCGACAAGCCGCGCATCCCGCGCAAGGACCGCCGCGGCATGAACCCCGCGCTGGCGGGCGCGATCGTGCTCGTGATCGTGGCGATCGGCGTCTACTTCGGCTTCGCGAAGGAGCTGCCGTTCACGCACGGCTTCCGGGTCAACGCCGTCTTTGAGAACAGCAACCAGATCAAGCCCAACTCGCCGGTGCGCATCGCGGGCGTCAACGTCGGCAAGGTCACCAAGATCGAGCGCTACCAGGACACCGACGCGACCGTCGTCACGTTCGAGCTCGACGACGAGGCGCTGCCGCTGCACAAGGACGCGACCGCCAAGATCCGCCCGCGCATCTTCCTCGAGGGCAACTTCTTCGTCGACCTGCAGCCCGGCACGCCGACCGCCCCGACGCTCGGCGACGGCGACACGATCCCGATCACGCAGACCGCCGCGCCCGTGCAGCTCGGCGACGTGCTCACCTCCCTGCAGCAGGACACGCGCCGCTCGCTGAAGGAGGTCCTGCGCGACTACGGCGACGCGCTCACGAGCGAGCCGACCGCCGAGGACGACGCGCAGGCCGACCCGGACGTGCAGGGCGAGACCGCGGCCCAGTCGCTCAACGACAGCCTCGACCACGCCGGCCCCGCGCTGCGCGACGTGTCGATCGTCAACGAGGCGCTGCTGGGCGTGCGCCCCGACGACGTGTCGACCACGATCGCCAGCCTCGCCGCGATCACCGGCGCGCTGGGGCGCAACACCCGCCAGCTCCAGGACCTCGTCACGAACTTCGACCGGACGATGGCGATCTTCGCCGACGAGTCGAGCCACCTGCAGGAGACCGTGCGCGAGCTCAGCCCGACGCTGCGCACCACCAACGACACGCTGGCCAGCCTCAACGAGGCGTTCCCGCCGACCCGCGCGTTCGCGCGCGAGATCCTGCCCGGCGTCCGCGAGACGCCCGAGACCGTCGAGGCGTCGTTCCCGTGGATCCGCCAGACGCGCGCGCTGCTGCGCCCCGACGAGCTGCAGGGCCTCGCCCGCGAGCTGAGCCCGGCCACGCGCGACCTGGCGGTCACGATCGACGCCACCAACGAGCTGCTGCCCGAGGCCGACCTCGTCGCCAAGTGCGTCACGCGCGTGCTGCTGCCGACCGGGGATATCGTCATCGAGGACGGGCCGCTGACGACCGGCAAGGAGAACTACAAGGAGTTCTGGTACGCGATGGTCGGCCTCGCCGGCGAGGGCCAGAACTTCGACGGCAACGGCATGTACGTGCGCTTCTCGCCGGGCGCCGGCTCGCAGACCGTCTCCACCGGGCGCGGGTCGCTGTCGGGCGAGGCGCTGTTCGGGCGCAGCGACGAGGCGCCGATCGGGACGCGCCCGGCCCACCCGGGCCGCCGCCCGCCCTACCGGCCCGACGTGCCCTGCTACACGCAGAAGATCCCCGACCTCAACGGCGCCGCCACCGGCCGGCCCGACGGCTCGCGCTTCCAGCCGCCGACGACGATCGGCAACCCGCGCGAGCTCGTGCAGACCGCCACCGGGCCGTTGCAGCCCGCGCTCACGTCGCTCGTCACGGACCTGACCGGGCTCGTCGACCAGCTCACGTCCGAGGAGCGGGTCGGCTCGGTCGTCGGCGGCGTCACCGGCGCGGTCGGCGGGATCACCGGCGGCGCGACCACGCGCAGCCGCTCCGGCGGCGAGGGCGCCGCGCGCCGCTCGTCCTCGCGGCCGGCGCGCCGGTCGTCGGCCCGCCGCTCCCGCGCCGCCGCCCGGGCCCGCGCGGCGGACGACGACGTCGCCGCGCAGCTCCTGGACCGGCTGAACCCGTTCCGCGGAGGGGGCCGCTGATGGTCCGCGCGATCCGCACCCACGCCCGCGACTTCATCGCGATCATCGTGCTGCTCGTCATCGCGCTCGGCGTCGCCGGCTACATCCTCAGCAACCAGCGCTTCTACCTGCCCGCCTGGGTGCCGGTCATCGGCTCCGACTTCGTCGACCGCAAGATGGAGATCTCCACGGCGCAGGCGCTCATGCCCGGCCAGGGCCAGGAGGTCGCGATCGCCGGCGTGAAGGTCGGCGAGATCGGCAAGGTCGAGCTGAAGGGCGGGCGCGCGGTCGTGACGATGAAGATCCGCCGCGAGCACGCGACGCTGTACCACGACGCGAGCGCGCTCGTGCGGCCCAAGACCGGGCTGGCGGACATGACGATCCAGCTCGACCCGGGCACGCGCGAGGCCGGCGAGGCGCCCGACGACTGGGTCATCCCGGTCAGCCAGACGCAGCCGACCGTCAACTTCGACGAAATCCTCGCCGCGCTGGACGCCGACACGCGCGACTACCTGCGGATCCTGCTCGGCGACCTGGGCCGCGGCCTCGACGGGCGCTCCAACGACCTCGCCAACACGTTCCGGCGCTTCGAGCCGACCAACCGCGACATCGAGGAGATCACCCGCCTGCTGGCCCAGCGCCGCGACAACGTCGAGCGCGCGATCGGCAACTTCCGCCTGCTCACCGAGGCGGTCGCGACGAAGGACGAGGACCTGGCCCAGCTCGTCGACGCCTCCAACGCGGTCTTCCAGTCGTTCGTCAACCAGGACCGGGCGCTGCGGTCGACGCTGCAGCAGCTCCCCGAGACGCTCGAGGTCGCGCAGGTCAACCTCGGCAAGGCCGGCGACCTCGCCGACGCGCTCGGGCCGACGCTGGAGTCGCTGCGGCCCGCCGCGCGGGCGCTCGGGCCGTCGCTGCGCCAGATGCGCCCGTTCCTGCAGGAGTCCACGCCGATCATCGAGGACCAGCTCCGCCCGTTCGCGCGCGAGTCGCTGCCGACCGTGCGCGTGCTGCGCCCGGCCGCGAGCAACCTCGCCGAGGTGACGCCCGACCTCACGAGCGCGCTGAAGGTCGTCAACATCCTGCTGAACACGCTCGCGTTCAACCCGCCCGGCGACCAGGAGGAGGGCTACCTGTTCTGGGCGGCGTGGACCAACCACGCGGGCGCGTCGGTGTTCGGCGGCCAGGACGCGATGGGCCCGATCCGCCGCGGCATGGTGCTCGCGAGCTGCTCGACGCTGCAGACGCTGCCGGCGCTGGTGCCCGCCAACCCGCGGCTGGGCACGCTCATCAACCTGCTCAACCCGGTGTCGGCGGAGGAGGCCTGCTCGCAGTCGGCCGGCGCCGGCAACACGCCGCCGTCACCGACCGGCGCCGGCGGGCCGGGCACGCCGACCACCCCGGCGAGCGCCGGCGCCGCCTCGAGCGAGGGGGAGGAGGGCTGATGCAGAAGCAGGTGCCCACCTTCGGCCGGCTCCTCGTGATGGTCGTCTTCGCGCTGTCGTGCTTCGGCCTGCTGCTGTTCCTGTGGATCGCCTTCGGCGGCGCGACGCCGCTGGCGCCCAAGGGCTACCGCTTCGCGACCTCGTTCGGCGAGGCCACGCAGCTCGCCCGCGAGGCCGACGTGCGCATCTCCGGCGTGCCGGTCGGCAAGGTCAAGGAGATCGAGACGACGCCCGACGGGCGCTCGCGCACGGTCATCGAGATGGACCGCAGGTTCGCGCCGATCCCCAAGGACACGCGCGCGATCCTGCGCCAGAAGACGCTGCTGGGCGAGACGTACGTCGAGCTGACCCCGGGCGAGCCGTCGAGCGGGATGCTGCCCGAGGGCGGCACGCTGCCGGCGTCGCAGGTCTCCCCGACCGTGGAGCTGGACGAGATCCTCAGCACGTTCGACAAGGAGACGCGCGAGGCGTTCCAGACCTGGATGCAGCAGCAGGCGCTCGGCGTCACCGGGCAGGGCAAGAACATCAACGACGCGCTCGGCAACCTGGCGCCGTTCGCGGTCGACACGAACAAGCTGCTGCGCATCCTCAAGTCCCAGGAGCGCGACGTGCGCGACATCGTCGACGGGACCGGCGACGTGTTCGCCGCGCTGTCCGCCCGCGACGACCAGCTCGCGCAGCTCATCACGAACTCCAACGCGGTCTTCGAGACGACCGCGCAACGCGACGAGGAGCTCAAGGCGCTCTTCCGCGCGCTGCCGACGTTCGAGGAGGAGTCCGAGCTGACGGTGCGGCGCCTGACGCAGTTCGCGCGCGACACGAACCCGCTCGTCGACCAGCTCCGCCCGGCCGCCCGCGAGCTGTCGCCGACGCTGCAGGAGCTCGAGGGCCTCGCGCCCGACCTCAACGCGCTCTTCCGCGACCTCGACCCGCTCATCGACGCGTCCGAGCGCGGGCTGCCGGCGGTGCAGAGCTTTTTGGACCAGTTCGCGCCGTTCCTGGGCGAGTTCGACCAGCCGCTGCGCCAGCTCAACCCGATCCTCGCGTTCCTGGGCGAGTACCGCAGCGAGCTGACCGCGTTCTTCGCCAACCCGACCGCGGCGACGCAGGCGACGGCGCCCGACATCAACGGCAACCCGGTCCACTACCTGCGCACGATCAACCCGATCACGCCGGAGAACCTGGCGATCTATCCGCGGCGCCTGCCCAGCAACCGGCCCAACCCGTACATGAAGCCGCGCGAGTTCCTCAACCTCGCACAGGGCATGGTCTCCTACGACACGCGCCAGTGCGCGAGCGGCTTCCCGACGTTCGTGCAGACCAGCGAGCTGGCCCAGGCGATCGGCGGCGCCACGTCGGCGCTGACGTCGATCCTGCCGGCGCCGCTGCGCGAGCTCAGCGGCGAGCAGGCCGAGGAGCTCATCGGCGTGCTCAACAGCTACGTCACCCCGGCGCTGCAGGCCGACCTGTTCGCGCAGGCGCTGGGCGGCGTCCAGGGCGCCATCGCGCCGCCGTGCAAGCAGCAGGGCGACTACACGACGCGGGCCGGGACGACGCAGTACCCGCAGATCTCGGCGGCGCCGAACGGGCACACGGCCGAGCCCTAACCTGGCCCGACGATGACGCGCCTGGAGCGCCTGGTGGGCTGGGTGGGGCGCCGGCCGTGGACGGTGCTGGCCGCCGCCCTCCTGCTGGTCGGCGCGGCGACGGCGCTGGCGGTCGCGACGCTGCGGCCGTCCACCGGGGCCGACACGCTCGTGGGCCGCTCGTCGGGCACGTGGCAGGCGACGGAGCGCTACCACGAGCGCTTCGGCGACGACGCCGTGTACGTGCTGGTGGCCGAGAACCTGCGCCAGCTCCTGCTGACCAGCGACCTGGAGACCGTGCTCGGCCTGGAGGGGTGCCTGTCGGGCAACGTGCCGGCGGGCGCGACGCCGCCGGGCGGGACCGGGTCGCCGTGCGGGCGGCTGGCGGCGACGCGGCCGGTGCAGGTGGTGTACGGCCCCGGGACGTTCGTGAACGAGTCGGTGCGCCAGATCGCCGACCAGTTCACGGCGCGGTCGGAGGCGGCCGCGGCGCAGGCCGACGAGGCGGCCGAGGCCGCGCGCGAGCTGGCCCGCCGGCGCGGCTACTCGCCGGAGCGCGCGCGGCGGTTCGCGCGGCAGGCGCGCCGGCTCGTCGATGCGGGGTTCACCCGCGACGTGCTGGCGATCGCGCTCGAGTACGGGCTGACCGGCGTGCCGCAGCTCAACGACACCGGCTTCGTGTCCAAGCTGGTGTTCACCGGCGACGGCCGCGACGGGACGCCGAAGGCGCGGTTCGCCTACCTGTTCCCGACGGCCGAGTCGGCGCTGATCCAGGTGCGCCTGCGGCCCGACCTGTCCGACGACGAGCGGCGCGAGGCGATCGCGCTGATCCGCGAGGCGGTGGCGATGCCGCAGTGGCGGCTCACCGGCGGCGGCGAGTACGTCGTGACCGGCGCGCCGGTGGTGCTCAGCGACCTGGGCGACGCGATCTCCGACTCGCTGGTGACGCTGCTCGTCGTCGCGCTGCTGGTGATGGCCGGCGTGCTGGCGCTCGTGTTCCGGGTGCGCCCGCGGCTGCTGCCGCTCGCGCTGGCGCTGGGCGCGGGCGGGCTGACGTTCGGGGCGCTGGCGGCGCTCGGGCTGTCGCTGACGATGGCGTCGATCGGGGTGCTGCCGGTGCTGATCGGCCTGGCCGTCGACTACGCGATCCAGTTCCAGGCGCGCACGCGCGAGGAGGGCTCGCCGCGGGCGGCGGCGGCGCGGGGCGGGCCGACGATCGTGACCGCGGGCGCGGCGACCGCGACCGGGTTCCTGGTGCTGGCGCTGTCGCCGGTGCCGATGGTGCGGCAGTTCGGCCTGCTGCTCGTGGCGGGCGTCCTGCTGGCGCTGGCGCTGACGTTCACGGCCGGCGCGGCGGCGTTGACGGTGGCCGGGCGGGGGACGTCGGTCGGCGGCGCGGCGGGGCGCGCGCTGCGCGCGGCGGTCGCGGGCGCCGACGAGCTCGTGACCGGCAACCCGGTGGCGCGGGCGGTCCGCGCCGGGGGACGGCGCGCGAGCGGCTGGGTGGTGGCCGCGGCGCTGCGGCGCGCGCCGGTCGTGCTGGCGGTGGCGGCCGTGCTGGCGGTCGCCGGCTGGGCGCTGGACACCCAGGCGCCGGTGCAGTCGGACGTGAACCGGCTCGTGCCGCAGGAGATGCCGGCGCTCGCCGACCTGCGCGAGCTGCAGGAGTCCACCGGGGTCGGCGGCGAGATCGACGTGATGGTCACGGCCGACGACCTCACCGACCCCGCCGTGCTGCGCTGGATGACCGACTACCAGGAGCGGATCCTGGAGCGCTTCGGCGACGGCGGGCGGCGCTGCGGGCGCGCGACCGTGTGCCCGGCGTTCTCGCTGCCCGACCTGTTCGCGGGCGCGAAGGAGCCGGCGCGGAAGGAGATCGCCGCGCTGCTCGACGCGGTGCCGTCGTACTTCTCCCAGGGCGTCGTGACGGCCGACCGCACCGCGGCGACGCTGGCGTTCGGGATCCGGCTGATGCCGCTGGACCGCCAGCACGAGGTCATCGAGGCGATGCGCGACGAGCTCGACCCGCCGGAGGGGGTGACGGCCGAGCTGGTCGGGCTGCCGGTGCTCGCCGCCGAGGCCAACGCGCAGGTGTCGTCGCCGTGGCGCCGCGCGCTGCTGCTGGTGGGGGGCCTCGCCGCGGTCGCGCTCGTGCTGCTGGCGGCGATGCGCTCGGTCCGCCGGGCGCTCGTGCCGCTGGCGCCGATCGTGCTGGCGACCGGCTGGTCGGCGCTCGTGCTGGCGGCGCTGCGGGTGGAGCTGAACCCGATGTCGGTGACGCTCGGCGCGCTCGTGGTGGCGATCTCCACCGAGTTCAGCGTGCTGCTGGCCGAGCGCTACCGCCAGGAGCGGGCCGGCGGGCTGGCGGTCGCCGCCGCGCTGGAGCGCACGTACCGCTCGACCGGCGCGGCGGTGGTGGCGTCGGGCGTGACCGCGATCGCCGGGTTCGCCGTGCTGGTCGCCTCCGACATCCAGATGCTGCGCGACTTCGGCTGGGTGACCGTGGTCGACCTCGGCGTGTCGCTGCTGGGCGTGCTGGCGGTGCTGCCGGCCGTCCTGGTGGCGGCGGAGCGGCGGGGGAGGCGAGCGTGAGCGACGAGCCGCCCGTCCGCCCGCCGTGGCAGACGCGCTACGGATGGATCCTCGCCGCGGTGGTGCTGGCGGCGATCGCGATCGTGTCGATCCGCGCGCTCGGCGGGGGCGAGGGCAGCGGGGCGGCCGGCGTGGCGCCGGGGACGGAGATGCCGCCGTTCGCCGTGCCGCTGGCGCTCGGGTCGCTGGACGGGGACGCGAACGTGGCGCGCGAGGCCGACTCGGGCGCGGCGGGGAGCGTGCCGGCGTGCTCGGTCCGCGGGCCCGAGGTGCTGAACGCGTGCGAGCTGTGGGAGCGCGGCCCGGTCGTCCTCGCGTTCCTGGCCACGCGCGGCGGCGACTGCACGCGCACGCTCGACCGGCTGGAGGCGATCCACCGCCGGCACCCGGAGGCGCAGGTGGCGGCGGTGTCGATCCGCGGCGACCGCGACGACCTGCGCCGGCTCGTGCGCGAGCACGGCTGGACGTTCCCGGTCGGCTGGGACCGCGACGGCGCGCTCGCGGCGCTGTACGGGGTTGCGGTCTGCCCGCACGTGACGTTCGCCTACCCCGGCGGCGAGGTGCGCGGGACGGTGCTGGGCGAGGAGTCCGAGGCGTCGCTGGAGGGGCGCGTGGAGCGGCTGGTGGCCGCCTCGCGCCGGCGCGGATGGACACCGGCGGGCTGATCCGGCCCGGGCGCGTGGCGCCCGCGCTGGCCGACGAGCACCCGGGGCTCGGGCTGCTGTTCACGGTCGCGTCGGCGCGGCCCGGGCGCACGCCGCCCGACGTGCGCGCCCGCCTGGCCGACCTGTCGGACCGCTGGCGCGGCCCGCAGGCGAAGATGCTGCGCCGCCAGCCGGTCGTGCACGCCCACCGCGTGTTCTTCCGCCACATCGGGATCGAGCCGGACGTCCACCGCGTGCCCCAGGAGGCGGCGATCGTGCGCCGGCTCGTCGAGGGCGGCTTCGTGGCGCGCGGGATGCCGGCCGACGCGCTGACGATCGCGACCGTCGAGACCGGCGTGGGCGTGTGGGCGATCGACGCCGCGTCCGTGGAGGGCCCGCTGGGGCTGCGCGTCGAGGACGACCGCCGGCTGGTGGTCGCCGACGACGCCGGCGTCGTGGCGCCGCTGTTCGGCGACCCCGTGCGGCCGCTGGGGCGCTCCACCCGGGCGCTCGTGCTCTACGCGATCCGCGTGCCCGACGTGCCGGAGCTGTTCGCCGTCGAGGCGCTGGAGCGCTGCGCCGAGCTCCTCGCGCCGTTGTCGGATTGAGCTCGCTCTGCGATCGCGAGGCGACAACGGCCGCCCGGTCGCGCGGGTCAGCGGCGCGCCGGCGCGCGCAGGCGGATGTCGCGCTCGCCCGTGGCGGTCGCGGTCGTGGTGCTGTTGCGCAGGACCACCACGGCGGTGGCCGTCAGCGACCGCTCGCGCGCGAGGATGCGCCGGCCGAGCGGCGAGAGCGTGACCGTGAGGCGGTCGCTGCTCGCGCCGTCGGCGAGGCGGAACACCGAGCGCCCGAGGGTCACCCGGCGACCGCGGACCGTCGCGTTGAGCGCGACCGAGCTGTCGTCGCAGGGACCGGCGCCCGCGGTGCACGTGGCGGTCACGCCCGGCACGACGACGCCGCCGGTGCGCGAGGCGCGGACGACCGGCACCCCGTGGGTGGTGACCGCCACGACCGGCGCCGCCGTCGATGGCTGCGTCGACGGGGGCGGCGGAGCGACGGGATCCGACGGCGGGATCGGCGGGGCCGGCGGGGCCGGCGGGACCGGATCCGGCGGCGCGGCCACGACCGTGTAGCTCACGGATGCCGTGGCCGCGAGCCCGTCGGTGCTCGTCGCCGTGACGGCGAGCGTGTGGGCTCCGACCGTCGACGTGTCGAGCGCGGCGCCGCTCGGACGGCCGGCGCCGTCCTCGCACGAGGCGATGCCGGGGCCCGTCGAGGACTCGGTGCAGGTGAACGACGTCGTCACGGCGGCGCCGACCTCGACGACCTGGCCGTCGAGCGGGGCCGCGATCGCCACCGTCGGCGGCGGGACCTCGAAGCTGAGGGTCACCGACGCCGCGTCGCCCGCGCCGGCGGTCGCGAAGCTCGCCCCGGCCGGCCCGAAGCTCGAGCCGGCGCCGCCGCCCATGGCGAGACCGGAGTCGCCGCCGGCCGCCCCGCCGCCGCCGCCGGCGTACCCGCCGCCGCCACCACCGCCACCGCCGGTGTTGGCGACGTTCCCGTCGCCGCCCGTGCCGCCGTCGCCCGGCGCGCCCGCGCCCCCGGGCTCGCCGGGAAACCCTCCCCCGCAGACGGCGCCCCCGGCGCCTCCACCGGCGCCGCTTCCGCCCGTGCCGCCGTTCGCGGGGCTGGTGGCGCAGCTGCCGCCGTCGCCGGCGCCCGTCCCGGCGCCGCCCGCGTCGCCGCCGTTGCCGGCGGGGTTGTTCAGCGGGCTGCCGCCGCCTCCGCCGCCACCGCGACGACGAGCCGGGGATCGCCCGGCAGGCCCGTCAGCCCGCCCGCCGAGGCCGGGGTCGTGCGCACGTCCGACGCGCCGCCGCCCCCGCCGCCGCCGAAGCCGTTGCAGCGGCCGGGACCGCCCGCCCCGCCGCCGTTCGCGCCGCCGGCGCCGCCGGCGTGGCTTGACGCGATGCAGGGCGCCAGCGGCGGCGACGCCTCTCCCGGTCCGCCCACCTCGACGTAGAGCACCTGTCCGGGCGTCACGTCCAGCGTCGCGGTGACCCGGGCTCCGCGGCCGCCGGTGCCCGGCGTCCCGCCGAACCCGTCCCCGGGGGTGCCGTCCGCGCCGGGCGCGCCGACGGCGAGCACCGCGAGCGACGTGACGCCGTCGGGCACGGTGAACGTCGCCTCGCCGGCGGTGGTGTACGCGCAGGTCGCGGTCGCGCCGGCGTAGGCGACGGTGACGCCGCCGCCGCAGATC
>DATMSA010000151.1:0-7906 GCA_035565675.1 Capillimicrobium sp. | reverse complement strand
GTATGCGCTGCTGGCCGCGCTCTTCGCGCTCACCGCGGTGCTCGGCCAGCTCATCAGCAACATGGCCACGGCGCTGATCGTCATCCCGATCGCCCTGTCGGCGGCCGCCGAGATGGACGTGCCCGCCAGGCCGCTGCTGATGGCGGTCACGGTCTCGGTCGCGGTCCTGCTCGTGCCGGTGTTCTGGTCGCTGTGAGCGCTTTACCCGCTGCTTACGGCCCGATCGCACCCTGTGAGGCGCATATGCGCGTGCTGGTCGCCGAGGACGAACCGAGGGTCGCCGACGCCGTCGCCCGTGGGCTGCGGCGCGAGGGGCTGGCCGTGGACCTCGCGCCCGACGGCGAGAGCGCGCTGTTCAAGGCGCGCGTGCACGACTACGACGTCGTCGTCCTCGACCGCGACCTGCCCGAGCTGCACGGCGACGAGGTGTGCCGGGCGCTGGCGAGCGAGCAGCCGGACACGAAGGTGCTGATGCTCACCGCGTCGGGCACGCTCGACGACCTCGTCGACGGCCTCGCGCTGGGCGCCGACGACTATCTGGCCAAGCCGTTCGCGTTCGCCGAGCTGATCGCCCGCGTGCGCGCGCTCGCGCGGCGCAACGGGCAGGCCCGACCGCCGGTGCTGCGCGCCGGCGACATCGAGCTCGACCCGGCCCGGCGGACGGTCACGCGCGGCGGGCGGCCGCTCGAGCTGACGCCGAAGGAGTTCGGGGTGCTCGAGGCGCTGATGCGCGCCGACGGCGCCGCGGTGTCGGCCGAGGAGCTGCTGACGCGCGTGTGGGACGAGCACGCCGACCCGTTCACGAACACGGTGCGCATGACCGTGATGACCCTGCGCCGCAAGCTCGGCGACCCGCCGGTGGTGCACACGGTCGTCGGCGCCGGCTACCGGGTGTGAACCGGCTGCGCCTGTCGATCCGGGCGCGCCTGACCGCCCTCTACGCCGGGCTCTTCGGCGCCGCGGGCGCCGCCCTGCTGGGCGTCACCTACTGGCTGGTCTCGCGGCACCTCGACCGCACGCTGCCCGGCGACGCGGCCGCCGACGCGCTGGCCGACCTGCGCGGCCAGTTCGCGCTCGCGCTGGCGGGGACGCTGCTGCTGGCGATCGTGCTCGGCTGGGCGGTGGCCGGCCGCGCGCTGCGCCCGCTGGCCGAGATCACCGCGACGGCGCGGCGCGTGTCGCAGGACCGCCTCGACGAGCGGATCGCGCTCGGCGGGCCGCACGACGAGCTGCGCGAGCTGGCCGACACGTTCGACGACATGCTCGAACGCCTGGCGGCGGCGTTCGCCAGCCAGCGGCGGTTCGTGGCCAACGCCTCCCACGAGCTGCGCACGCCGATGACCGTGCTGAGGGCGGAGGTCGACGTCGCGCTCGCCGACCCGGACGCGTCGGTGGCGGAGCTGCGCGCGATGGGGGAGACCGTGCGCGAGGCGACGATCGAGACCGAGCAGCTCCTGGAGAGCCTGCTGACGCTGGCGCGCAGCGAGGCCGGCGTGGACCAGCGGGTGGCCGTGGACCTGGGCGCGGCGGTGGCGCGGGCGGTCGACCTGCGCCGCGACGAGGCGGCCGAGCGGGGCATCGCGCTGCGCGTGGAGGCGCCTGCGGAGGCGCCGACGCTCGTCGACGGCGACCGGCGGCTGCTGGAGCGCCTGGCCGCCAACCTCGTCGACAACGCGGTCCGCCACAACGTGGCGGGCGGCTGGGTGCGCGTCGCGCTGACCTGCGACCCGGACGCGGTGCGGCTCGCCGTCGAGAACGCCGGCGACCCGATCCCGGACGCGAGCGCGGCCCGGCTCGTGGAGCCGTTCCAGCGCCTCGCCCGTCGCGGCGACGGGCCGTCGGGGGCGGGACTGGGCCTGTCGATCGTGCGCGCGGTGGCGATCGCCCACGGCGGCGACGTCGACGTGCGCGCCCGCCCCGGCGGCGGGCTGACCGTGACCGTGCGGCTGCCTAGAAGCGCTGCGTCGACTCCGGCGCCGTCCGCGGCGGCGACGAGTCCCGCTCGCACGCGCGCGGCGAGTCCGGCACGTAGCTGACCGCCCGCTCCTGGATCGCGGGCGGCGGCTGCTGGACGGCGGCCTGCAGGTCACCGTCGAGGGAGGCGATGTTGGCGAACGACACGCCCACGAGCGCGACGCCCGCCCCGGTCGCGGCCGCCAACGCGGAGCGACGCAGGATCGCGGCGGAGCGAAGGCCGAACATGAGGCACCCGATGGAAGCGCAGGGCCCTCAACGTGGTCTTAAGCGCGCATGAGGACGGGCTTCCCGTGCCGCGCGGGAACCGCCGCCGCCCGGGCCATTGTCGTCTCGCGCTCGCATAGCGAGCTGGATCTGACAACGGCGGCTGGCGTGACGCCGGTCGGCCACGAGAGACGATGTCGCCCCGCCGGGCGGGGCCAGTTCGCCTTTCGAGCGCTTCGCGGCGCGCTCCGGCGCGAGGGCGCGCGCCGGCGCGCCCGCCCGTACGCTGTCGCGCCGTGCCGCTCTCCGTCCAGCTCGGCGTCGTCATGGCGCTCGTCACCGCGTGCATGTCGATCCTGGGCTTCCTGCTCAAGCACCGGGGGGCGGTCGCGGCGCCCGACGTCGAGTGGCGCCACCCGCTGCGCTCGACGATCGACCTGTTCCGCTCGCCGGTCTACCTGATCGGCTGCGTCGTCGCGACGACGTCGTGGGGCTTCCACGTCGCGGCGCTCGCGCTCGCGCCGATCTCGCTCGTGCAGGCGGTCATCGCCGGCGGCCTCGTCCTGCTCACGGTGTTCGCCGACCGCATCTTCGGCCACACGGTCACGCGCCGCGAGTGGATCGGCGTCGCGCTCACCGCGCTGGGCCTGGCGTTCCTGGCCGCCACGCTGGAGGGCACCGCCGACTCCGCCCACGCCGACTACGCCACCGCCACGCTGGCCGGCTACGTCGGCCTCGCGACGGTCGCCGCCCTCGCGCTCGTCGCGCTCGCGCGGCTGCGCCCCCAGGACGGGCTGATGCTGGCGATGGCGGCGGGCCTGCTGTGGGGCGGCAGCGACGTCGCGATCAAGGCGCTCAGCGACCACACCGACCTCGGCCTCGGCGTGCTCCTGCACCCGCTGGCGCTCGTCATCTTCGTGCTGTCGATGGTCGGCCTGCTCGTGTCGGCGCGCTCGCTGCAGCTCGGCCCGGTCGTCCCGGTCATCACGATCACCAGCGCGACCGCGAACGTGTTCACGATCGCCTCGGGCATCATCGTGTTCGGCGAGCCGATGCCGGGCGGGACGATCGAGGTGGTGCTGCGGGTCGCCGCGTTCGCGCTCGTGATCGGCGCCGCCGCGCTCACCCCGCCGCCGCTGCCCGTCCGCGAGCCGGTCCTGGAGCGCGCGTGACCGGCGACGCGCTCTACCTGCCCCAGGACGACGGCACGCTGCTGTCGACCGAGCTCACCCGCGGCCCGTGGGACCCCGGCGCCCAGCACGGCGGCGCGCCCGCCGCGCTCGTCGCCCGCGCGATCGAGCGGACCGAGCCGGGCGCGCCCATGCGCGTCGCGCGCGTGACGATGGAGCTGCTGCGCCCCGTGCCGATCGCGCCGCTGCGCGTCGAGACCGAGGTCGTGCGCCCCGGCCGCCGCGTCCAGCTCGTCGCCGCGCGCCTGTGGGCCGGCGACACGCTGACCGTGCAGGCGCTGGCGCTGCGCATCCGCCGCGAGCCCGGCGTCTCACCGGTGGTCCCGCCCGACGCGCCCGCGCCGGAGCCGGTCCCCGGCCCCGAGGCGGCCGCGCACATGGACGTCGCCGAGGGCCGCTCGTTCCCGTCCGACGGGGCGGAGCTGCGCTTCGTCCGCGGCCACTACCGCGACCCGGGCCCCGCCGTCGTGTGGATCCGGCTCGCGGTCCCGGTCGTCCCCGGCGAGGAGCCCACCGACGTGCAGAGCGCCCTGGCCGCCGCGGACTTCGGCAACGGCGTGTCGGCCGTCCTCGACTGGGACGCCCACGTCTTCATCAACCCGGACCTGACCGTCCACCTCGAGCGCGACCCGGTCGGCCCGTGGATCCGCCTCGACGCGCAGACCACGATCGGCGACGACGGCACGGGCCAGGCGACCTCGACGCTGTCGGACGAGCGCGGCCGCGTCGGCCACGCCGTGCAGGCGCTGTACGTCGACCGGCGCTGACGCGTCGCACCGTTTTCCGTCCGGCCAGCCTGGTCGGATTCGGCGTGACCGCCGGCCCTGGCCTCGGAGGCAGCCCGCATGCCCAGCACCCGCATTCCGCCGACCGCCGAGCAGGAGCGCGCCAGCGCGCTGATGGCGCTCGGCTTCACCGCCACGCAGGCGTTCCTGCTCGCCGCCACCAAGGAGCGCGGCGAGCACGTCGAGACGGCCGAGGTGCGCCGCCTCCTCGAGCTGGGCTGCTCGCACGAGACCGCCGTGCGGATCCTGCTCTAGACGCCCTCGTCGCCCTCGCCGGCGGGCAGCTTCGACGAGACCAGCCAGCGCTGCGTGATCGAGACGACGAACCAGCTCGCCTGCGCGACGCCGGTGCTGACGAAGAACGCGATCGGGATCGACAGCAGGAAGCCGACCGCGATCCAGGAGCGCACGAGCAGCTCCTCGCGCACCTGCCGGGGGCTGAGCCGCTCGACGAGCAGGTCGTTGCGGACGCAGTAGCCCCACAGCAGCGTGTACGTGCTCGAGCAGATCGCGAGGTTCAGCGCGTAGAACGCCACCGCGGGCGCCTCGTCGCCGTAGCGGCCCATCAGCTCGGTCGCGAACGGCAGCAGCACGACGAACGCCAGCGTCAGCAGGTTCAGCCACAGCGCCGCCATCGTCAGGCCGCGCACGCGCGCGAGCAGGCGGTGGTGGTTGATCCACAGCAGGCCGATGACCGCGAACGACAGGAAGAACGTGCCGAACGACGGCAGCCGGTCGACCAGCGCGTCGAACAGCTCGGGGTCGCTCGGGTCGTTGCCGATGTTCGGCACGTCGATCGTCGTGACGAGCAGCGTGATCGCGAACGCGAAGACGCCGTCGCTGAACGCGAGGGCCCGAGCGAACTCGACCTCGCGCTCCTCGCGGTCGAACCGGGACGGCATCGGCACGCCTACGATCCTGCCATGAGCCTCGGCGTCATCGGTCCCACGCTGCGCCTGCGCCTCCCCGCCGAGGCCGACGCGCCCGCGCTGTTCGCGCTGGCCTCCGATCCCGAGGTGACCCGCTGGTTCTCGTGGGGGCCCTACCGGCGCGAGGAGGAGGCGCTCGCGTACGTCCGGCGGCTGCCCGCGCAGCGCGAGCGCGGCGAGCAGCTCGACCTGCTGATCGAGCATCGCGAGCACGGGCCGATCGGCATCACCGGCCTGTCGGAGCGCTCGGCCCGCGACCGCCGCGCGGTGGTCGGGAGCTGGCTGGGCCGCCCGTACTGGGGGACCGGCGCCAACCGGGAGGCCAAGGCGCTCGTCGCGCACCTGGCGTTCGGCCCGCTGGGGCTCGAGCGGCTCGGCGCGTACACGAACGTCGACCACGCCCGCTCGCAGGCCGCGCTGCGCGGCGTCGGCTTCCGGCGCGAGGGCGTCCTGCGCCGCTGGCACCGCCACGGCGACCGGGTGTTCGACGTCGTGATGTGGTCGCTGCTGGCCGACGAGTGGCGCGCCTCGCCGCTCGCCGAGGTCGAGGCGCGGATCGAGGGCGAGGTGCCGCCGGCCTTCAGGCCGTGAGGACGAGCGGCGCGCCGTCGCGCACGACGATCGTGTGCTCGCTGTGGGCGGCGAGCGTGCCCCCGGCGGTGCGGATCGTCCAGCCGTCGCGCTCCTCGACGCAGCGGGTGTCGCCGTCGGCGATGATCGGCTCGACGGCGATCACCATGCCGTCGGTGAGCGTGCCGGGCGCGCCGGGGACGCTCAGCACCGACGGCTCCTCGTGGATCGTGCGCCCGATCCCGTGCCCGCCGAGCTCGGCCAGCACGGTGAACCCGCGCCCCTCGACCTCCGCCTGCACGGCGCGGCCGAGCGCGTCGAGCGTCGTGCCGGCGCGCGCGGTCGCCAGGGCGCGCGTCAGCGCGGCGCGCGAGGCGCTCAGCAGCCGGCGCACCCGCGGGGCGACGGTCCCGACGGGGACGGTCACGGCGGCGTCGGCGAAGTACCCGTCGCGCTCGGCGGTCACGTCGATCGTCACGATCTCGCCCGCCCGCAGGCGCCGGGGCCCGGGGATCCCGTGGACGGCGACGTCGCCGACGCTGATGCAGATGTGGCCGGGGAAGCCGTACACGAGCCGCGGGGCCGACCGGGCGCCGTGCCGGCGCAGGGTCGCCGCGGCGATCGCATCGAGCTGGGCGGTCGTGGCCCCCGGGCGCACGTGGCGGCGCACCTCGCGCAGCGTCGCCGCGACCGCCGCGCCCGCGCGGCGCAGGCCCTCGAGCTGCTCGGGCGTCTCGACGCTCACGTGCGCCGCGCCTCCCACGAGAAGCCGCGCACCGCGAACGACACGCCGATCAGCGTCCACACGCCGAGCACGGCGACGTCGCCCGTGCTGGCGGCGATGTCGCTGCCCTTGACCAGGGCGGCGCTGAGCCCGTCGATGAGGTGGATGAGCGGCAGCACCTCGGCGACGTCGCGGATGAACGCCGGCGCGTCGGCGGCGTCGTAGAAGACGCCGGAGATGAAGATGACCGGCAGGAACACGGCGTTGATGTACGCCGGCGCCGACTCGGAGTTCGGGACGAGGTGGGAGAACGCGACCCCCAGCGAGGCGAAGCAGGCGACGCCGAGCAGGATGAACAGCACGAGCTGGCCGAAGTCCTGGACGCCCTCGACGCCGAACAGCAGATTGCCGGCGACGAGCACGAACGCGAGCTGGATCGCCGTGTTCGTCACGGCGTTGAGCGCCAGGCCGCCGAGGTAGATCGACGGCGGCATCGGCGTGCCGCGCATCCGCTTCAGGACGCCCTGCTCGCGCAGCGAGACCATGTTGTGACCGAGCGCGACGAACGTCCCCGACATGATCGACATGCCGGCGATGCCGGGCACCAGCACGTTGAGCTGCTTCTGGTCGCCGTTGAAGATCACCCCGAAGAACACGAGGAACAGCAGCGGCAGCCCGAGGTTGAAGAACGCGGCGCTCGGGTTGCGCCAGAACAGCCGGCGCTCCAGCCGGTACTGGTGCCACAGCAGGCCGACGGCGTCAGACACTCTCGTGCTCCACGTCGGCGGTCAGCTCCAGGTAGACCTCCTCGAGCGTCGGCCGCGTCACCTCGATGTCCTCGAGCCGCTCGCCGCGGGCCAGCGCGTCGGCGGTCAGCTCGTGCAGCAGGCGGGTGGGGTCGTCGGTGACGTGCTCGACCTGCTCGCCGTCGCCGTTGCGGTAGGTGATCCGCACGCGCGCCTCGGCCCCGACGCCCAGGTCGCGCGGGGCGCCCTCGGCGAGGATCGTGCCGGCCTTGACGATCGCGACGCGGTCGGCGAGCGCCTGCGCCTCGTCGAGGTAGTGGGTGGTGAGCAGGATCGTCTTGCCGAGCGCGCGCAGCGAGCGGACCGTGTCCCAGGCGGCGCGGCGCGCGGCGGGGTCGAAGCCGGTCGTCGGCTCGTCGAGGAAGACGAGCTCGGGGTCGCCGATCAGCGCGAGCGCCAGGTCCAGGCGCCGGAGCTGGCCGCCCGACAGCGTGCGGGCGAGCGCGTCCTGCTTGCCCTCCAGCCCCACGAGCCCGATGACCTCGTCGGGGTCGCGCGGGCGCGGGTAGAAGCGGGCGAAGTGCACGAGCGCCTCGCGCACGCGGATGTTGCGGTAGATGCCGGTCTGCTGGAGCACGATCCCGACGCGCTCGCGCAGCGCCCGCGGGCGGCGGGCCGGGTCGCAGCCGAGCACGCTGACGGCGCCCCCGCTGCGGGCGCGGTAGCCCTCGAGGATCTCGACCGTGGTCGTCTTGCCCGCGCCGTTGGGGCCGAGCAGCCC
>DATMSA010000150.1:0-11572 GCA_035565675.1 Capillimicrobium sp. | reverse complement strand
GAACGTCGGCGACTGGTTCGAGCAGGCGACGATCCCGCGCGAGCTCGCCACCGAGCTCGGCCGCATCGGGCTGCTCGGGATGCACCTCGAGGGCTACGGGTGCGCGGGCGCGAGCGCGACCGCCTACGGCCTGGCGTGCATGGAGCTCGAGGCGGGCGACAGCGGGGTGCGCTCGCTGGTGTCGGTCCAGGGGTCGCTGGCCATGTACGCGATCTGGCGGTGGGGCAGCGAGGAGCAGAAGCAGGAGTGGCTGCCGCGGATGGCCGCCGGCGAGGCGATCGGCTGCTTCGGCCTGACCGAGCCCGACGCCGGCTCCGACCCCGGCTCGATGCGCACGCACGCGCGGCGCGACGGCGACGACTGGATCCTCAACGGCCAGAAGATGTGGATCACGAACGGGTCGATCGCCGACGTCGCGGTCGTGTGGGCGCGCACCGACGACGGCGTGCGCGGGTTCCTCGTCCCGCGCGGCACGCCCGGCTTCACGACCCAGGACATCCACCGCAAGCTGTCGCTGCGCGCGTCGATCACGTCGGAGCTGCTGCTCGACGACGTGCGCCTGCCCGACCGCGCCCGGCTGCCGGAGGCGCGATCGCTGCGCGGCCCGCTGTCGTGCCTGAGCGAGGCGCGCTACGGCATCGTGTGGGGCGCCGCCGGCGCGGCGCGCGCCTGCCTGGAGGCGGCGCTGGAGTACGCGACGGCGCGCGTGCAGTTCGGCAAGCCGATCGCGTCGTTCCAGCTCCAGCAGCGCAAGCTCGCGGCGATGGCCGTCGAGGTCAACCGGGCCGCGCTGCTGGCGCTGCACCTCGGGCGCATGAAGGACGAGGGGCGGCTGCGGCCCGAGCACGTGAGCATGGGCAAGCTCGCCAACGTCGACGCCGCGCTGGAGGTGGCGCGCACGGCCCGCCAGGTGCTGGGCGCCAACGGCGTCACGCTCGAGTACCCGGTCATCCGCCACATGAACAACCTCGAGTCGGTCGTCACCTACGAGGGCACGGCCGACGTGCACGCGCTCGTGATCGGCCAGGCGCTGACCGGGATCGACGCGTTCCGATGAGCGTCACGACCGCGCAGGAGCACGCGGTCGAGTGGCTGCGCGGCGCGATCGTCGCCGGCGACCTCGGCCCGGGCCAGCGCGTCGCCCAGGAGGAGGTCGCCGAGCGGATCGGCACGAGCCTGGCGCCGGTGCGCGAGGCGCTGCGCGTGCTCGAGCAGGAGGGCCAGCTCACGTACCGGCCGCGGCGCGGCTACTTCGTCACCGAGTTGCGCCTGGCCGACCTGGAGGAGATCTACGCGCTGCGGGCGGTGCTGGAGGAGCGGGCGGTGCGGAGGGCGCTCGCGGATCTCGACGACGACGCGCTGGCGCGCATGGAGGAGGCCGCGCGCGCGGGCGCGGCGGCCGCGGAGAGCGGCGACGTGGCGGCCGAGCTCGCCGCCAACCGCGTGTTCCACTTCACGCTGTTCGAGCACCCCGACCAGCCCCACCTCGTGCGGCTGATCCGGCTGCTGTGGGACTCGACCGAGACGTACCGCGCGCTCTACTACAACGCGCCCGCCGAGCGGCGGGCCGCGGTCGACGCGCACGAGCGGATCCTGGCGGCCGCGAGCGCGCGCGACGCGGACGCGCTGATCGCCGCGCTCGACGCCCACCGAGCACGGGCGCTCGACGTCCTGCGGGGCATCCTCGGGGCCTCGTAGCGCGGCCGGCGCTCTCAGATCACGCGCAGATCACGGGGTCAGCACGCGTCTCCGCTGACTGGACCGCGACTGTTCCTGCGCGGACGGTGCCTTCGACCGCGTAGGTGGTGATGGATGTCGACACGAGGTGGTCCGGAGCGGTGACCGTGGGTGTGATACCCGGCGCGTGTGCGTCCGCGATCGCGGCAACGATCGCGGGCAGCTGATCATGCAGTTGGAACCGCGACGCGACCGCCTCCAAATCCATCCCGAGCTCCGGGTAGAGGATCTCAATCCCAAGCGCCCGGCCCTCCGCATCGACGTCCACGTAGAGTGCGTCGTCGATCTCAATGGCGCGATCGCGCTCGCCGTCGCGGAGCCGAACGTACAGCGCGTCGGCCTCGGGGTCGTACTGGGCGGTGATCGCCATTGGTCTCCTCAAGCGTCCAGGTCGATGACGGTGATCACGAACTTCGGGTCCTGCGCTGCGAGAACCACCTTGATCCGTCGTCCATCAAGAGTACGCACGTAGCAGGGATTACCCTTCCGGTCCGCGAACGATACGTCGTAATCGGCGAGGATGCGAGCGATCTGTTCCTCGGTGATCCCGCGTTCGATCATGCGTTGACGTGCGTGGGTCGAGAGCCGCAGCATGATCACCCCTGTGGAGCGGGGGGCGGCGCCACGAACAGGCGAAGCGGCTCGCGGACCTCGGTGCCGTCCCAGGTGACGACCAAAAGGTGTGGCCCATAGGCGTGGAAGGTCACACCGGCGAGCGACATCATGATCCCGACGCCAACCCGACGCCCCGGCGGTATCGCCTTTCGCTGCGCTTCCGGCATTGGCGTGATCTCGGCCTTGATCCGAGCCAGCTCGTCGCCGTCCTGTCCAACGAGCATCAGGACGACGGTGTGTTGGGACTCGAGCTCATGCGGCGCCAACAGGAATCTGACCGCGACATCCATCCTCGGATGCGTGACTGGGACCGCGCCAGCGACGATGGTGTCCCAGCCGACGCCATGAAGGTCAAGCTTGCCGTCGGGCCTCGCCGATATCGCGTCCGCTAGGACGAGGTAATCAAGCTCCATCGGACGTTCCCTCTCTGCGGTCTGCGCACAAGCGGGGGACGCGCCGTGACCGCGTTCGTGTTGATTGTCACGACGTAGTGAACCCGTAGATGCGGACGGACGCACAGAAGGCCGCCCGGTCCCCACCGGGCGGCCTTCGACGGATCGGGAACGCAACACGACGATCGCATCCGCGTCGGACAGGTCCGCTCAAGTTGTCGCTGGTGTGATCCCGTCTTGATGGAGAACCGGATCGCCGCGCTCGACGCCCACCGGGCGCGGGCGCTCGACGTCCTGCGGGGCATCCTCGGGGCCTCGTAGCGCGGCCGGCGTCCGGCGCCGGGCGCTGGGTAGGCTTGCCCGATGATCGAGCCCGGCCAGGAGGCCCCCGACTTCACGCTGCCCGACCAGGACGGCAAGCCGGTGACGCTCTCGTCGCTGCGCGGCGGGCCCGTCGTCGTCTACTTCTATCCCAAGGCCAGCACGCCCGGCTGCACCGTGCAGGCGTGCGGCGTGCGCGACCACGCCGCCGACTACGACGCGCGCGGCGCGACGGTCCTAGGCATCTCGCCCGACCCGGTCCGCAAGGTCAAGACGTTCGCCGACGAGGAGAACCTCAACTTCCGCCTGCTCGCCGACGAGGACCACGCGGTCGCCGAGGCCTACGGCGTCTGGGTCGAGAAGTCCATGTACGGCCGCACCTACATGGGCAACGAGCGCACGACGTTCGTCATCGACGCCGACGGCGTGGTCACCGACGTCCTGCGCAACGTCAAGCCCGCCGAGCACGACGACCTGGTTCTGGCCGCGCTGGGCGACTGAACCCCCGCCGTTGTCAGATCGAGCTCGCTATGCGATCGCGATCCGACAACGGCCGCCCGGTCACAGGCGCACGGCGCGCCGGGTCGACTCGGGCGCCAGGAGGTCGAGCAGGCGCTCGGCCTCGGCGTGGAGCGCGTCGGCGGTGTCCGGCGGGTCGCCGGGCTGCGGCGCGTAGCGCTCCAGGTGGATGGTCGCCGCGTCGCCGTCGGTCTCCGCGCGCCAGAACCCGCGCAGGCGGCCGTCGACGAGCACGGTCCCGCGGAACGCGCCCTGGTTCGGCGAGGGGCCGGCGGGGTGCAGCACGCGGCTGCGGTCGTCGTGGGAGAGCAGGACGTTGTCGAACTGCGGCAGCAGGCGCGGCGGCGCCGGCGTCGCGGGATCGGGGAGCGGGCCGTCGGGCACGTCGAAGAGCTCGCGGCCGCGCTCGTCGCGGAACGTGCGCAGCCGCGGGCGCAGCCGCTCGAACGCCTCGCGCAGGCCGGTGAGGCGCGACCAGGTGCGCATGTCGGCCGGGGTCGCGGGGCCGAACGCGGCCAGGTAGCGCAGGACCGCGGCGTCGAGGTCGCCGTCGGGGCCGGGCGCGCGGCCGAGCCAGTCCTCGGTGAGCGCCCACGTCGCCTGGCCGCTGCGCCGCCACAGGCCGCGCGGCGGGATCTGCACGACCGGGTTGAGGAAGGTCACCGCGCTGCCGAGCGCCTCCGCATCGGGCCGCGGCCAGCGCTCGGCCAGCTCCGCGGCGAGCTGGGCGCGGGTGCGCGGGGCCTCGCGCAGGAGCTCGCGCCCGGCGGCCGCGACGGCGGCGGGGTCGACGCCGGCCTCCTCGAACCGGCGGCCATAGGGGTTGCGGAACGCCGCCGCGATCACCCGCGCGGCCAGCGGCTGCCACGCCAGGCAGTCGGCCGCGCTGACGAGATGGATCGTCGGGCGGATGACGTGGACGCGCACGGCCGCCCGCTCGGTCAGCAGCGCGCTGAGCTGCTCGGGCGCGAACCCGTCCAGGCGCGCCCACAGCCCGACGTACGGGTCGATCGGCTCCTGCGCCTGGAGCCCCGCGACCCGCTCGATCTCCTGAAGCGGCGCCACCGGCCGTCGCTCGAGCAGCCCCTGGCGCGCGAGGAGCGCCCGGTTGAGCTGGCGGTCGCTGAGCACCTCGTCGGCCATCGGCGGGCGATGATGGCAGGCGCCGCTCAGCGCGGCGGCCGCGCGCGCCGGGCGCGCAGCGCCGCGTCCGCGCCCAGCTCGCCGAGCACGTCGACGAGCAGGCGCCGCGCCGACTCAGCCCGGCGCGGGCCCAGGCGCTGCGCCAGGCGCTCCGACAGCGCGGCCCGGTGGCGGCGAGCCGCCGCGACGACCGCCTCGCCGCGCGCCGTCAGCGCCACGCGGCGCAGGCGCGCGTCGCCCGGGTCGCGCCGCCGCTCGACGTAGCCGCGGCGCTCCAGGTCGGCGACCGCCTTCGACGCCGCCTGCTGGCTGACGCCCATCCGCTCGGCCAGCGCGCCGACCGCGATCGGGCCCCCGAGCAGGTGCTGGAACACGACGCCGTCGGCGAAGCGCACGTCGTCGAACCCGTCCGCGGCCAGCGCGGCCGACACCTCGTCGGCCATCGCCCAGCCGGCGAACAGGGCGGCCAGCGGCAGGTCGGCCTGGGCCGGGTCGAACGATCGCACAACCAGAGTTGTACACCTTGGTACGATGCACAACCATGGTTGATGATTTCGTCGCCGAGGCGTTCGTCGCCACCGCCCATCGCATCGTCTGGTGCACGCTGGCCACCGTCGACCGCCGCGGCCGGCCGCGCTCGCGCCTCGTGCACCCGATCTGGGAGCGGACGGACGACGGCCGGCTCGTCGGCTGGGTCGTCAGCCGGCCGACCCCGCTCAAGCGCGCCCACCTCGCGCACGCCCCCTACGCGTCCTGCTCCTACTGGGACCCGGCCCACGACGTCGCCGTCGCCGAGTGCCACGCCCGCTGGGCCGGCGCCGACGAGACCGAGCGCGCCTGGGCGGCCTTCCGCGCCGCCCCGCCGCCGGCCGGCTACGACCCCGCGACGCTGCTCCCGGGCGGGCCCGGCTCCCCGGACGCCGCCGTCATCCGGCTCGACCCCTGGCGGCTGCGCGTCGCCGACGCGCGCTCGCTCGCGGAGGGCCGCCCCGCGCTCGTGTGGTCGGCCGACCCCGCCGCTGCGGACGTGCGGTAGCCGGCCGACTACGGAGCGCTCGCGCCCTCGGGCGCCGCGACCGCCGCGCGCACGCGCCGCACCCGCACCGCGTTCGTCGTCAGCGCCAGCCCGGCGAGCACGACGACGGCGCCCGCCATCTCGGCGGCGGTCGGCACCTCGCCCAGCGCGATCCACGCGGCCGCGATGCCGACCACCGGCACCAGCAGCGTGAACGGCGCCACCTTCGACGCCGGGTGCTGGCGCAGCAGCCACGTCCACACGCCGAAGCCGAACGCGGTCGACAGCACCACCACGTAGAGCAGCGCGAGCACGCCGCCCGGGTCGAGCGTCGCGAACGCGTCGCCGATCTCGGCCGGGCCCTCGAAGCCGAGCGAGAGCGCCAGCAGCGGCAGCGGCGGGACGAGGCTGGACCACACGAGCAGCGCGAACGCGTCGGGCGCCTGGGCGACCCGCGCGCAGATGTTGCCTGCGCCCCACGACGCGGCGGCGGCCACGCACAGCGCGACCGCCAGCAGCGGGACGCCCTCCGCGCGCCCCGCGCCGATCAGCGCGATCCCGCCGAACGCGATCCCGGCGCCGAGCGCCTGCGCGGGCCGCAGCCGCTCGCCCAGCAGCGCGACGGCCAGCACGATCGTGAACACCGCCTGGAGCTGGAGCACGAGCGACGCCAGCCCCGCGGGCATGCCCGCGTCCATCGCCACGAACAGCAGCCCGAACTGGCCCGCGCCGATGAACGCGCCCACGCCGATCACCCAGCGCGCCGGCACCCGCGGGCGGGCGACGAGGAACACGGCCGGGAACGCCATCAGGACGAACCGCAGCGCGGCGAACAGCAGCGGCGGGAACGAGCCGAGGCCGACGTGGATCACGACGAAGTTGACGCCCCAGACGACGGCGACGGCGGCGGCGAGGGCCATGTGGCGGGTCGGCACGCCCAGCAGTGTGCGATCCGCGATCGACAAGAGCGAGTGAATGTCCTGTCGACGACCCGTAAGCTGTGCTTGATGGTCGACCTGCGCCGCCTGCGCGCCCTGCGCGAGCTCGCTGACCGCGGCACGATCGCCGCCGCCGCCGACGCGCTGCACCTCACCGCCTCCGCCGTCTCCCAGCAGCTCGCCGCGCTCGAGCGCGAGGTCGGCCAGCCGCTGATCGAGCCCGACGGCCGCCGCGTCCGCCTCACGCCCGCCGCCCGCGTGCTGCTCAGCCACGCCGACGCGCTCTTCGCGCAGATGGAGATGCTGCGCGCCGACCTCGACGCGCACGCCGCCGGCGAGGTGGGCGAGGTGCGCGTCGGCGCGTTCGCCACCGCGATCAGCGGGCTCGTCGTCCCCGCCGCCGTGCGGCTGCGCGAGCGAGCGCCCGGCGTGTCGGTCCTCATCACCGACGCCGAGGCGCCCGAGGCGTTCCTCGGCCTCGCGCGCCACGAGCTCGACGTCGCCGTCTCGATGGAGACGCCGACCGCGCCACAGCCCGACGACCCTCGCTTCACCCGCGTCGCGCTCATGGCCGACGTGCTCGACGCCGCGCTCCCGGTCGACCATCCGCTCGCCGGCTCCGAGCGCGTCCCGCTGGTCGCGCTCGCCACGGAGCCGTGGGTGGCGCCGCCGATCGGCTGGTCCTGCGAGGGCGTCGTGCTCGCCGGCTGCCAGGCCGCCGGGTTCACCCCGCGCGTGCTGCACCGCTCGCCGGACTGGGGCGCGGTGCTGGCGATGGTCGAGGCCGGCCTCGGCGTGACGCTCGTCCCGCGGCTGGCCCAGGCTCAGCCGCCGCCCGGCGTCGTCGTGCGGCCGCTGACCGGCGACCCGCCGTGCCGCCACCTGTTCGCCGCGTGCCGCCGCGGCGCCGAGGCCGCGCCGTCGGTCGGCGCGCTGCTCGACGCGCTCGGCGAGGCCGCCGTCGCCTCCGCGGGCGCCTCCCGGTGCACCGCCACCGCGACCACGACCAGCGCCACCCCGGCCAGCTCGCGCGCCGAGGGCACCTGGGCGAGCACGAGCACGCCGACCACGGTCGCCGTCGCCGGCAGCAGCGACACCAGCAGCGCGTAGGTCGCCCGCGGCAGGCGCTCCATGGCGAGCTGGTCGGAGACGTACGGGATCACCGACGAGCACACGCCGACCCCCACGCCCGCCGCGACCGCGACCGGGTCCAGCAGCGCCGGCGCGGCCGCCGCCACCCCGGCCGGCGTGACCGCGACCGCGGCGACGACCATCGCCGCGGCCAGCCCGTCGATGCCGGGCCCGCGCGACACCCGGTGGGCGACCACGATGTAGAGCGCGAACAGCAGCGCGTTGGCCAGCGCGAACCCGAGCCCCACCGCCTCGGCCTCCCAGCGCACGCCGGTGAGCAGCAGCACGCCGGGCACCGCCAGCCCGAGCGCGACCCAGTTGCGCGCGCTGCGCGTCCCGGCCGCCGCGACCGCCACCACGCCCGCGAACTCGATCGCCGCGACCATGCCGAGCGGCAGCCGGTCGATCGCCTCGTAGAAGCAGACGTTCATCGCCGCCAGCACGAGCCCGAGCGCGACCACCGGCCGCGTGAACGCGCGCCACGGCCGGCGCGCCACCGCGAAGATCAGCGCCGCCGAGGCGATCCGCATCCACGCCACGCCCAGCACCGACACCCGCGCGAACAGCAGCACGGCGAACGCCGGGCCGAGGTAGTGGAAGACGGCGCTGACGACGAAGTAGGCGTGGGGCGGGACCCGGCGGCGCATCGCCCTTGCAGGTTCCTCGCGCGTGCGCCACCGTGGAATGGTCGATCGAAGGGATCTCGCCCGTCATGGCTTCGCAACCGCTGCTCGACGACACCAACCGCCGTCTGATCGAAGCGCTGCAGGCGGACGCCCGGCTCAGCCGCGCCGAGCTGGGCCGCCGCGTCGGCCTGTCGCCGCCCGCCGTCGGCGAGCGCCTGGACCGCCTGGAGGCGGCCGGCGTCATCACCGGCTACCACGCCGCGGTGAACCCGCGCGCGCTCGGCTACGCGCTCGGCGTGATCCTGCGCATCCGCCCCGCGCCGCGGCAGATCCCGGCGGTGGCCGAGCTCGCCCAGGCCACCCCGGAGGTCGCCGAGTGCCACCGCATCACCGGCGACGACTGCTTCATCATGCGCCTGCACGTCCGCGACGTGGAGCACCTCGAGGAGCTGATCGACCGCTTCACCCCGTACGGGCAGACGACCACGTCGATCATGCAGAGCTCGCCGGTCCCGCCGCGCCCGGCGCCGCTCCCGTAGCGGGCCGGAGCAACGGCGGGGAGCAGTCGCTCGTGTGGGCCGGACGGTCGTCGCCGCCACGGCGGGCGCGGCCATCGCCGCCGCTGCCGCCGCCGCCGATCGCGGCGGCCGCTCCCCGCGTGAGCGCGATGGTACGCCTCCTACAGTGATCGTGTGCCACCCAGCGCCGTGATCTTCGACTGCGACGGTCTGCTCGTCGACACCGAGACCGCCTGGAGCCGCGCCGAGCGCGAGCTCTACGCCCGTCGCGGCGTCGAGTTCACGATGGATCACAAGCGCGAGCTGCTGGGCACCTCGGCCGAGATCGCCAAGACGATCGTGGAGCGCCACCTCGGGCTGCCGCCCGGCGGATCGGAGGCGCTCGTGGAGGAGATGCACGAGCTCGTCGTCTGCGAGATCGAGCGCGCGGCGCCGCCGATGCCCGGCGCGCCCGAGCTCGTCGAGGGCCTGCGCCGCGCCGGCACCCCGGTCGGGCTGGCGTCCAACTCGCCGCGCACGCTCGTGTCGCTCAGCCTGCGGGTCGCCGGCTTCGAGGACGCCTTCGACGCGGTCGTCAGCGCCGAGGAGGTCGCCGCCGGCAAGCCCGCGCCGGACGTCTACCTGGCCGCCTGCGAGCGTCTCGGCGCCGACCCGCGGCGGGCGATCGCGCTCGAGGACTCGCACACCGGCACGGTCGCCGCCCGCGCCGCCGGCATGTACGTCGTCGGCGTCCCGTCGATGGAGGGCGTCGAGCTGCCCGAGGCCCACCTCGTCGCGCCGTCGCTGCACCACCACGAGGTGCACGCCGCCGTCGGCCTGCGGCTGGCCGCCTGAACGCGCCCGCGCGGCCGCGCCGCGCCGTACCCTGGCGAACGGTGCCCATCGCCGACCTCTCGTCCTTCTGGAACGGCGTCGAGTCGTTCTTCTCGAGCCTGGCCGATGTGCGCTGGACGGCACTGCTGGCGGGGCTGGCGTGCTTCGGGATCTACCTGACGCTGCGCTCGCGCGCGTACTTCAACGTGCTGCGCGCCGCCTACCCGGGCGAGCGCTTCCAGTTCCGGCGCATCTGGGGCGCCTACGTCGCCGCGTACGGCTTCAACAACGTCGTGCCCGCGCGCGGCGGCGACGTGATGAAGCTGTTCCTCGTCAAGACGTCGGTGCCGAACTCGACGTACCCGGCCGTCGCGTCGTCCTTCCTGGTCGAGGCGGTCTTCGACGCGACGATCGCGATCCCGGTCCTGACGTTCGCGTTCACCCAGGGCGTGTTCCCCAAGCCGCCGGACTTCTCCGATCTGCGGGCGTTCGACCTCAGCTTCTTCGCCTCCCACCCGCAGTTCACGCTGTTCCTGATCACCGCGCTGGCGATCCTCGCGCTCGTCGCCTTCGCGGTGCTGTCGCGGCGGGTGAAGGCGTTCTGGGCGCGGGTCAAGCAGGGCGTGACGATCCTGTTCGACCGCCGCCGCTACGTGCGCGAGGTGTGGCTCGTGCAGTTCTGCGGCTGGCTGTTCCGCTTCGCCGCCTTCTGGTTCCTGCTCGACGCGTTCGGCGTCGGCGGGTCGGTGCGCAACGTCGCGCTCGTGCTCGGCGTCAACGCGATCGCGTCGCTGATGCCGTTCACCCCCGGTGGCGCCGGTGTGCAGCAGGCGCTCCTCATCAAGGTCTTCGCCGGCACCACGACCGGCGCAACGGTCGCCGCCTACTCGGTCGGCCAGCAGATCGCGATCGCGATCTTCAGCCTCTCGATGGGCTTCGCGGCGATCCTCCTCATCTTCCGCTTCCGCTCGTTCCGGGCCGTGATCGAGGCCGGACGCGCGCATCGCGCCGCCGAGGAGGAGGCGGGGCGCGGCGAGGAGCCCCCGGTGCGGCCTACTGCAGGCCGGCGCGCGCCTCGCGCACGAGCGTGACCGCCTCCGGGAAGACGGTCGCCATCACGGCGCGGATCTGCTGCGCCTGCTCGTCGGCGTTGCCCTGCACGTTGATGCGGTTGATCGCGGCGACGGTCATCTGCACCGCGAGGCCGATCGCGTTGTCGGCCCAGGCGAGGCCCTGCTGACGCTGCATCGACTCGGCGAACTCCGCCATCCGTCGCTGCAGCTCGTCGGGGTCGCCGAAGAGGTTCTCGAATCCACCCATGCACGCAGCGTAGGCGCTCGGCTTAAGGTGAGGTCATGCCGACCGTCGAAGGTGCGGGCGTCGAGCTCGCCTACGAGGAGCGCGGAGCGGGCCCGCCGGTCCTGCTCGTCCACGGGATGGGCGAGGATCGCCGCGCCTGGGCGGGCGTCGCCGAGGCGCTCGAAGCGGGCGCGCGCGCGATCGCCTACGACCGCCGCGGCTACGGCGACAGCGGCGCCCCGGAGCCGTACCAGGCGACCTCCGTGGCCGAGCAGACCGAGGACGCCGCCGCCCTGCTGAGCGCGCTCGACGCGCGGCCGGCCGTCGCGTGCGGGGTCGACCTCGGCGCGCTCGTCGTGATCGACCTGCTCCTGCGCCACCCGGGCGCGGTGCGCGCGGCCGTCCTCGTCGACCCGGCGGCGTTCCCGCTCGTGCCCGACGCGAACGAGGCGCTCGCCGCCGAGCGCGCGCTGCTGGAGCGCACGCTGCGCGCCGACGGGCCGCC
>DATMSA010000149.1:0-39724 GCA_035565675.1 Capillimicrobium sp. | reverse complement strand
ACACCCAACGCCTGCACGGCTACCTCGATGACCTCCCACCCGCCGAGTTCGAGCAGAGGTTCTACGCTGCCCGCCAGGGCGACAAGACCCTGGCCTGATCACAAAACGCCAGAGCCTCCATCAGCCCCAGCACGATTCATCTCGCTGACGCTCGAAGATGCGAGTTTCGTTGGGCCGATCATTTGGGCCCTTCAAGAGGAGGGAATCCTCGACGCGCAGTCGGAGGTGCCATGGGCGACAAGCCTGCACACACTCCAGACCATTTGTCGACTGATCGAGTGGCCGGCCCAGCTGATCGATTGGCTTCAGCAGCGTTCGATTCTTGCGCGGCAGCAGGTCATTCGATCGACCGACGAACTCGACCTCTTCATCGCGCATCTCGAGAACTCCTTGAACCTGGATTACGAAGAGGCCGACGCCGTGCTCCTCCCGTCGGGCACAGATGACATCGCCGCGTGGGTGCTTTACAAAGAGGGAATCCGAACGAGGCCGGCACCTCGGCCGCAACAGAGGTTCAACGACGTAGCGTGTCGGCGCGTCCTCCGGCAGATCCACGAGGCACGCGATGACGGTTGGCTGGAACGCGCGCTCGCGGTCATCGAGGCCAATCGACGGCCCGCGCCCCGCGTCTCGGCGGCGACGATGTCGGAAGCACAGAGCGTGATGGCGACGAGGATGTCGCGTTGAGCGGTCGCCCGCCCTTCAGCGCCTCACGCTGATCCTGTCGCCTTGCCAACGCGATCGCCGGAGTAAGTCGGATCGTGAGCTTGTAGGGCACAGCTGCTGGCCGCGTCGCTCGGAGTGGGGCTGCGGAGGCCTAGGAAGGGGCTCACCCGCGGTCATTGTCAAGGCCGGTTGAAAATGGACCCTCTGGCGCCGGTTGAAATGTGACCCCCCTGGTGGGTTCGCGGCGGGCGGCGCGGAGGCGAGCCCGTAGGGCGAGCCGGAGCGGCGCTCGCCGCGCGCGGGTCAGTCGGTGGGGGTCGCGGGGCGGGCGAGGTCGCGGTCTTTGAGGCGGTAGCTGTCGCCCTTGAGCGCGAGGATCTCGGCGTGGTGAACGAGGCGATCGATCATCGCGGCGGCGGCGACGTCGTCGCCGAAGATCTCGCCCCAAGCGCTGAAGGGCTTGTTGCTGGTGACAACGAGTGAGGCGCGTTCGTAGCGGCGCGCGATGAGCATGAACATCAGGTTGGCGGCCTGGGGGTCGAACGGGATGTAGCCGACCTCGTCGACGATCAGCAGCGGAATGCGCTGCAGCCGGGCGAGCTCGTCGTCGAGGCGCCCTTGGCGTTGGGCGTCGGCGAGCAGGGCGACCCATTCGGTCGCGGTGCGGAACGCGACGCGGTGGCCGGCCAGGCAGGCGCGGATCCCGATGGCGATGGCGAGGTGGGTCTTGCCGGTGCCGGGCGGGCCGAGCAGGACGACGTTCTCCTTGCCGGCGAGGAAGTCGAGCTGGCCGAGGTGCAGCACCGTCTCGCGCCGCAGCGAGGTTTGGAAGGCGAAGTCGAACTCCTCGAGCGTCTTGCGCGCCGGAAACCGCGCGGCCTTGATCCGGCTCTGGCCGCCGTGACTGTCGCGGCTGTCGGTCTCGGTCTTCAGCAGCGCGGCGGCGAACTGCTCAAAGGACCACTCCTCGGCGCGGGCGCGGTCGGCGAGCTTCGGCAGCGCCCTGGCCGCCGCCGGCGCCTTGAGCGCGCGAAACAGGTGCGCGAGCTCCGTCGATGGGCGGGTCATGCGATCAGCGCGTCGTAGCGGTCCAGCGGCCGGACCTCGACCGTCGGTTCGGCCGGCGCCCGCCGACCCGCCTTCAGGGCGCGAGCGTGCTCCAGCGCGGTGATCGTGCGGTGCTTGGCGAAGACCCGGGCGTGGCGGCAGGCGACCTCGCCGGTGTCGAGCGCGACCGCGGTCACCGTCCGCTGGTCGGCGATGACCTCGACGCGGCGGCCGACCAGCCCGGGGTCGAGGCTGTAGTCGTTGGTGTCCAGCCGCAGATGCGGATCCGGCGGAATCCGCATCGTCCAGCGCCTGGCCGTGTCGGGCATCCGCTCGGGCAGCGGCGCCATCACCGAAAGCTCGTCGGCGAGGCGGTCGACCGGCCGCGCGCGCAGCGTCTTGTGCGTGCGGGCGTTGACCCGATCGAACCAGGCGTCGAGCTGGTCCTGAAAGTCCAGCTCGTTGGCAAAGACCCGGCCCGGCTCGAAGTTCGTCTCCGCGTAGCCCTGCAGCCGCTCAACGGCGCCCTTGGCCTGCGGATCGGCCGGCTCGCAGAAGTGCCAGTCGACGCGCAACTGGCCACAGAACGCGGCGAACGCCTCGGTCGGCCTGCCGCCGTGGCCGTGGATGCCCGCCTGACGATCCCAGACCAGCGTCCGCGGCAGGCCGCCGAGGCGCTCAAGACAGCCGGCGACGCCCGCGAGCAGGTCCTCGGTCTCCTTGGAGAACACCAGGACGCCGGCGCCGGCGCGCGAGTAGCCCAGGCAGGCGATCACGACCCAGCAGCGGCGCATCTGCCCGTGGCCGACCGGGACGTCCTCGCGCGGCTGCCAAACGTCGAACTGACAGATCTCCCCGGGCCGATAGACCGTCCGCTGAAACACCCTTGGCGGCGGTGAAAACAGCGGCCGCACCTCGCGCAAGTAGTCGTCGACGACCGTCTTTGACGCGGTGCAGCCCAGCGGCTCGAGCAGCTCGCGAACCCGGACCCCGGGCAGCTTCGGATCGGCCTTCAACAGCCGATGGATCTCCGGCTTAAACGGCTCGAGCACGCTCGACCTCGGCGCCCGCTCATAGCTCGGCGGCCGATCGCTCCTGAGCGCCCGACGGATCGTGTTGCGCGACAACCCCGTCGACCTCGCCAACGCCTTGATCGACTTGCCGCCGACGAAGTGCTCGCGCCGCAGCTCGGCCCACTGCTCCACCGACACCACCTCCAGCCGCCTCCTCGTCGTCGCCCTCGAGACGAGGCTCTGCGGCACCCCGGACGACTCCGCCAACCGCCCAAGGGGGGTCAGATTTCGCGCGGCGGAGAGGGGTCAGTTTTCACGCGGCGCCGACAGTCATTCGTCGATTCGAAAACATCGGCTCGGCTCAGCCGGAGAGTGGGTTTCGCGCGAGCTCGTCAGCCGTCGGGCACGCCTCGGCGTAGAGATCCGATGCCTCACGCCCTTGACGCTGCGCGAGGGGCAGCAGACAGGCGTTCCACGGGTCGTCGGCCGGGCGGCCCCTCGCCCGCAAACGGAAGACCTGGGCTCGGCGCGGATCGGCGCGCTGAGCGACGTTGCCCAGGTGTGCGAACAACAATCCCGACGCACGAACGGGATCATGGCCGGCGGCCATTGCGACAACGAGCGTCAGCTTCGTCTTGAGCAGTGTCGCCAGCTCGCGTGCCTGGGCGAGCATGCTGCTGTCGGTCGTGATGAGTCCGGCCCACGGCCGCTCGTGATGATGGAGCGCGAGTAGAAGCTCCCAGTCATCGAGCTCACTCATGCGCGGATCGATGTCACGTACGGGAACGAGTTCTGCATGCGCCTGGAATCGGACGAGAGGGTCGATGACCGGCTGTGGGAAATTCTGGTCGAGCGCGAATAGGACCGTCGCCACGCTCGTCGCTCCCTACGCCGCCAGGTTGCCCTGCAGCTGGGTCTCGAGGTCGAGCGCCTCGTCGATGGCGTCGCGCGGCAGGTCGGGGTACAGCTCGTAGATGACGGCGGTCTGCAGACCGCCGTCGCGCAAGGCGCTCAGCGCCTCGGACTCCACCCGGGTGCGGTGAATGTGCGGAGCGCCGCCGAGCTTGCCCGGCACGATGCGCAGCAGCGGCCGAGGGGTGACGAGGTTGGGGCCTCGGGCGCGGCCGACGTTGAATGGCGCGATGAGGTTCAGAGCATCCTGGTCGAGCACGCGTTGGCGATGGGCCGCCTCGGCCTCAGGCGCGGTCGCCAGGTGGATGCTGCCGGCTCGATCGACCAGCACGTTCGGGCCGGTCTCCTCGCTCCACAGCTCCATGTCCAGCTCGCGCAGCTGCGAGACCGCCTGGCGCACGGCGGGCATAGCGCTCCGCGGAATCGCGGCACCGTCGTCGCTGGTCTTGGCCTGGCGCAACCAGTGAATGACCCGCAGGCCCATCAGGTCGGCGTAAGACCAGAGCTTGATGCGCTCCTTGGAGATGCTCGGTTCCAACACGTCGTTGCGCGCCCACCAGTGCACGGTCGATAGCGGCACGCCCGACAGAGCGGCCGCGCGGGGAGCGGGGTAGGCGCCACGCTGAAGCATTGCTGAGGACTCTATTCGTGGCCGGGGACCTCACGTCCTGGCCTAGGCGGTCTGCGACCCTGTCGGCATGGCACGGTTGGCGGTCTGCTCGGACGTTCATTCGCAGATCGGTCGGTTGCAACCGGTACTCGACGACATTGCCCGCCGCGGAGTTGACGAGGCGTGGTGCCTCGGCGACCTCGTTGGGGGTGGAGCGGACCCGGTCGCCGTGATCGACGCCGTGTGCGCCTGGCCGCTGGTCTTGGGAGGCAACCACGACGCGTGGCTGGCCGAGGGGACGATGTGGCCGCAGGAGCGAGCGACGCTCGACGACAGGCGCCTCGGGTGGCTCGCCGGATTGCGCGCTGTCGGACGCCGACACGGCATCGACTGGTGGCACGGCTCGCCGCAGCGACCGCTGGACGGCTTTCTGACGCCGCCGACCGCGGCGCTCGCGCTCGATCAGCGGCCGCCGGGTAGCTGGGGCCTCGTCGGCCACACGCACGATCCGGTGCTGTTTCTCTCTGACGGCGTCCAGACACGCGGCATCGTGCCGACGCCCGACAGCCCGATCGCCGTGCCGGAAGCCGCCACCCTCATCGCCAACCCAGGCGCGGTCGTCGGCGGACGAACCGACCCTGCGAGCTGGTGGCTGGAGATCGACACCGACGCCCGTCTGCTCACCTGGCACCGCATCCACACCCGCCGCCAACGCCTCCACGCGCCGACGCTCCAACTCGCGCACTAGCCCGTCTCTCTCAACCGCCGGCCACGTCCCGCCCGCGCCGCTCAGCCACATCACGCCGCCCGGCTCGCACCGCCGTCCCGACGCCCCGCCCGCCTCCGCTCCTGCCGCCCACAACGACCCAACAACGCAACGCAGCACACCCTTGCACCGCGGGGGTGCCATGACTCGGACGCCGTCTATCTCCCATGGGCGAACGAGCGACGATCGCGTGCTGAGCATCGGCAAGCTCACGGGCGGCGCCGACAGCGCGCGTTACTACGAGCAGACGGTCGCGACGGGCCGCGAGGACTACTACTCAGGCCAGGGCGAATCGGCTGGCCGGTGGATCGGCGACGGCGCTCAAGCGCTGGGCATCGAGGGGAGCATCAGCGAAGGTGAGTTGCAGACGCTGCTGGTCGATGGTCGCCATCCGCTCACCGGGGAGCTGCTGCGGGCGGTGGGCGGAACGTCGGTGCAGGGGTTCGATCTGACCTTCTCGGCGCCGAAGTCGGTCTCGGTCCTGTTCGCCGTCGGCGACGACGCCCTGCGTCGGGCCGTGAGTCGGTCGCACGATCTCGCCGTCCAGGACGCGGTGGGCTACCTGGAGCGCGAGGCGGTCCAGGTCCGTCGCGGCAAGGGCGGCGCGGTCAAAGAACACGCCGGCGGCTTGATCGCGGGCGCTTACCGTCATCGCACCTCGCGGGCCGGGGATCCGCAGCTGCACACGCACGTCGTCGCGGCGAACCTGGCCCAGGGCGCAGACGGGCGCTGGACGGCGCTGCATGGGGCGGCGCTGTACGCCCACGCCAAGACCGCCAGCTACCTCTATCAGGCGGCCCTGCGCGAACAGCTCGCGATCGAACTCGGCGTGGAGTGGGGGCCGGTGGTCAAGGGCATCGCCGAAGTCCAGGGCATCCCGCGCGACGTCCTGGCGCACTTCAGTCAGCGCCGCGCGGAGATCGTCGAGGCGATGGCGCAGACGGGCGGTCGCAGTGCGCGAGCGGCGCAGATCGCGGCGCTGCAGACCCGACGCGCCAAGGACTACGGCGTTCAGGAGTCGACGATCTACGAGCGCTGGCAGGCTCGCGCGGCCGAGCACGGCCTGACGCCGGCGGTCCTCGCCGAGGTGCTCGAACGCTATGTCGAGTCGACGCGGGACGACTTCGTCCAGGCGGCCGCGGCGCTGATGGCCGGCGACACCGGGTTGACCGCGCACTCGTCGACGTTCACGCGCCGGGAGGCGCTGCAGGCAAGGGCCGAGCTTCACCCGGCCGGCGCAACCACACGGCGCATCGAGGAACTCACTGACCGCTGGCTGGCCTCCGACCTGGTCGTCAAGGTCGATGGTGAACAACGACCGGTTGGACGCCACGAGGTGATCGCGACGCGTCGCGGCACGCGCGTCGCCGACGTCGAGGACCGCTACACGACACCGGGCATGCTGGCGACCGAACGGGACCTGATCGAGGGCGGGCTCGCACGCATGGGGGAGGGAGTCGGCGTGGCGGGTCGCGAGGCGATCGAGGTCGCGCTCACCGCGCGGCCCTACCTCGCCGATGAGCAACGAGCCCTGGTCCGTGCCCTCACGACGTCAGGCGACGGGGTGCAGGTCGTGCTGGCCAAAGCCGGAGCGGGCAAGACAACGGCGATGGACGCCGCCCGCGAGGCGTGGGAGCGCAGCGGCGTCGCCGTGCAGGGCAGCGCTCTTGGCTCGTACGCGACCAAGGAGCTGCGGGACTCGGGCATCCGCGCGACGACGATCGCCCGGCTCCTGATCGACATCGAGCGCGATGGCGGACTGCCGCGCGGATCGGTGCTGATCGTTGACGAGGCCGGGATGGTCGGGACACGCACGCTGGCAGCGCTGGCAGGCGCCGCAGACAGGTCTCGGGCCAAGCTCGTGCTGGTCGGCGACGACAAGCAGCTGCCAGAGATCGATGCCGGTGGCGGCTTCCGTGGCCTTGCCCGTCGGCTCGGCGCAGCCGAGCTGCAGCACAACCGCCGCCAGCACGACCCCGAGGACCGCCGCGCACTCGACGCCCACCGCGCCGGCCGACCCGAAGAACTCGTCGAATCGCTGCGGCGCCGCGGAAGGATCGCCGTCGCCCCCGACGTCGACCAGACCCGCCAGGCGCTCGTGGCCGACTGGTGGGACGGCGCTCAGGTCGAGGGCATCGAGAACGTCGCGATGATCGCTCTGCGCCGCAGCGAAGTCCGGGAGCTGAACGATCTCGCCCGCGACCGCATGCGCGCAGCCGGACGGCTCGCGAGCCAGGAACTACGCGTCGACGACCGCGCATTCGCCGTTGGCGACCGGATCGTCACCCGCACCAACGCGCCGCGGCTGGGCGTCGTCAACGGCAGCCGCGGCACGATCGCGGCAATCCACCAGGACCACTCGATCGCCCTCCGGCTCGACGACGGCGACCACGTCCTGCTGCACCAGGACTACGTGTCCGGCCGGCGCGACCACACCCCGAACATCGATCACGGCTACGCGATCACCGCCAACGGCATCCAGGGCGGCACCGTTCAGCGCAGCTACGTCCTGGCCAGCGAGGACACCTACCAGGAGTGGGGCTACGTCGCCGCGAGCCGCCATCGCGCCGAACTGCGCTTCTACGTCACCGTTCCCGACATCCCACACGACGAGCAGGGACGACGCGATCTCACCGACGGCGATCCCCTCGCCGGACTCACCCGCGCGCTGGGCCAGTCGCGGGCCAAGGAGCTGGCGATGGATCTCGCCAACCAGACTGAGCTGCACGCGTTGCCCGAGGATCGGCTCTTCAGCGAGGCGGCGCGACTTCGCGAGCTGCTGACGACGGCCCCGACCACCGGGCCTGAGCTGGATCGGCTGGCCGACGAGCGCAGTGAGATGACCGCTCAGCTGCAGGCCGCCCGCGCCCGGCTGCTCGCGGTCGAGCGACAACGACATACCGCGCCTTGGCGAGAGCGCAAATCGCTACGTGAGCAAGCCGACAGCCATAGCCGCGCCGTGCAGACCTGGCAGCAGCGCGTCGACACGCTCGACCAGCAAGCCGGCGACGTCATAGCCCGCCGTGGCGACCCGAACGCGTGGCTCGCCGACCATCGACAAGACGCCCGGCTCCTGGCCGGCGTCGAGCGCGAGCTCGCCCGTCGAGCGGCGATCCGCCGCCAGGAGGCGATGCGCATGGTCGTCGTCGACCCGCCGGCCTACGTCCGAGACGCCATCGGTCGGCGACCGACGGACGACCTCGCCAAGCAGCATGCTTGGGACCGCGCCGCGCGCACCATCGAGAGCTACCGCCAGAGCCATGGCGCCACCATCGCTCACGACCAGGCCGGACTGGGACCGCGGCCGATCGATCCATCCTCCCGGCGCGCCTACGTCGCAGCCAGCCGCGACATCGACGCGGTTCGAATAGACCTTGGCCTGATCGATGTGGCGACCAGGGAGATCTCCGCCAGCCGCAGCCCCGAGCGCTGACGGTCACCAGACGGTCCGACATACGCACGTCCGTTAGAGTGTTTGTCGGTGAGCGACCACTGTGATCTTCTGTGCCTCGATCTGCCCAAGGCCGAGGGCCTGCGCCAAGGCCGCTTGAGCGAGGACGCGGCGGTCGCGACGGCGGGTCTGGCGAAGGCGCTGGCGGATCCGACGCGGCTGATGCTGGCGGTGGCGTTGCGCGATGCCGAGGGCGAGCTGTGCGTGTGTGACCTGGCGTGGGTGGCCGAGCGCTCCGAGAAGCTGGTCTCGCACCACGTGCGCCAGCTGCGGGTTGCCGGGCTGGTGCGCTCGCGCCGTGACGGGAAGATGGTCATGTACCGGCTGACCGAGACCGGCGCGCAGCTGCTGGCGGCCCTTGCGCCGTCTGAGGTGTCGGCATGAGCGACTCGTGCTGCGGTCCGTCGCAGGAGCCCAAGAAGCCGGCGGCGGCCGAGCTCGTCGAGCTGCCGATCATCGCGTCGGCGCCGGCCGTGGATGCCTGCTGCGCTCCGGGCAATGGCCCGGCGACCGACGCATGCGGATGCGAGGTCAAGCCCACGCCGGCGAGGACGTGGACGATCACCGATGCCTGCGGCTGTGAGATCGAGGTGCCCGATCACACGGCGCCCGTGCAGCGGCTGCACCAGGTTCGTGAGATCCAGCTCGCGGTCGTCTCCGGCGTGCTGCTGTTGGCCGGCGTGATCCTGCGCGCCACGGGTGCTGACACGGTCGGGACGGTCGCCGAGGCGGGTGCGCTGGTGGCCGGCGGCTTGACGTTCATTCCGCAGTCGGCCCGCGCGTTGCTGCGCGGGCGGCTGTCGGTGGGCACGTTGATGATGATCGCCGCGATCGGTGCGGTGATCCTCGGCGAGCTGGCCGAGGCGGCCACGCTGGCGTTCCTGTTCTCGATCTCCGAGGCGTTGGAGAGCTACGCCCTCACCCGCACCCGCCAAGGGCTGCGGGCGCTGATGGACCTCGTGCCCGACCGCGCCACGGTTCGCCGCGGCGGTCGCGAGCTGTCGGTGGATCCGGCCGAGCTCGTCGTCGGCGACGTCCTGATCGTCCGCCCCGGCGAGCGGCTGGCGACGGACGGCACGATCCGCACGGGAACGTCGGCGCTGGACCTGTCGGCGATCACCGGCGAATCGGTGCCCGTCGAGCGCGGTCCGGGCGAGGCCGTCTATGCAGCGGCGATCAACGGCAGCGGCGTGCTCGAGGTCGACGTCACCGCTCGCGCGGGGGAGAACTCGCTCGCCCGCGTCGTGCGGATCGTCGAGGAGGCCCAGGAGCGCAAGGGCGCCGCCCAGCGCCTGTCTGATCGGGTCGCCCGTCCGCTGGTTCCGGGCGTGCTCGTCGTCGCGTTCCTGATCGCGGTGGCCGGATCGCTGATCTCCGGTGACCCGAGCGAGTGGATCAACCGCGCGCTCGTCGTGCTCGTCGCCGCCTCGCCGTGCGCGTTCGCGATCGCCGTCCCCGTGACCGTCGTCTCCGCCATCGGCGCCGCGACGAAGTCAGGTGTGCTGATCAAGGGCGGCGCCGCGTTGGAAGTCCTGGCCGGGATCCGTTCCGTCGCGCTGGACAAGACCGGCACGCTGACCCGCAACGACCCCCAGGTGATCGAGACCCTCACCGCCGATCACGCCGCACCAGAGCACGTCCTGGCGATCGCCGCCGCACTGGAGGCCCGCAGCGACCATCCCCTCGCCGCCGCGATCCTCGCCGCCGGCCCCGACGAACCGCCGACCGCGCAGGACGTCGAAGCCGTCGCCGGAAGCGGCCTGCGTGGCGTTATCGACGGTGAGCGCGCCCGCGTCGGCCGACCCGGCTTCATCGACCCAGGCGAGCTGGCGCCCGACATCGCGCGGCTGCAGAAGGCGGGCGCCACCGTCGTCCTGGTCGAGGTCGACGACGAGACGATCGGCGCCATCGCGGTGCGCGACGAGCTGCGCGCCGAGGCGCCAGAAGCCGTCCAGCTGCTCCGCGCGGCGGGCATCGGCGATATCGCCATGCTCACCGGCGACAACACCGCGACCGCACACGCCCTCGCCGACCAGGCGGGCATCACGACGGTGCGCGCCGAGCTGCTGCCCGAGGACAAGCTGACCGCCGTCCAGGAGCTGCAGCGCACCCACCCCGTCGCGATGGTCGGCGACGGCATCAACGACGCCCCGGCGCTGGCCACCGCCCACGTGGGCATCGCCATGGGCGCCGTGGGCTCCGATGTCGCCATCGAAGCCGCCGACGTCGCGCTCATGGGCAGCGACCTGCGCGCCCTCCCCGACACCCTCGTCCACGCCCGCCGCGCCGGTCGGATCATGCGCCAGAACCTCGCGCTGTCCGCCTTGATCCTTCTCTCGCTCGTGCCCCTCGCGGGCGCCGGTGTGCTCGGCCTGGCCACCGTCGTCGCGATCCACGAGCTCGCCGAGGTCATCGTCATCGCCAACGGCGTGCGCGCGGCCCGCCGCGGCGCCTTCGCGCACCGCTCCAGCTCCGCGCCGGCACGAGTCAGGCCCGCGCAACGTGCGCGGACGACGGCCGGCGTTGCCTGACGGCGTGTGACGGCGCATCGGCGTCGACCGTCCGTCCACAAGTTGCGGGCATGTGCCTGTGCGGGCCGCCTAGTCGTCATGAGAGACGCTCGGTTCACACCCAACCCGGATCGGCTGCTGACCGCCGATGAGGTCGCCGCGATGCTCTACGTCACCAAGGGCTGGGTCTACGAGCAGACCCGCCGACACCGCATGCCGCATGTGCGGCTCGGACGCTACGTCCGCTACCGGCGCTCAGCGGTCGACAGCTGGGTCGAGCAGCTCGAGGCGGACAGCATCCGCTGAAGCCTGCGTCGAGCGCCCAGGCATGCTGAACGCCTGGGCGACGAGGTCGGCGTCGCCGGCCCGCGGCGCGAAGTGGAGGTACTTCATCGTCGTGTCGATGTCCGCGTGGCCCATCCACTCCTTGAGCTGGAGGATCGACACGTTCGGATTGCCGATCACCTGCGTGCCGAAGGTGTGGCGCAGGTCGTGGAAGCGCAGGCTGCGTAGGCCAGCCTGATTGAGTGCGAGCTTGTAGCGGCGGTACAGCGCGGAGGCGTCGAGGTAGCCGCCCGTCGACCCGATGAAGACCAGGTCGTCGTCGGAGTCGAACATGCCGCGGGCGTTGAGCTTCGCCAACGCCTCGGCCACCGCCGGCGCCATCGGGACCGAGCGGACCTTGCCCGACTTCGGCGTCGTCAGCGCCCGCTCCGTGTAGCTCGCGGTCACTCGAATGTGGCGACGGAAGAAGTCGACATCACGCCAACGCAATGCGACCAGCTCGCCGCGGCGCAGGCCCGTGAACGCGGCGGTCAGGTACGCCGCTGCGTCCTGCTCCGACTCGGCGGCGCGCACCAGGGCCATGACCTCCTCGGGGCTGAACACGTCGATCTGCGTGTTGTGGGTCTGGACCGGCTTCTCGACGTCTGTGATCGGGTTCCGCGGCAGCTTCCAGACGCGCTTGGCGCGCTTCATCACGCCGTGCAGCACCGTGAGGATCTTCAGCTTCGTGCGGTTGTTCATCCGCCCGTCAGCCGTCAGACCGACCGCCCAGCGCTCGACGCCGTCGGTCGTGATCGCTTCCAAGGGCATGTCGCCGAAGGCGGGGAGGAGGTGCGTCTTGATGATCGAGCGGTAGTCGCGCAGCGTCGACGGCTTGCGCGCACGGTCCTGCTCCAGCCAGCGCATGTACTCGTCGACCGCGTCGGCGAAGGTCGCACCCGTCTTGACCATCCCGGGCAGCGTCCCGCGGCGCGCCTCGTCGAGGACCTCGGCCAACCACGCCTCCGCAGTCCGCTTGGTGAAGTACCCGGTCGCCGGCCGTCCGCGCTTGTCCCACGCCGGCCCGATCTTCTTTTTGACCTGGCGTCCGTCCGGCAGCCGGTACTTCGCGAACCAGCTGTCCGAGCGAACTCCGCGGGAACGGAAGACGTGTCCGGAGGGCGGCTGAGAGGCGTGATCGAGCATCGCGAACCACGTCAAATTGAAGCGGTTCGGATGCAGGAAAAGGTCCCGACTCGACGGTTGTTCGGGACCTTTTCGGGACCTATGTCGACGTCTGTCGTACTTTCCGGAGACACGAAAAGCCCCGCTGTGCAGGGCTTTTCTCATGCCGGAGGAGGGACTCGAACCCCCGACACGCGGATTATGATTCCGCTGCTCTAACCGACTGAGCTACTCCGGCGGGGAGGAAGCAGTGTAGCCCTCAGTCGGCCGGAGAAACCTCCCGGTCTACGCGCGCGGCGGACGCAGATGCCCGCTCTCTCCGCGGTCGCGTGAGCGGACGTGTGGCACCTGGCATCCGGATAGCGGCTGCCATGTGCCACACGTGTGGGCTGCGCCGTCCGTTGTCAGATCCGACTCGCGATGCGAGCGCGAGCCGACAACGGGGGCCGTGAGGCGCGGGCGGCGCGCCGGGTCGGGCCGCTCGGGTGCGCGTCCCGCCTCGGCCTCCGGGAGAAACCTCCGGGTCACGGAGTGCGATCCCTCCCAGCGCGCGCATGCCCCATCGGGTTGGCTGGCCACAAGCCGACCAGCCGCCAGACGCGACTTCAGGAGGAAGCCAGCATGTTGCTCGAGCAGCAGCGCACTCTCGACATCGACGGGCAGTCGCTGACGATCGAGGACGTGGTCTGGTGCGCCCGGGCCGGCGGGAACGGCTCGCTGTCGCCCGGCGCGGCCGCCGCGGTCGAGCGCACCCATCGCCTCAAGCACGACCTCGTCGACCGCGAGATCCCGATCTACGGCGTGACGACGGGCTTCGGGGACAGCGCGCACCGCCAGATCGCGCCCGCGAAGGCGGCGGCGCTGCAGCAGAACCTGCTGCGCAACCTCGGCGCCGGCGTCGGCCCGATCGCCGCGCCGGACGTCACGCGCGCGGCGATCCTGCTGCGCGCCAACTGCCTGGCCAAGGGCAACTCGGGCGTGCGGACCCGCGTCGTGCGCGCGCTCCTGGACCTGCTCGAGCACGACATCCTGCCGTGCATCCCCGAGCGCGGCTCCGTCGGCGCCAGCGGGGACCTCGTCCCGCTGTCGTACATCGGCTCCACGCTCGTCGGGGAGGCGCCCGTGCGGTACCGCGGCGAGGTGATGGAGGCCGCGCAGGCGCTCGAGCTCGCCGGCCTGGAGCCGCTGTCGCTGGAGGCCAAGGAGGGGCTCGCGCTGACGAACGGCACGTCGTTCATGACCGCGTTCGCCGCGCTCGCCACGCACGACGCGCGCCGCCTCGCCGTCGTCGCCGACATCTGCACGGCGATGGCCTCCGAGGCGCTGCTCGGCAACCGCGGGCACTTCAACGCGTTCATCTTCGAGGCCAAGCCGCACCCGGGCATCGTCGAGAGCGGCCGCGTCGTGCGCGAGATGCTCGCCTCGTCGCGCCTGGCCGTCGACTGCGAGGACCTCTACGAGGAGCACGACCTCAACGGCCGCGGCTACGTGCAGCTCGAGCGCCACGTCCAGGACCGCTACTCGATCCGCTGCGCGCCGCACGTCGTCGGCTCCCTGCGCGACACCGTGCGCTGGGTGGGGGAGTGGGTCGAGATCGAGGCCAACGCCTCCGACGACAACCCGCTCTTCGACGCCGAGGGCGAGCGCGTCCACAGCGGCGGCAACTTCTACGGCGGGCACATCACCCAGGCGATGGACTCGCTGAAGGTCGGCGTCGCGAACCTGTGCGACCTGCTCGACCGCCAGCTCGAGCTCGTCGTCGACGAGAAGTTCAACCGCGGGCTGACCCCGAACCTGATCCCGCCGTTCGGCTTCGACGATCCGCAGAACGGCCTGCACCACGGCTTCAAGGGCATGCAGATCAGCGCGTCGTCGCTGGCCGCCGAGGCGCTGAAGCTGTCCAACCCGGCGAGCGTGCACTCGCGCTCGACCGAGGCCCACAACCAGGACAAGGTCAGCATGGGCACGATCGCGGCGCGCGACGCGCGCACGATCGTCGAGCTGGCCGAGCACATCGCCGCGATGCACCTCATCGCCGTGTGCCAGGCGCTGGACCTGCGCGGCATCGAGCAGGCCGGCCCGTACAGCCGCGCCGTGCACGCCCGCATCCGCGAGCGCGTGCCCTACCTCGACGGAGACCGCCGCACCGACGCCGACATCGCGGCCGTCGTCGACCTCATCCGCCGCGGCGACATCGACGAGCTGGCCCCCGCGGCCGGCTGAGGGGAGGAGGGGACGAGATGGCGACCACGCTGCTGCCCACCGAGACCTTCGCGCCGCCGCGCATCGAGGTCGACCGGCGCGCCGACGGGACGATGCTGATGCGGTCGGCCGAGCCGCTTGCGCCCTACCCGCGCAGCATGGCCCACGCGTTCCGCGCGTGCGCGCGCGAGCACCCCGACCGCGTCCTGGCCGGCGAGCGCGCGCCCGGCGCCGACGAGTGGACGCTGTTGACCTGGGGCCGCGCCCGCGAACTCGCCGACGCGGTCGCACAGTCGCTGCTGGACCACGGCCTCGGGCCCGACCGCCCGCTGATGGTCCTGTCGGGCAACTCGCTGCAGCACCTGATCGTGACGCTCGGCGCCTACACCGCCGGCGTGCCGGTGATGCCGGTCAGCGCCGCGTACTCGCTGCAGAGCCACGACCACGCGCGCCTGCGCGCCGTCGCCGAGCTGTGCTCGCCCGGCATGGCGTTCGCCGACGACCCCGACCGCTTCGGCGCCGCGCTGGACGCGATCGACGACCTCGTCCCGGCCGAGGCGGTCGGGATCGAGCAGCTCGCGGCCGCCACGCCCGGCCCCGACGTCGAGCGCGCGTTCGAGCGCCTGTGCCCCGACAGCGTCGCGAAGATCCTGTTCACGTCCGGGTCGACCGGCGCGCCGAAGGGCGTCGTCAACACGCACCGGATGCTGTGCTCCAACCAGCAGGCGATGGCGCAGGTGTGGCCGTTCCTGCGCAGCGACCCGCCCGTGCTCGTCGACTGGCTGCCGTGGAGCCACACGTTCGGCGGCAACCACAACCTGCACCAGGTCCTGACGTTCGGCGGCGCGCTGTACATCGATGCCGGCAAGCCGGTCCCCGCGCTGTTCGAGCACACGGTCGAGGCGCTGCGAGACGTCGCGCCGACGATCGCCTACAACGTGCCGGCCGGCTGGGCGCTGCTGGCCGACCGGCTCGAGGCCGACCCCGACCTGGCGGCGCGGTTCTTCTCGCGCCTGCGGCTCATGTTCTACGCGGCGGCGGCGCTGCCCCAGGACGTCCACGACCGCCTGCGCGCGCTCGCCGACGCCTACGCCGACCATCCGGTCCCGCTCACCGCCTCGTGGGGCGCGACCGAGACGGCGCCGGCGGCGACGTCGGCCCACCACGAGGACGCCGCCTGCGGCAGCATCGGCGTGCCGCTGCCGGGCGTGACCGTCAAGCTCGTGCCCGAGCACGACGGCCGCCACGAGATCCGCGTCGCCGGGCCGAACGTCACGCCCGGCTACCACGACGATCCGGACGCGACCGCCGCCGCGTTCGACGAGGAGGGCTTCTACCGCACCGGCGACGCCGTCGCGCTGCTGGACCCGGCCGACCCGGCGGCCGGGCTGCGCTTCGACGGTCGCCTGGCCGAGGACTTCAAGCTCCTCAGCGGGACCTGGGTCGTCGTCGGGACGCTGCGCACCGCGCTGCTGTCGCAGTCGCGGGGCCTGCTGACCGACGCGGTCATCGCCGGCCACGACCGCGGCTACGCGGCCGCGCTCGCGTGGGCGGCAGGGGGCCCGGCGGCGCCCGACCAGGCCGCGCTCCGTCGCGGCCTGGCCGAGGCCCTCGGGCGCATGAACCGCGGCGCCGGCTCGGCGCGGCGGATCGAGCGCATCCTCCTGCTGGCCGAGCCGCCCAACCTGGACACCGGCGAGATCACCGACAAGGGCTACGTCAACCAGCGCACGGTGCTGGAGCGGCGGGCCAAGGCGGTCGAGCGGCTGTTCGCCGAGCCGCCGCCCGAGGACGTGATCCTGGCCGACCCGTCCTGAGCGGGGACGTCGCTACGAGCGGCAGGCCGAGCACACGGCGTGCACGACGGTGTCGGCGCGCTCGGGCTCGAAGCCGGCCGCGCGCGCCGCGCGCAGGACCGCCTCGTCGTCCAGCGGCGCGTCGATGTCGGCGACCGCGCCGCAGCGGGTGCAGACCACGTGATGGTGGGGGTGGGTGCGCGGGTCGTAGAGCACCGCGCCGCCGCCCGCGCTGACGCGCCGGACGCTGCCGAGCTCCTCGAGCAGATCGAGCGTCGCGTACACGGTCGGCAGCGACACGCCGGGCAGCCGGTCGGACACCGCGGTCAGGACCTGCTCGGCCGTGACGTGGGTGTCGAGCTCGCGCACGACGCGCGCGATCGTCAGGCGCTGCGGCGTGACGCGTTGGCCACGCTCGCGCAGGGCCGCGCAGAGCGCGTCCTCGGGAACGTTGATCGCGGAGGCGTCGGACACGTACGAAAAGCGTAGCAACCGGGAGGCAAGCATTAGGCGGCAGCTATTTTGAGCTTCTTGTTATAGTCGTGCCATGTCCATGCACCCCGAGACCGAGACCGAGCTGCGGCCACCGAGTCCTGCGGAGGCCCGGTATCTCGAGGTGATGGGCCGTCTGGGGCGCCACGGCGCCTCGGTCGCGGGCGCATCGATCGCCCGCACCCTCGGGCTGTCGGCGCCGACCGTCCACGAGATGCTGCGCCGCCTCGAGGCCGACGGCTTCATCCAGCGCGCCGAGAACCGCGGCTGGCGCCTGACCGACACCGGCCGCCGCCAGGCCGACGCGGTCCGCCGCCGCCGTCGCGTCGTCGAGCACTTCCTGCGCACCGTCCTCGACGTCCCCGAGGCCGAGGTCGCGGTGGAGGCCGACGCGCTGCTCACCGCGGTCTCGCCCAAGCTCGAGGAGCGCCTGCGCCTGGCGAGCTGGCCCGGCGAGCGGCCGTGCGTCGAGGGCGCCCACGGCGAGCGCCCCGTGCGCTTCCTGGCCGGCGCCGCCCGTCGCCCGTAGCCCGAGAGCCGCGCCGCGCGCGGCGGCCCGCTAGCGTGCCGCGCGTGCCCGACACGCCCGATCTCGCTCCCGCCGTCGCCACCGTCATCCGCCGCTGCCTGGCCGTACAGCCCGGCGAGGGGGTGGTCGTCGTCGCCGACGCCACCACCGCCGAGATCGGCGCTGCGCTGCGCGACGAGGCCGAGCGCGCCGGCGCGGACGCCACGCTGGCGCTGACCACCCCGCGCGAGACCGACGGCGCCGAGCCGCCCGAGGCCGTCGCCGCCGCGCTGGCCGCCGCCGACGCGTACGTCGCCCCGACCTCGTGGTCGATCTCCCACACGCGCGCGCGCAAGGCCGCCAGCGACCGCGGCGCGCGCGGCGCCACCATGCCGCACATCACCGCCGACATCCTCGCGCGGCTGATGGCCGTCGACTTCGATCAGATGGTTGTGCGCTCCAAGGCGGTCGCCGACCTCCTCACCGCCGCCGACGACGCGCACCTCACGTGCCCGCGCGGCACCGACATGCGCCTCGACCTCACGGGGCGCGCCGGGATCGCCGACGACGGCGACCTCAGCGCGGCAGGCGCGTTCGGCAACCTGCCCTGCGGCGAGGGGTTCGTCGCGCCGCTGTCCGGCGAGGGCACGATCGTCGCCTCCAGCCTCGCCGCGATCGGCCTGGCCGACCCGCCCGCGCGGCTGACCGTCGAGGACGGGCGCCTGACGATGGCCGAGGGGCCCGAGGGCGCGCAGCTCCTGTCGCGCCTGCGCGGCGCCGGCGAGCTGGGGACGAACCTGGCCGAGCTCGGCGTCGGCACCAACGAGCACGCGACGCTGACCGGCAACGTGCTCGAGGACGAGAAGATCCTCGGCACCGCGCACGTCGCGTTCGGGGCCAGCGCTGCGATCGGCGGGACCGTGTCGGTGCCCGTGCACCTGGACGTCGTCGTGCTCGACGCGACGCTGACGATCGGCGGGACGCAGGTCCTCGACGGCGGCCGCTTCGTGCTGTGACCGAGCCGCTGATCGCCGTCCCCAACGTCTCCGAGGGGCGCGACCCGCTCGTCCTCGCCGCGATCGGCGACGCCTACGCGCAGGCGGGCGCGCGCGTGCTCGACGTCCACTCCGATCCGGACCATCACCGGTCGGTCTTCACGCTCGCCGGCGCGCCCGGGACGCTCGCGGGCGCGCTCGTCGCCGGCGCCGCCCAGGCCGTCGAGCTGATCGACGTCTCCGGCCACGAGGGCATCCACCCGCACGTCGGCGCGCTCGACGTCTGCCCGGTCGTGCACGTCACGCCCGGCCAGCGCGGCGCGGCCGCCGCCGAGGCGCTCGTCGCCGCCGACGAGATCGGTCGGCTCGGCGTCCCCGTCTTCCTCTACGGCGAGCTGGGCGGCGGGCGCACCCGCGCCGAGATCCGCCGCGGCGGCCCGGGCGAGCTGGCGCGGCGCATGGCCGCCGGCGAGCTGCGCCCCGACTTTGGCCCGCCCGCGCCGCACCCCACCGCCGGGGCCACGCTCGTCGCCTGCCGGCCGCCGCTGATCGCCTTCAACCTCGAGCTGGCCCCGCCCGCGACCCTCGAGGACGCGAAGGCGATCGCCGCCGACATCCGCGAGGGCGGCGCCCACGGGCTGCCCGGCCTGCGCGCGATCGGCCTGGCGCTCGCGGCCCGCGGCGGCGTCGCCCAGGTGTCGATGAACGTCGAGGACCACCTGGCGCTGCCGCTCGCCGAGGTCGTCGCCGCCGTCCGCGCGCACGCGCCCGTCGCGGAGGCCGAGGTGATCGGCCTGCCGCCCGAGGCGGCGTTCGCCGGCTTCCCCGAGGACCTGCCGGTGCGCAACCGGCGCACGCTCGAAGCCGCATTGGCCGAGCACGCGCCGATACGCTAGGAGCATGGCTCAGACGAAGCGCCGGCGCACCAAGCATCGCGGCAACGCCGCGGGGATGATCGAGGCGCGCGGGCGCACCGGGCGCAAGCCCACGGAGTCGGAGACCAAGGCGGCCAAGAGCAGCGCGGCCAAGCCAAACCGCTACGACCGCCCGCCGAGCTGGCGCAGCTCGATCAACCGCGCGCTGGTCGCGGTGATCTTCTTCGTCGTGCTGCTGCTCGTCATCCCCGGGTTCGACGTCACCCCCGCGCAGATGATCCCGCTGGTCGCGTTCATGCTGCTCATCTACATCCCGATGGGCTACTACACCGACCAGTGGATGTACCGCCGGCGCCAGCGCCAGAAGGCGCAGGCCGCCAAGGCCAAGCCCAAGGACGACTCGTGAGCCTCGACGTGCGGATGCTCACGGTCGGCCCGCTCCAGGAGAACGCCTACCTGGTGCGCCGGCCCGAGGCCGACCGCGCGGTGCTCGTCGACCCCGGCGAGGAGGCCGACCGGCTGCTCGGCGTGATCGAGCAGCTCGGCGTCGCGCTCGACGCGATCCTGCTCACCCACACGCACTTCGACCACGTCGGCGCGGTCGCCGCCGTCGCGCGCGCCACCGGCGCGCCCGTGTACGTGCCCGAGCTGGAGCGCGACGTGCTCGCCAACATCAACGACTACGTCCGCCTGCCCGGCTTCGGCCCGTTCGAGAGCTGGGAGGCCGAGCACACGGTCGCCGGCGGCGAGCGCCTGCAGCTCGCCGGCCTCGACCTGGACGTGATCTTCACGCCCGGCCACAGCCCCGGCCACGTCACCTACGCCGTCGAGGACTCCCAGGCGCTGTTCTCCGGCGACGTGCTGTTCCAGGGCTCGGTCGGGCGCACCGACCTGCCCGGCGGCGACTGGCCCACGCTCGAGGCGTCGATCGGCTCGCTGCTGGAGCGCTACCCCGACGAGACGCGCGTGCACCCCGGCCACATGGGGCTCACGACGCTCGGGCGCGAGCGCGCGACGAACCCGTTCCTGGCCCAGCTCGCCGCCCGCCAGTGAGCGAGCGGATCCAGGCGCCGCGCGGCACGCAGGACGTGCTGCCCGAGCAGACCGCGGCCCGCGCGGCGCTGGAGGCCCGCGCCCGCGAGGTGCTGGAGGGCGCCGGCTACCAGCGCATCGAGACGCCGATCTTCGAGCACACCGAGCTGTTCTCCCGCGGCGTCGGCGCGTCGACCGACATCGTCCAGAAGGAGATGTACACGTTCGAGGACGCCGGCGGGCGCTCGCTGACGCTGCGCCCCGAGGGCACCGCCGCCGTCTGCCGCGCCTACGTCGAGCACGGCATGCACAAGCTCGCGCAGCCGGTGAAGCTGTGGTACCTGGGGCCGTTCTTCCGCTACGAGCGCGCCCAGGCCGGCCGCTACCGCCAGTTCTGGCAGATCGGGGCCGAGGCGCTGGGCTCCGACGACCCGGCCGTCGACGCCGAGTCGATCCTGCTGTTGGCGACGCTGCTCGGCGACGTCGGCGCGCGCGGGATCGTGGTGAAGGTGTCCAGCCTCGGCCGCCTGGAGTCGCGTGCCGTCTACCGCGCCGCGCTGCAGGAGCACCTGCGGGCGCACGCCGACCGGCTGTCGGAGGAGGTGCGCGAGCGCATCGAGCTCAACCCGCTGCGCGCGTTCGACTCCGACCATCCCGGCACGCAGGAGGTCATGTCCAGCGCCCCGCTGCTGCGCGACTTCCTCGACGCCGAGGACGCCGAGCACTTCGCGGAGGTGCTGGCGCTGCTGGACGCCGCCGACGTCGCCTACCAGGTCGAGCCGACGCTCGTGCGCGGCCTGGACTACTACGTGCGCACGGTCTTCGAGATCCACTCGACCGAGCTCGGCGCGCAGTCGGCGCTGGGTGGCGGCGGCCGCTACGACCGCCTCGTCGCCGAGATCGGCGGGCCGCCGACGCCGGGCATGGGGTGGGCGGCCGGCATCGAGCGGATCCTGCTGGCCGGCGGCGCGCCCCCGCACGCGGCGCCGCCCGTCGACCTCTACGTCGCCGGGCCGATCGGCCCCACGCACTTCCGCCTCGTCGCCGACGCGCGGCGCGCCGGGCTGGGCGCCCAGCTCGACCTCGCCGGGCGCTCGATGAAGGGCGTCTTCAAGCAGGCGGCGCGGCTCGACGCCCGCTACGTTGCCTGGATGAACGAGGACGGCACCTGGGAGCTGAAGGACCGCCAGGGCGGTGAGCAGATGACCGCGCCCGACGCCGACGCCGTCGTGCGCGACGTGCTGCGGGGCCCGAGCCTGTGAAGCGCCCGCCCGCCGCCAACCGCTACCGCGACGTCTGGGCCGGGGAGGTCGGGGCCGCGCGCGCCGGCGACCGTCTGCGCGTCGCCGGCTGGGTGCACCGCCGCCGCGACCACGGCGGGCTGATCTTCATCGACCTGCGCGACCGCTCCGGCCTGCTGCAGCTCGTCTTCCACCCGGAGACCTCGGGCGAGGCGTTCGCCGCCGCCGAGCGCCTGCGCTCCGAGCACGTGCTCTCGGCCACCGGCACGCTCGTGCGCCGCGAGGAGGGCAACGTCAACCCGAACATCGCCACCGGCGAGGTCGAGCTGCAGGTCGAGGAGATGGAGGTGCTCGCCCAGGCCGAGACCCCGCCGTTCCCGGTCGACGAGGACGTCCAGGTCGAGGAGAGCACCCGCCTGGCGCACCGCGTCATCGACCTGCGGCGCGAGGCGATGCAGGAGGCGCTGATCCTGCGCGACCGGATCACGCGGGTCATGCGCGAGACGCTCGCCGACGCCGACTTCCTGGAGATCGAGACGCCGATCCTCACGCGCTCGACCCCCGAGGGCGCGCGCGACTTCCTCGTCCCGGCGCGCATGCAGCCGGGCAGCTTCTACGCGCTGCCGCAGTCGCCGCAGCTGTTCAAGCAGCTCCTGATGATGAGCGGCTACGAGCGCTACTTCCAGATCGCCCGCTGCTTTCGCGACGAGGACCTGCGCGCCGACCGCCAGCCCGAGTTCACCCAGCTCGACCTCGAGATGTCCTTCGTCGAGGAGGAGGACGTCATGGGGCTCATGGAGCACCTGTTCGAGCGGGTGTTCGCCGAGGGCGACTTCCCGGCCCCGCCGCCGCCGTGGCCGCGCATGGCCTACGACGAGGCGATGGCCCGCTTCGGGACCGACCGCCCGGACCTGCGCTTCGGGCTGGAGATCCACGACGTCTCCGACCACCTGCGGGGCACCGAGTTCAAGGCGTTCCGCGGCGTGCTCGACGGCGGCGGCGTCGTGCGCGGCTTCAACGTCGGGCCGCGCGAGACGCCGCGCAAGGAGCTCGACGAGCTGACCGAGCTGGCCCAGCGCACCGGCGCCAAGGGCCTCGTGTGGGCGTTCGTCCAGGCCGGCGGCGTGTGGCGCTCGCCGATCGCCAAGTTCCTCGCCGACGAGGAGATGCAGGCGATCTCGTCGCAGCTCGGCGCCTCCGAGGGCGACCTGCTGCTGGCGGTGGCCGACGACGCGCGCGTCGCCGCCGAGGTGCTCGGGACGCTGCGCCTGCGCCTCGGCGAGCCCGACACGAGCCGCCACTCGCTCGTGTGGATCGTCGACTTCCCGGCGTTCGAGTGGAACGCGGGGGAGGACCGCTGGGACGCCCTGCACCACCCGTTCACGGCCCCGGTCGGCGACCTCGACGACCCCGGCTCGCTGCGCTCGCGCGCCTACGACCTCGTGCTCGACGGCACCGAGATCGGCGGCGGCTCCATCCGCATCCACGACGTCGCCGTGCAGCGGCGCGTGCTGGAGATCCTCGGCATGTCCGAGGAGGAGGCCCAGGCCCGCTTCGGCTTCCTGCTGGACGCGCTGCGCTACGGCGCCCCGCCGCACGGCGGCATCGCGTTCGGCCTGGACCGGGTGGCGGCGATCATGGCCGGGCGCGAGTCGATCCGCGACGTGATCGCGTTCCCGAAGACGGCGAGCGGCGCGGACCTGCTGACCGGCGCGCCCGCGCCCGTCGACGCGCGCCAGCTCCGCGAGCTGGGCGTCAGGCCGGCGTAGGCGCCGCCGCGGGCGCGGCCTCCGGGGCGCGCTCGACGCGGTTGCGGCCCAGGCCCTTGGCGGCGTACAGCCCGCGGTCGGCCTGGCGCAGCAGCAGGTCCGGGCCCGTCGCGTCGTCGGGGCAGATCGCGACGCCCATCGAGGCGGTGACCGGCAGCTCGACGCCGACGACGGCGATCCGCGCGACCGCGGCGCGCAGCGTCTCGGCCAGCGCGAGCGCGCCCGGCAGCGGCGTGTCGGGGGCGAGCACGAGGAACTCCTCGCCGCCCCAGCGGCCGACGACGTCGCTGGCGCGGGTGTTGGCCGACAGCGCGGCGCCGACCGCGGCCAGCACCGCGTCGCCCTTGTCGTGGCCGAAGCGGTCGTTGACGTCCTTGAAGTGGTCGAGGTCGATCGAGATCACCGCCAGCGGCGCGTCGCGGCGCAGCGCCTGGGCGACCATCCGCTTCAGCGTGTCGTCGAGCGCCCGCCGGTTGGGGAGGCCGGTGAGCGCGTCGGTCGCGGCGCGCGACTCGGCGATCGCGATCGTGCGCAGGTTGGCGAGCACGGGCGCGGCGATCGTCACCGACTCGGCGACGCGGCGGCGCGTCTCGTCGTCCAGCGGCTCGTCCTGGGCGGCGAGCACGGACCCGATCACCTCGCCGGAGGCCACGAGCGGGGCGCACAGCCGGTCCCGGCCGGCCTTCCCGCACAGCTCGCAGCGCAGGAGGGAGTCGTCGCCGTCGCGCTCGGCGTGCAGCGCGCCGAGGCGCACCGCGGCGCAGTCGCGCGGGACGGCGTCGACCAGCGCGGCGGCCAGCGGCCCCCTGGGGTCGAGCGCGGTGCGCGTCACGAGCCGGTTGCGGGCCGGATCGGACTCGAGGACGGCGACCGTGCGCCGCGGGTCCTCGAGGTGGCGCTCGAGCAGCTCGTGCACCTCGTCCTCGGAGGCGGCCGACAGCAGCGCCTGCCCGAGCTCGTCCTGACGGGCGCGATGGCGGCGCTCGGCCTCCGCGACGGCCGCCTCGCTGCGCAGGCGGCGGTGCAGCAGGAGCATCCCCGCCCCGCCGACGACGAGCACCGCCAGCAGCGCCAGCACGACCGTGGCCAGGGCCGAGATCTCCTGGTCGTCGCGGCGCAGGCGCTCGAGCTCGACGTCGAGCGCGTCGACGGCCGCGTTGAAGGTCTCCAGCAGCGCCTGCATCGCCTGGCTGCGCGCCGCGGCCGCGGCGCTCGGCCTGGCCGGCGGCGGCCCGATCGGCATCGCGTCGAGCCGCTCCCGCCAGCGCGTCTCGGCCTCCTCGACCGCGCTCAGCGCGCGGGCCACGTCGGCGTCGCCGGCGGCCGCCTCGCGCAGCACGGCGATGGCGGCGGCGTACTCGCGCCGCTCCTGCGCGCGGCGGGCGCGGATCGCCGCCTCGCCGGCGGCCGGGTTGCGCGACGCGGTCGCCTGGTCGAGGACGCTGCTGCGCAGGGTCGTCAGCGCGCGCATGCGCTCCGCCGACGCGGTGGCGCTGTCGCGCTGGATCGCCGCGCCGAGCCACACCGCCCCGCCGACGGCCAGGGCGCAGAGCACCAGGAGCATCCGGAAGCGAAGCTGACGCATGCAGCCCGACATTCGGCGTCCGCATGCGGACCTTGAGGGCTGGGCGCCCGCTTACACTCCGGATCGATGGCCGACGAGCGCTTCGAGGAGCATCTGCGCGCCCGCCGCGGCCACGTGCCCGAGGGCGCTCACAGCGGCGCCGCGGGCGGGGCGGCGTGCGGCGACGTCGTGCGGATCTCGGTCGCCGTGGAGGGCGATCGCGTCGTCGACGCCGGCTGCGACGCGTCGGGCTGCGGCGCCGCGCTGGCGGCCGCGTCGGCGGCCGTCGAGCTCGTGCGCGGCGAGTCCGTGCTCACCGCCGCGCGCGTGTCGGCCCAGTCGATCGCCGACGAGCTCGGCGGGCTCAGCCCCGGCAAGCTCCACGCCGCCGACCTCGCCTCCGACGCGCTGCACCGCGCCCTCGGCGCCGCGGTGCGCGCCGACGCGTCGGCCGCGCCGGCGCCCGGCCGGGTGCTCGTGGCGATGAGCGGCGGCGTCGACTCCGCCGTCGCCGCCCTGCGGTCCGGGCCCAACGCCGTCGCGGTGACGCTCGAGCTGTGGTCGTCGCCCGAGAACGACGCCGAGCGGTCCTGCTGCTCGGCCGACGCCGTGCGCCACGCCCGCGCGCTGGCGCACCGCATGGGCCTGCCGCACGTCACGATCGACCTGCGCGAGGAGTTCCGGGCCGGGGTGGTGGAGCCGTGGCTGGCCGACCACGCCGCCGGGCTGACACCGAACCCGTGCGTGCGCTGCAACGGCGCGGTGCGCCTGGACGCGATGGTCGACGTGGCGACGCGCCTGGGCGCGTCGGCGGTGGCCACCGGCCACTACGCGCGCATCGGCGAGGACGGGCTGCTGCGCGTCGCCGCCGACGCCGCCAAGGACCAGAGCTACATGCTCGCCGCGGTGCCGCCCGACGTGCTCGCGCGGCTGCGCTTCCCGCTCGGCGAGCTGACCAAGCCGGAGGTCCGCGCGCTCGCCGAGGAGGCCGGCCTCCCGGTGGCGCGCAAGCCCGACTCGCAGGACCTCTGCTTCCTGGCCGGCACCGGCCGCTCCGCGTTCCTGGCCCGCCACGGCGGGCAGCGCCCGGACCCCGGCGACCTCGTCGACACCGCGGGCCGCCGCCTCGGACGCCACCGCGGCCACACCGAGTACACCGTCGGTCAGCGCAAGGGGCTCGGCCTCGGCGGCACCGACACCCCGCGCTACGTCGTCGCCAAGGACGCCGAGCGCAACGTCGTCGTCGTCGGCACGCGCGAGGACCTGGAGGTGCGCCGCGTGGCGTTGCGCGACGTGCGGCTGCACCGGCCCGCCGCCGACGTCCAGACGGTGCGCCTGCGCTACCACGCCCGCGCGATCCCGTGCCGGCTGGACGGCGACGCGGTCGAGCTCGACGAGCCGTTCGCGGGCGCCGCGCCCGGCCAGACGGCGGTGCTGATGGCGGGCGAGACCGTCGTCGGCCACGCGACGATCGCCTGACCGGGCGCTGCGGGCTTCTCCGGAGCCGGTCCCGGACTACGTCCGGATGCAGGGAGAACGCGACGGTGAGAGAGTCGTCGCATGGCTGTGATCACCGACGTGGCGGGACCTCCCAGCGCGCTCTTCGAGCAGGAGCGGTCGCCTCGCGTCGCCGTGCTCTACGCCAGCGCGAGCGGCTCCACCGCGGGGATCGCCCGGCGCATCGCCGACCGCCTGCGCGACGCCGGCACGCCGGTCGACGTGTGGCCGGTCGAGGAGGCCGATGGCGTCGACAGCTACGCCGCCCTCGTGCTCGGCAGCGCCGTCTACGGCGGCGCCTGGCTGCCGTCGGCCGCCGAGTTCGCGCGCGACCACGCCGACGAGCTCCAGCGCCGGCCCGTGTGGCTGTTCAGCGTCGGGGCGCTCGACGGGCCGCCGCGGTCGCTCGAGCGCGCCGCCGGCCTGACCGCGCCCGACGCCGACGAGCTGACCCGCACGCTCGGCGCCGTCGAGCACCGGCGCTTCGCCGGCCTGCTCGAGCGCCGGCGCTGGCCCTGGTGGCGGCGCGTGTGGCTGCGCCTGGCCGGCGGGCGCTTCGGCGACCGCCGCGACTGGTCGGCGATCGACGCCTGGACGGTGGCGATCGCCGAGGCGCTGCACGGGCAGCGCACCGAGTAGCCCGGGGCCGCCGCTACACGGCCGCGCCCGGGCGGCCCGCCTCCGCGTCCTCGTCGCGCGCGGCCTGCACCTGCGGCGCCACGCCGCCGGGCATCCCGACCAGCGCGATGACGAACGCGACGGCCATGATCGCGGCCATCACGTAGAACACCGTCTGAGTGGAGGCGGCGAAGTCGTGCTGGACGGCCTCGAACAGGTGGGCGTGCTCGCCGGCGCCCGACGCGAACGCGGCCGCGTCCCCGCCGCCGGTGCCGCTCAGCGCCTCGGCGACGCGGTCGGCGACCGCCTTCGGGGCGCCGGCCTCGCCGAGCGTCTCCTCGATGTTGGCCTTGTTGCGGAGGATCAGGATCGTGCCCAGCAGCGCCAGGCCCAGGCTGGAGCCGAAGTTGCGCACGGTCTGGGTGATGCCGGTGACCTCGCCGTAGGCCGACTGGGCGGCGCGGTTGAGCGCGTCGGTGCTGACCGGCGACAGGATGAGCCCGATCCCGACGCCCGCCACGACGATCCACGGCCACTGGGCGTCGAGGTTCAGGTCCGTGAGCTGCTGGGCCCACAGGAAGAACCCGACCGCGGCGACCAGGCAGCCCACCACGACCGGGATGCGCGCGCCGCGCGCGTCGAGCAGCCGGCCGCCGAGCTGCGACGCGGCCGCGAACCCGCCGAAGAAGATCAGCAGGTACAGGCCCGCGTTGGACGCGTCGTAGCCGAGCGCGATCTGGGAGTACATGCTTCCGAAGAAGAACAGCGGCACGAAGCAGGCCGACATCAGCATCAGGACCGCGTTGTCGACGCTGAACCCCCGGTCGGCGAAGATCCGCAGCCGGATCAGCGGGTGCTCGGTGCGCAGCTCGACGCGGACGAACACGATCATCAGCACGATGCCGGCGGCGATGCACAGCCACGTCGCGGGCGAGTCCCAGCCCCACACGGCCGACTGCTGCAGCCCGAGCACGGCCAGGCCCATCCCCAGGCACACGAGCACTGCGCCGCGGTAGTCGATCGGCGCCGGCTGGCGCTTGTCCTCCGGGCGCGCCCGCAGCGTGAGGACGACCGCGATGATCGCGACCGGCACGTTGATCCAGAAGATCGACCGCCACGTCCACTCTGTGAGGTAGCCGCCGGCGATCGGCCCGACCGAGGTCAGCGCGCCGGTGACCGCGAAGAAGATCGCCAGCGCCTTGCCGCGCTCGCGCACGTCGAACGCCCCGACCACGATTGCCAGCGCCGCCGGGAACAGGAGCGCCGCGAAGCCGCCCTGGATGACGCGGAAGACGATCATCCACGCCTCGCCGACGTCGCCGGTCGGCGTGGCGCCGCACAGCGCCGACGCGGTCGCGAAGCCGACGACGCCGATCAGCACCGTGCGCCGGTGGCCGAGGACGTCGGTCAGCCGCCCGCCGAACGCGAACAGCGCCGACAGGGCGAGCAGATAGCCGTTGACGATCCACTGACCCCCGGTCGCCGACAGGCTCAGATCGCGCTCCAGCTCGGGGATCGCGATGGCCACGATCGTCTGATCGATGAACATCATCGCGACCGCGAAGATCATCGCGACCAGGACGAGGGTCTTCTGCCTGCTCATGGGACGGGCACCTTCCGTGGGGGGCGGGCAGGAGTGTCTCGGATCCGGCGGATGCGTGCGCGCCACGACCGCGGACCGCAACGCCGGGCGTCGTGGAGGTGTTGAACAGAGCAGCACCGTCCCAGTTCCCCGACCGAGGAGAAACCACGATGCGACTTCGAAGGCGCGCCGTCCTGGCGTGCGCGGCGGCCCTGCTCGCCGCTCCGGCGACCGCCTCCGCGGCCGAGCAGCTCGCGGGCGTCACCGAGGACAACACGCTCGTCCTGCTGCGCTCCGACAGCCCCGGCAGCGTCCGCTACGCGGTCCCGATCAGCGGCCTGCCCGCCGGCGAGCGCATCGTCGGCCTCGACCGCCGTCCCGCCACCGGCGGCCTGTACGGCCTGGGCGCCAGCAGCCGCCTGTACCGCATCGACCTCGGCTCCGGCCAGGCGCTGGCGCTCGGCGACCCGTTCTCGCCGCTGCTGGACGGCAGCCAGTTCGGGTTCGGCATCAACCCGGTCGGCGACGCGGGCCGCGCGGTCTCCAACAACCGCCAGAACCTGCGCCTCAACCTCGACAACGGCCGCGTGATCCAGGCCGACGCGCCGCTGCAGTACGCGGCGGGCGACCCGGGCGCCGGGTCCGTGCCGTCGGTGGTCGGGGCCGCGTACGGCAACCCGACGCCGGGCGCGACGACGACCACGCTGTACGGCATCGATGCGGGCCGCGACGTGCTCGTGCGCCAGGACGGCAACGACGGGACGCTGCACACGATCGGCGCGCTCGGCGTCGACGTCACCGGTCCCGGCGGCTTCGACGTGGCCGAGAACAACGTCGCGTACGCGGCGCTGCGCCGCGCCGGCCAGAACGCGCCCGAGCTGTTCACGATCAACCTGACCAACGGCGCGGCCACCGCGGTCGGCCCGATCGCCGGCAAGCCGACGAACACGTCGGCCGCCTCGCCGGTGACCGCCATCACCGCGCTCGGCCCGGTCGCCGACGACCGCACGCCGCCCAACGTCGTGATGGACCTGTCCAGCACGCTGCTGGAGTCGACGATGCTCGAGCGCGGCATCCCGATCAAGATCGCCTGCGACGAGGCGTGCTCGGTGTCGGTCACCGCCGAGGTCGACCACACCGGCCAGAAGCTCGGCACCGTGACCGGCGCGGTCGACGCGGGCCCCGGCTCGGTCGACGTGTCGATCCCGCTGGACGCCACCGGCCGCCGGCTCGTCAACGCCCGCGGCACGCTGCGCATGAGCGTGCAGGCCACGATCCGCGACAGCGCCGGCAACGCGCGGACCACCGGCCGCGTGATCCGCAGCCAGACGCTGGCCCAGCGCGTGGGCCGCTAGCCGATCGCCGTCCGCCCGCCCGCGAGGTCGAGGCCTCGCGGGCGGGCGCTCGCGCGACGCGCCGTAGACTCGGACCCGTGACGTCCGACCAGATCCGCGAGACCTTCCTGCAGTTCTTCAGCGAGCGCGACCACAAGCGACTGGCGTCGGCGTCGCTCGTGCCCGCCTCGTTCGACCCCTCGGTGCTGCTGACGACGGCCGGCATGCATCCGCTCAAGCCGTACTTCCTGGGCCAGGAGCGCCCGCCGCACCACCGGCTCACGAGCTGCCAGAAGTGCTTCCGCACCCCCGACATCGACGTCGTGGGCACCACCACGCGCCACCTGACGTTCTTCGAGATGCTCGGCAACTTCTCGCTGGGCGACTACTTCAAGCAGGGCGCCGTCGAGTTCGCGTGGGAGCTGTCGCGCGAGGGGTTCGGCTTCCCCGAGGACAAGATCTGGGTGACGGTCTTCGAGGGCGACGACGAGCTCGGCCTCGGGCCCGACGAGGAGGCCATCGCCGCCTGGGAGGCGATCGGCGTGCCGCGCGAGCGCATCGTGCTGTGCCCGCGCTCGGAGAACTTCTGGCAGGCCGGGCCGATCGGCCCGTGCGGCCCGTGCTCGGAGCTGTACCTCGACCGCGGGCTGGAGTTCGGCGAGCCCGACGACCTGCCCGGCGGCGACAACGAGCGCTTCCTGGAGTTCTGGAACCTCGTGTTCATGCAGTTCAACCAGGACCCGGTCAACACGCTCACGCCGCTGCCGTCGCAGAACATCGACACGGGCATGGGCCTCAACCGGATGGCGGCGATCCTGCAGGGCAAGACGTCCGTGTTCGAGACCGACCAGTTCTGGCCGCTGATCGAGCTGGGCCAGGAGCTGACCGGGCGCACGTACGGCGAGTCGCAGGAGGTGGACGTCGCGCTGCGCATCCTCGCCGACCACACGCGCGGCATGACGTTCCTGCTCGCCGACGGCGTCGTCCCGTCCAACGAGGACCGCGGCTACGTGCTGCGCCGCATCATGCGCCGCGCGGTCTCGCGGATGTACAACCTCGGGGTCGAGGACCTCGTGCTGCCGCGCTACCAGGAGGTCGTCACCGAGCTGATGGGCGCGGCGTACCCCGAGATCGTCGAGCGTCGCGAGGAGATCGCGATGTGGGCGACCGAGGAGGAGCGCTCGTTCCGGCGCACGCTCGAGCAGGGCACCCGGATGCTCGACGAGATCGTCGCGCGCGCCAAGGAGCGCGGGGAGGAGGGCGTCGGCGCCGAGGACCTCTTCCGCCTGCACGACACCTACGGCTTCCCCTACGACCTCTCGCGCGAGCTGCTGGCCGAACAGGGCCTGGGCTCCGACGAGGAGGGCTTCGAGGCCCTGATGGAGGAGCAGCGGGAGCGCTCGCGCTCCGGCGGCGGCGGGAAGCGGCCCGGCGGGCTGGCCGGCTTCGAGGCGCTGTTCGGCGACGCCGCGCGCGACCTCGCCGCGACCGACTTCACCGGCTACGAGCACCTCGAGGAGGAGACCGAGGTCGTCGCGCTCGGGTCCGACGACGGGCGCGTGGCGGTCAAGCTCGCGCGGTCCCCGTTCTACGCGGCCGGCGGCGGCCAGATCAGCGACGTCGGCGTGATCGAGTGCGCCGACGGCGACTGCCGCGCGCGGGTCGTCGACGTCGTGCGCATCGGCGACGACCAGGCGGTCGTCGTGGAGCCCGAGCAGGGCGCGCTGAAGCCGGGCGAGCGCGTGGTCGCGCGCGTCGACCGCACCACCCGGATGGCGACGATGGCCAACCACACGGCCACGCACCTGCTCCACGCGGCGCTGCGGCAGCGGCTGGGCGGCCACGTGCGCCAGGCCGGCTCCTACGTCGGCCCCGACAAGCTGCGCTTCGACTTCACCCACGGCGCCGCGCTCACCCCGCAGGAGCTGCGCGACGTCGAGGACCAGGTCAACGCCTGGATCGTGGAGAACTGGCCGGTCACGTGGCGCGAGACGTCGCTCGACGAGGCGCGCGCGGCCGGAGCGATGGCGCTGTTCGGCGAGAAGTACGGCGACCGCGTGCGGATGGTCGAGGTCGGGGACGGGTCGTTCTCGCGCGAGCTGTGCGGCGGCACGCACGTCGCGTCGACGGCCGAGATCGGCGTCTTCCGCATCACGGCCGAGACGTCGTCGGCGTCCAACGTGCGGCGCATCGAGGCGCTCACCGGCGCCGAGGGCATCGCGCTGCTGCGCCGCCACGACCACCTCCTGCGCGAGGCGGCGGCCGCGCTGCGCACCCGGCCCGACGACGTCGTCAACAAGCTCGTCGACCTGCAGGCCAAGGCGAAGGCGGCCGCGCGGGGCGGCGCGGCGCAGGCCGGCGCCGCGGTCGACGTCGACGCGCTGCTCGAGTCGGCCGAGGCCGTCGACGGCGCCCGCGTGCTCACCGCGCGCGTCGAGGCGGCCGACAACAAGGCGCTCCTGGCGGTGCTCGACCGCGTGAAGCCCAAGCTCGGCGACGGCGTCGTCGTGCTGGGCGCGGCGGGCGACGGCAAGGTCATGTTCGTGGCGTCGGTCGCGCCGGCGCTCGTGGCGCGCGGCGTGAAGGCCGGCGACATCGTCCGCCTGGCCGCGCAGGTCACCGGCGGAGGCGGCGGCGGGCGCGACACGATGGCCCAGGCGGGCGGCCGCGACCCCGGCAAGCTCGACGAGGCGCTCGGGGTGGCGCGCGAGGCGATCGAGCGCGCGCTCACCGCGTGAGCCGCGTCCTCGCCCTCGACTACGGCTCGGCGCGCTGCGGCGTGGCGGTGAGCGACCCGACCGGGACGCTGGCCACGCCGCTGGACGCGGTGACGAAGGCGAACACGCGGCGGGGGCTGGACCGGCTCGCGACCGTGGTCCGGGAGACCGGGGCCGAGCGCGTCGTCGTCGGGCTGCCGCTGTCGCTGTCGGGCGGCGACTCGGCGCAGACCGAGGAGGCGCGCGCGTTCGCGGCGCGTCTGGCCGCGCGGCTGGGGGAGGGCGTGCCGGTGGAGCTGTACGACGAGCGCTTCACGACGCGGATCGCGCAGCGCTCGGGCGGCGGGCGCGCGTCGGAGGACTCGCGCGCGGCCGCCGTGCTGCTGGAGGACTGGCTGGCGGCCCGCAGCGCGCGGCACGCCGAATGATCTAGCCTGAGCGTCCGCCGCAGGGAGCCCTGTGGCGTGTCCCCATGCCCTTGTTCCGCCGATCAGACGCCCAGGGAGAGCGATCCGCCGCCGACCGCGAGCGCGCGCGGCTGGAGCGCGAGGCGCGCCGCCGGGGGGTCCCGGTCGAGGAGCTGCTGGGGTCCGAGGAGGTCGCGCCGCCGGCCGAGGCCGTGCCGCCGCCGCCGGCCGATCCCGAGCCCGCGCCGCCCGAGCCCGTTGTCGGATCCGACTCGCATAGCGAGCCTGAGCCGACAACGGAGCCGGTGCTGCCGGAGGAGGACCTCACGTGGGTCGAGCCGGAGCCCGCGCCGCCCGCGCCCGAGCCCGAGCCCGAGCCGGAACCGCCCGCCCCCGAGCCCGAGCCCGAGCCCGAACCGCCGGCCCCCGAGCCGGTTGTCGGATCCGACTCGCATAGCGAGCTTGAACCGACAACGGCGGAGGAGCCCGAGCCGACCGCCGAGCATCGCGCGGCGGCGCCCGCCGGCGACGAGCTGCCCCCGCGCGACCTGGAGCCGCCGCCGCTGCCGGCGCCCTCGGCGTCGCGCCCGCGGCCGCGCCCGCCGCGCCGCCGCTACGCGCAGCCCGACGCGCGGCGCAGCCCCGCCCAGGGCCCGGTCCGCCGCCGGCGGAGCTGGTTGGCCCGCATCGCCGCCGTGCTCGTGATCGTGCTCGCCGTGGGCGTCCTGTGGTTCCTGTTCAACCTGTTCCAGCCCGGCAAGGGCGACGGCACCGGCCGCGTCGCCGTCGAGATCCCGCAGGGCGCCACCGCCCGCGAGGTCGGCGACCTGCTCGCCGACCGCGACGTCGTCTCCTCGGGCTTCTACTTCGACCTGCGCGCCTGGCTGGCCGGCAAGCGCGAGGACTTCAAGGCCGGGCGCTACACGCTCGCGCACGACATGAGCTACGGAGCCGCGCTGGACGCGCTCACCGAGCACGAGCCCGCGGCGCCGCCGACGGTGAAGATCACGATCCCCGAGGGCCGGTCGCGCACCGAGATCGCGCCGACCGTCAAGGAGGCCGGGATCAGCGGGAGCTACCTGGCCGCCTCCAAGCGCCACAAGGGCTTCGACCCGCGCGAGTACGGCGCGCCGCGCTCGACGCGCTCGCTCGAGGGCTTCCTGTTCCCGGCCACCTACGAGATGCGCGAGGGGCAGGCGACCGCGCGGCGGCTCGTCGGCCACCAGCTCGAGGCGTTCCGCCAGAACTTCGACACGGTCTCGATGCGCGCCGCCAAGCGCCGCAACCTCACGCCCTACGACGTGCTGATCATCGCGTCGATGGTCGAGCGCGAGGCGCAGGTGCCCAAGGAGCGCCCGCTGATCGCGGCCGTGATCTACAACCGGCTGCGCGAGCGGATGCCGCTCGGCATCGACGCCACCACGCGCTACGACCTCGGGGTCTGGCACCGGCCGCTGCGCGTGTCCGAGCTCGAGCGCGACACGCCGTTCAACACGCGCACGCGCCTCGGCCTGCCGCCGACGCCGATCGGCAACCCGGGCCTGGACTCGATCAAGGCGGCGGCCAAGCCGGCGGACGTCGACTACCTCTACTACGTCGTCAAGCCGAACACGTGCGGCGAGCACAGCTTCAGCGAGACCGACGCCGAGTTCCAGAAGGACGTCGCCGCCTACGAGGCCGCCCGGGCCAAGAACGGCGGCAAGTCGCCCGACACCTGCGACGACTGATGGCCCCGGCCGCCGCGACCCGCCTGGGCGTGATCGGCTGGCCCGTCGCCCACAGCCGCTCGCCCGCGATGCAGAACGCCGCGCTCGCCGCGCTCGGCCTCGACGGCTGGCGCTACCAGCTCCTGCCGCTGCCGCCCGGCCTGCTGGCCGAGACGGTCCGCGCGCTGCCGGGGGCCGGCTTCGCGGGCGCGAACGTCACCGTGCCCCACAAGGAGGCGGCGCTCGCGCTCGCCGACGAGGCGACCGACGCGGCGCGCGCGATCGGGGCGGCCAACACGCTGACGTTCCGCGATGGCGCGATCCTCGCCGAGAACACCGACGCGCCCGGCCTGATCGACGCGCTCCCCGCGCCGCTCGACGGCGCCGACGCGGTGGTCCTGGGCGCGGGCGGCAGCGCTCGCGCCGCGGCGTGGGCGCTGCGCGAGGCGGGCGCCGGCCGGGTGCTCGTCCACAACCGCACGCCCGAGCGCGCCGAGCGTCTGGCGGCCGACCTCGGCGACGGGATCGCCGTCGCCGCGACGCCGCCGCCCGCCGCCGTGCTCGTCAACTGCACCACGGTCGGCCTGCACGACCCCGACGCCAGCCCGATCGACCTCGAGGCGCTGGACCGCTACGACGCGGTCGTCGACCTCGTCTACCGCGAGGGCGGCACCGCGCTCGTGCGCGCGGCTCGAGCGGACGGCATCCCCGCCGTGGACGGGCTGGAGATCCTGGTGCGCCAGGGCGCGCGCTCGCTGCAGATCTGGACCGGGCGCCCGGCGCCGGTCGACGTGATGCGCGCGGCCGTCAGCGCTCCGTGATGCGGACGGCGAAGTCCTCGACGGCCAGCGCGCGCTCGCCGCGCAGCAGCGCGAGCAGCTCCTCGCCGACCAGCTCGCGGCGCCACCCGGTCAGGGTCCGCACGGCCGCCTCGTCGCCGCCGCCGCGCACCGCGGTGAGGATCGCCTGCAGGTCGGCGCGCGAGGCGACGAGCTCGTAGGCCAGCTCGGCCTGCGCGACGCGGGTGCGCACCAGCGCCTCGCACAGCGCGATCAGCGGCGCGTCGCCCGGGTGCGGGGCCGGCCGCCGCTCGCCGGCGAACGGGATCGGCTCGCGGTCGCGCCCGCGGGCGATCACCTCGAGCAGGTCGTCGCCGCGGCGGCGCAGGTTGCCCGGGTTGATGCCGCGGATGTTCTCCAGCGCGCGGCGCGAGTCGGGCTTGCGCTTGGCCAGCTCGACGAGCGCGGCGTCGGCGAGCACCGACTGGACCGGGCGGTCCTGCTGGGCGGCCAGCGACTCGCGCCACTCGACCAGCTCGCGGGCGACGGCGCGCGAGCGCGGGTCGAGGCTGGCGATGCGCGGCAGCCGCTCGAAGACCTGGTCGAGCACGCGCTCGTCGGACACCCGCTCCAGCGCCCGGCACTCCTCGCGCGCCCACTCCAGCCGGCCGCTGGCGCGCAGGCGGTCCTGGATCGCGTCGGCGAGCTGGAACAGGTGCAGCACGTCCTCGCGGGCGTAGGCGATCTGCTCGGGGCTCAGCGGCCGGCGGTCCCACTTCGTGTAGGAGGCGGTCTTCGGCAGCCGCACGCCGAGCAGCTCGCCCAGCAGCGACTCGTAGCCGGCCTGGGCGCGCAACCCCGCGAACCCGGCCGCGACCTGCGTGTCGAACAGGTTCGTGACCTCGGTGCGCCACACGCGCCGCAGCAGCGCCACGTCCTGGCGCGCCGCGTGCATGATCACCTCGACGTCCGGGTCGGCCAGCACCTCGGCCACCGGCGCCGGGTCGACGTCCTCGTCGAGCGGGTCGATGACGTCGACGCGCACCTCGTCGCCGTCTGCGGGCACGGACACCTGGACGAGGCACAGCAGCGTCCGGTAGCGGCCCTCGCCCATGAACTCCGTGTCGATGCCCATGCGGCCCGCCGACCGGATCGCGGCGGCGAGGGACGGAAGCTCAGCGGTGGGGGTGGGTGAGGCGCCGATCCTGGAAATCCATCACATCGTGCGACGCGGCGCGTGGGTCCGCGCTGTGCGCCTGCGACGACGGTCCTGCGCCGGCGGCGGCTCGTCGGGCCAGTGCCCGTGCTCGTCGAAGAACGCGCGCGCGTCGTCCTCCTCGGTGCGCTCGTGGTCGCCCTTGACCCCGATGCGGTAGAGGACGTTCAGCAGCCAGATCGAGAGACCCGCGCCGATGATGCCGGCGGAGCCCTCGGCCCGGGCGACGGTGGGCTCGACCAGCCACAGGATCACCCCGACGGCGACGACGATCGCCGGCAGCCAGATGCGCGTGAAGCGCAGGATCATCGGAGGTCCTCGGTGGTGAGCATCGTCGCCTCACACGGTAGCGACGCGGGGTCGAAAATCCGGAGCGCCTCCTCCAGATCGCCGGGGAGGCCGACGGATGTCAGCAGCCGCGCCCGCACCGCCTCCGGGGGCTCGCCGGCCGCCGCCCGCTCGGCCAGCGTCACCGACCCGTCGCGCTTGGCCAGCCGCTTCCCGCCGGGCCCCAGGATCAGCGGCACGTGCGCGTACGTGGGGCGGGGGAGGCCGAGCAGGTCGTACAGGTGGAGCTGGCTCGGCGTGGCGTCGACCAGGTCGGCGCCGCGGACGATCTCGCCGACGCCCTGGTCGGCGTCGTCGACCACGACCGCGAGGTTGTAGGCCGCGGTGCCGTCGTTGCGGCGCACGACGAGGTCGTCGACCGGCGCGCGGCGCTGGCCGAGCAGGCGGTCGGTGAACGCGACCTCCGTGCCGGGCTCGACGCGCAGCCGCAGCGCGGGCCGCCGGCCGGCCGCCTCGCGCTCGGCCCGCTGCGCCGCGGTCAGCTCGCGGCAGGTGCCCGGGTAGCCGGCGACGGCGCCGTGCGGCGCCTGCGCGGCGTCGCGGATCTCGGCCCGGGTGCAGTAGCAGGGGTAGGTGTCCAGGCGCGCGATCGCGGCCTCGTACAGCTCCCCGCGCTCGGACTGGCGCACGACCTCGCCGTCCCAGTCGAGGCCGATCGCGGCGAGGTCGGCGAGCTGCCCGCGCTCGTGCTCGGGGCGCGAGCGGCCCTGGTCGAGGTCCTCGACGCGCAGGAGGAACCGGGCGCCGGCCGAGCGCGCGAACAGCCAGGCCAGCAGGGCCGTGCGCAGGTTGCCCAGGTGCAGCGGCCCGGAGGGTGAGGGGGCGTAGCGTCCGTCGTGGCCGGCCACGCCCCCTCACGCTAGACGCACGATCTAGGCGACGACGGGCACCTGCTCCGCCTCGCCCTCCACGGGCGCCACCGCCTCGCGTGGCGGGCGGACGATCAGGAACGCCAGCACCGCGCCGACGAGCGCGAAGCCCGCGCCGATGAGGAAGGCGAGCTGGAAGCCCTCGGTCGCGGCCACCGGCTGGGTGGCGCCGCCGGCCAGCGCGTCGGTCATCCGGTCGGTCGCGAGCGTCGCCAGGACGGCGAGGCCCACCGCGCCGCCCACCTGCTGGGAGGTGTTGATGAGGCCCGACGCGAGCCCGGCCTCGTGCTGGGCGACGCCGGCGGTCGCCGCCAGCGTGCCCGACACGAAGAACATGCCCAGCCCCACCGCGACGACGAGCGACGGGAACAGCACGTCGGACAGGTAGCTGCCGTCGGCCGACACCTGCGAGAACCAGCCCAGGCCGATCGCGGTCAGGATCAGCCCGACCGTCAGCACCGGGCGCACGCCGACCTTCGTCACCATCGACGACGTCGCGCCCGCGGTGAGGAAGATCGTCACCGCCAGCGGCATGTACTGGAAGCCGGTGCGCATCGCCGACGCCCCGAGCACGTCCTGCATGTACAGCGACAGGAAGTAGAACATCCCCATCAGCGCGGCGACGCCGAGGATGGCGGTGATGTTCGCGCCGGCGCGGGTGGCCGAGCGCAGGATGCCCAGGCGGATGATCGGGTCGCGCGCGGTGGTCTCGCGCACGACGAACGCCACGAGCAGCGCGACCGAGCCGGCGAAGCCCAGCAGCGTGCGCGCCGAGTCCCAGCCGTGCTGGGTCGTGTTCACGAGCGTGAAGATCAGCAGCGCCAGGCCGGCGGTGATCGTGACCGCGCCGAACAGGTCGTACGTGCGGCGCTCGGTCTCCACGCGCGACTCGGCGAGCAGCAGCGGGGCGGCGAGCATGATGCCGCCGGCGATCGGGACGTTGATGAAGAAGACCCACTCCCAGCCGAGCGCGTCGGTCAGCACGCCGCCCAGCAGCGAGCCGACCGCGCCGCCGGCGCCGGCGACCGCGCCCCAGACGCCGAGCGCCTTGTTGCGCTCGGTGCCCTCGGCGAAGGTGGTGGTGACGATCGAGAGCGCGGCCGGCGACACGATCGCGGCGCCGAGGCCCTGCACCGCGCGGGCGGCGATCAGCATGCCCTCGCTCTGCGCCAGGCCGGCGGCGAGCGACGACACGGCGAACAGCCCGATGCCGGTGATGAACACCCGCCGGCGTCCGAGCAGGTCGGCGGCGCGGCCGCCGAGCATCAGGAAGCCGCCGAACGTGAGCGCATAGGCGCTGACGACCCACTGCAGGTTCTCCGGCGAGAAGTTCAGGTCCCGCTGGATGTAGGGCAGGGCGACGTTCGTGACCGTCGCGTCCAGCACGACGAGGAACTGCGCTCCGGCTAGCAGGACCAGCGCCAGCCAGCGCCGGTCGCTCGTGTTCGTGGCCCTTGTCACTTGATGCTCCCGATTTTTCGCTCTCTCAATGCTTGAAGGGGTCAATCATCGCAGCCGCGGGGATCGCGGTCAACCCCGCGATCGCGGATCTCCCGTCGACGCCATCCCTATGACGGCCCCGGCCCGCCGGTTGTGACAGCTCAGCGCAGGCGGCTGGTGTCGACGACTTCGAAGTCGCCGCCGCGCACCCGCTTCAGCGTGTTCAGCTGCCCGTCGTCCCAGTGCGGCGAGGGGGCGCCGCCGACGAACCAGTCCGAACCGCTGTCGGCGACGAGCATCCCGTAGCGCTTCA
>DATMSA010000148.1:0-13141 GCA_035565675.1 Capillimicrobium sp. | reverse complement strand
CGTTCCTGCTGACCTCGCTGGCGATGGGCCTGCTCGTGTTCGGGCTGCTCGCGTTCGGCCAGACCGCGACCGAGCAGCACGAGTCGGTGGCCAGCCTCTACGGCTACTTCGGGTCGACCGTGATCATCCTGCTGTTCGTGCGCACGCTGCCGCCGTACAGCCCCGACAGCTGGCTGGCGCCGGACCGTCGAGGCGCCGGAGACCTCTGAGTCCCCACCTGCGCGCCGGGCGTGTCAAGCTTGCCCGGACGCGACCACCACGAAAGGGGAATCGATGGCGACACGCAACGGCAGTGCCGAGTGGAAGGGCGACCTGCGCGGCGGCAACGGCACGCTGAGCCTGGGCTCGGGCGCGTACTCGGGCCCGTTCTCGTTCACGTCGCGCTTCGAGGACGGATCGGGCACGAACCCGGAGGAGATGATCGCGGCCGCCCACGCGGCGTGCTTCGCGATGGCGACCAGCGCGATCCTCGCCGAGGAGGGCCATCCGGTCGACTCCGTCAAGACGACCGCCGACATCACGCTGCGCTTCGTCGACGGCGCGCCGACGATCACGAAGATCGACCTCACCGCCGAGGGCAAGGTGCCCGGCATCGACGAGGCGCACTTCCAGGAGGTCGTCGAGAAGGCCCGCCAGGAGTGCCTCGTGTCCCGCGCGCTCGCCGGGGTCGGCGAGATCACCGCCACCGCGACGTTCGTCTCCTAGCGCCCGCGCCGTCCGCGCGACCGTCGTGCGCGTAGTTCCTGCGCATGCGGTCGCGCGGTCGGTACGGATGGGTCGCGTCGTCCGCAGACGTACGGTCGGCCCATGGTCGCCGACCGCGCCACACCCGCCATCGAGGCGCACGGCGTCGAGAAGGTCTTCGGCACCGGGCCCGGGGCGGTGCGCGCCCTGCGGGGCGTCGACATCACGGTGGGCGAGGGCGAGTTCGTCGCGATCATGGGCCCGTCCGGGTCCGGCAAGAGCACGCTGCTGCACATCCTCGGCGCGCTCGACCGCCCGACCGCCGGCCGCGTCGAGGTCGGCGGGCGCCCCTACGAGGACCTCGACGACCGCGCCCTGACGCGGCTGCGCGGCGAGGTCTTCGGCTTCGTCTTCCAGTTCTTCAACCTGCTGCCCACGCTGACGGCGGCCGAGAACGTGCTCCTGCCGGCGCTCGTCGCCGGCGAGCGCCCCGGCCGCTACGCCGAGCGCGTCGACGCGCTGCTCGCGCTCGTCGGGCTCGCCGACCGCGCCGGGCACGTGCCGTCCGAGCTGTCGGGCGGCGAGCAGCAGCGGGTCGCGATCGCGCGGGCGCTGCTGCGCCGGCCCCGGGTGCTGCTCGCCGACGAGCCCACCGGCAACCTCGACTCGGCCGCCGGCGCGATCGTCCTCGACCTGCTGCGGCGGCTCGTCGACGAGGACGGCCAGACGGTCGTCATGGTCACCCACGACGCGTCCGACGCCGCGCGCGCGGACCGCATCATCTTCCTGCGCGACGGTCACGTCGTGACCGAGGTCGCGGGCGGTGACGTGGAGCGCGTGGTGGACGCCCTGCGCACCCTGAGCCAGGCGCCCGCGGCGGTCGGCACCCCGGGGCCATGAGCCCGCAGCGGCCCGCCGGCGCCCGGCTGCGCTCGTTCGCGGGCCTCAGCGCGCGCTCGCTGCGCGCCCGCCCGCTGCGCTCGGTGCTGACGGCCGGCGCGGTGGTCCTCGGCGTCGGCATGGTGTTCGGCGTCCTGCTGCTCGTCGGCACGATCCACTCGACCTTCGGCCGCCTGTACGACTCGATCTACGGGCGCACCGACATCGTCCTGTCCGGCCGCCAGGCCGTCGGCGCGCTGCGGGCGTCGGCGATCGAGCGCGTCCGCGCCGTCCCCGGCGTCGAGACCGCCTCCGGCAGCGTCTTCTCGATCTTCCGCACGGTCGACGAGGACGGCGAGGTCCGCCGCGGCCTGCTCGACCAGCTCTACGTCGTCGGCGTCGACTACGACCAGCCCGACACGAGCGGCGCCGCGCGCGTCGAGGGACGCGACCCGGTCGCCGGCCGCCGCGAGATCGAGCTGCCGGCCGACTGGGCGGCCGAGCAGGGCCTCGCGGTCGGCGACCAGGTGGTCGTCTCCACGCCCACCGGCCTCGCCGAGCTCCGCGTGGCCGGGCTCTACGCGTTCGAGGGCGGGCTCGACCTGGCCGGCTACGGCACCGGCGCGATGCCGGTCGCCGACGCCCGCGCGCTCATGGACAAGCCCGACGTGTGGGACGAGATCGCGGTGATCGTGCGGGACGGCGCCTCGGTCGATCGCGTCCGCGCGGCGCTGAGGCAGGAGCTCGGCCCCGGCGTCGACGTCGCCACGCCGCAGGCCAAGAGCGACGAGATCCAGGAGCAGCTCGCCGGCCTCGACATGGTCCTCTACTTCTTCTCCGGGATCGCGCTGTTCGTGGGCGCGTTCCTGATCCTGAACTCGTTCAGCATGACCGTGCTGCAGCGCATGCGCGAGCTCGGGACGCTCCGCGCGCTCGGCGCCGGCAACGGGCGCATCGCCCGCGGCATCCTCGCCGAGGCGGCGATCCTCGGCGTCGTCGGCTCCGTGCTGGGCCTGGCGCTCGGGCTCGGCCTGGCCCGGCTCCTGGTCCGCGCCGTGCAGGGCTGGGGCATGCCGGTCGGGGCGATCGAGCTGTCGGCCGTCGCGGCGATCGCCGCGGTCGCGACCGGGCTGCTCGCGACGCTGGCCGGCGCGCTGTGGCCGGCGCTGCGGGCATCGCGCATCAGCCCGATCGCCGCGCTGCGGGGCGGCGGCACCGCGCGCACCGCGCCCGGGGCGCGCCGCGCGATCGTCGGCCTGGCGCTCTTCCTCCCCGGCCTCGCCGTCGGCGGCCTGCTGTGGTTCGGCAACACCAGCGGCTCCGGCCTCTCCGCGCTCGCGGGCATCGTCACGACGATGGTGATGCTGCTCGGCCTGGTGCGCCTGGCGCCGTTCGTGGTCCTGCCGCTGGTGCGTCTCCTCGCCCGGCCGCTATGCGCGGTGATGCCGGCCGAGGGCCGCCTCGCCTCCGACGCGGCGCGCGCGAACCCGACGCGCACGGCGGCGACCGCCGCGACGCTGATCGTGGCGCTGTCGGTCGTCGTCGTGAACATGACGATCGCGTCGAGCGTGATCGGCTCCGTGGAGGACGACTTCGACCGGCGCTTCGCCCGCGACCTGACCGTCCAGCCGATCGGCTACCAGGACTTCGGCCCGCCGGCCGCCGGCATCACCCGCGCGCTGCGCGAGCGGATCGCCGCGATGCCCGAGGCGGGCGCGGTCGCCCGCCGGCGCGCGCTCTACGCGTCGGAGATGCCGGGCTCCGGCGTCGACGGGATGCTGATCGCGTTCGACCCCGCCGAGTACGCCCAGCTCGACCGCACCGAGTACGAGGGCGCCACGCGCGCGCAGGCCCATGCCGGGCTGGCGGCGGGCGGGATCGTCGTGTCGCGCTCGTTCGCCGACGTCGAGGGGCTCCGGACCGGCGACCGGCTCCGCCTCGAGGGCCCCGCGGGCGTGCGGGACGCGCCGATCGTCGCCGTGGCCGACGCGATCGAGAGCGTCGGGAACATGGCGCTCATGTCGCTGGACACCATGCGCGACGTCTACGGCGTGCAGACCGACACGCAGCTCCTCGTCCAGGCCGCCTCGCCCGCGCAGCGCGAGGCGCTCGCCGCGCGCGTCGACCGGCTCCTGGCGCGCGACTACCCCGGCGTCGAGTCGCTGTCCAACGCGGCCGCGAAGGCGCGCGTCACCGCCGCCATCGACGAGCAGTTCGCGTTCTTCAACGCGATCGTGGCGATCGCCGTGATCGTCGGCATGCTCGGCATCGTCAACACGCTGTCGATGTCGGTGATCGAGCGCACGCGCGAGATCGGCGTGCTCCGCGCGCTCGGCGCGTCGCGCTGGCGCGTCCGGCGCACGATGGCCGACGAGACCCTGCTGATCTCGATCGCGGGCACGCTCGCCGGCATCCTCGCCGGCGTCGTGATCGCGGTCGTGTGGGTGCTGTCGATGCGCGCCACCGCGTTCACCAGCCTGTCGCTGCACCTGCCCCTCGGCACGCTGGCGATCATCGCCCTGCTCGGCGTCGTCATCGGCATCGTCGCGGCGATCCTGCCGGCCCGCCGCGCCGCGCGGCTGGACCCGCTCACCGCGCTGCACTACGAGTAGATCAGCTCGGTCCGCAGCTCGTGGCTCTCGTCGGGCAGCCGCGCCTCGTACCAGATGCGGTGCCCGCCGCCCGGCAGCTCCACGACCTCCAGGTAGCGGACGTCGGCGACCGGGCCCTCCTCGTCGGGCACGAACCGGCCCGGCTCGCCGCTGAGGCGCGCCAGGCCCGTGCGCTCGAACCAGTTCTCCTCCGCGGTCGCGCGCCCGTCGTAGCTGGCGCGGCCGTCGGGCAGGACGGTGGTGAGCCGCGCCCCGCGGGCGTCCCAGCGGCCCGCGCGGCCCTCGAGCACGGTCCCGTGCCAGTCCCACGTCAGGCCGTCGGCGCTGGTGGCGTAGGCGCTGTTCATGCGGTCCTCCGCGCCCGGCACATCGAGGAGGTGGCAGCAGATCCACGCCTGCCAGCGGTCGCCGGCGCGCCGGACGATCGGGTCCTTCACCGCGGTGCGCTCGTCGCCGGGGAACGCGGGCCGCGGCTCGGCGCCGGCCAGCTGCTCCGGCGTGGCGGCCTCGAGCACGTCGATCCACCAGTGCGCGCTGCCGCGCGTGGCGCAGCACACCCACAGCCGCCAGCGCCCGTCGGCGGTGCGCGCGAGCGCCGGGCGCTCCATCCCCATCGCGTCGAACCGCGTCTCGTCCAGGACGCCGATCGTCTCCAGCCGCTCGCCGTCGGGCGAGCGCGCGATCACCGTCTGGTCGTTGCCGTCGTGGCCGTTGCGCACGCGGTAGGCGACGACGAAGCCGCCGTCCTCGTCGAGGACCGCGCACGGCGCTCCGGCCCAGAAGCCCGGGCCGGCGCCGGGAGCGGGCGCGGCGACGGCCGGCTCGCCCATGCCCGGGAGGGGGAAGTCGTCCATGCGGCGATCGTACGGCGGCGCCGGGCGGCGCCGCCAGCGGATCACAGCCCCGGCGGGTGGCGCGCGACGAAGCCCGCGCTGCTGCGCTGGGTGCGCGTCCAGCGGGTGCCGCCCGACGACAGCGCGCTCGTGTCGAAGCGCCAGTCGCCGACGACCATGTACGCGTGGCCGGCGTTCGCGTAGACCGTGATCCACTTGCCCGGCCCCGGCTCGCCCCAGCTCATGAAGCCGGTCGACGCCATCGGCGAGGACACCAGGCCGGCGGCGGCGAGCGCGTAGCTGATCGAGCCCGAGCAGTCGTAGGCGCTGGCCTGGAACGAGGCGTGGCCGCCGCCGTAGGAGTACGGCAGGCCGGCGATCGCGTTGCCGGCCGCCATCACCAGCCGCACGGCCTCGGGCGCGCCCGCGGGCGGCTGGGCGACGCCGCCGGCGTTCAGGCCGATCGACGCGTTCGGATCGGGCGCGATGCCCGCCTCCTGCGCGGCCCGCGCGGCGGCGCGCGCCTGGGCGCGCTGCTCGCGGCGCAGCTCCGACAGCTCGCCGCGGACCTCGTTCAGCTCGGCCTGGCGGTCGGCGCGGCCGGCCAGCAGCCGCTCGCGGTGGCGCAGGATCGCCGTCTGCACGGCCGACGCCTCGTCGCGCGCGGAGGCCGCGGCGGCGACGAGCCGGCGGTTGCGCAGCTGCAGGCGGTCGAGGCGGCGGGCCTGCTCCATCACCTCGACCTTCGTGTCCTTCGTGGCCGCCAGCACCCGCGCCTGCTCGCGGCCGACGCGCTTGAGGAACTCGACGCGCTCGAGCAGGTCCGAGAAGCCCTGCGAGTCGAGCATCACGGTGACGAGGTCGGGGCTGCCGTTCATGTAGCCCGTGCGCAGGTTCTCGGCCAGCGCGCCGGCGGCGCGGCGGTAGCGGTTCTCCAGCCGCGTCAGCCGGTCGCGCGCGTCGACGAGCTCGCGCTGGACCTCCTCGAGCTCGGCGCGGCGGGCGTCCAGGCGGGCCGAGAGCTCGGCGAGCCGCGCCTGCGCCTGCGCGAGCCCGTCGTTGGCGGCCTCGATGCGCTGCGTCTCGCGCGCGACCGCGGCCTCGAGGCGATCCTCCTGGGACTCCTGCGCGCGGATGCGCTGCTGCAGGTCCCCGCGGGCGGGGCTCCAGGTGACCAGCAGCGCCGTCGCGGCGACGGCGAGCACGGCGAGCACCGGCCAGGCGAGGCGGCGGCGCCCGGGACGGTTGGGCGGTGGTGAGACGGCGTCCACGCGGCGGGCGACGCTAGCAGCGACCGTCGCGATTCGACGTCCGATTCCGGCCGCTGCAAGCGAAGTTGCAGGACTTTCGTCATCCGCGCAGCGCGCGCAGGGCGTTCAGGATGACCGCCAGGTCGACCGCCTCCTGGAACAGCGCGCCCGCCACCGGCGGCAGGTACCCGGCGGCCGCCACGAGCATCGCGGCGATGCTCAGCCCCATGCCGACGAGCACGCTCTCGCGCGCGATGCGCAGCGCGCGGCGGCCCGCGTGCACGGCGTCGGCGACGCGGTCGATGCGGTCGACGGTGATGACCGCGTCGGCGGTCTGCGACGACACCGTCGCCCCCGCCGCGCCCATCGCGATGCCGACGTCGGCGATCGCCAGCGCCGGCGCGTCGTTGACGCCGTCGCCGACCATGACGACCGGGGCGAGCGACGGCTCGCCCCGCAGCCGCCGCACGATGTCGAGCTTGTCCTCCGGCGACAGCTCGGCGTAGACGCGGTCGACGCCCAGCTCGCGCGCCACCCGCTCGGCCACCGACCGGCGGTCGCCGGTGACCATCGCGACGTGGCGGATCCCCTCGTCGCGCAGCCGCCGCACGATCGGCGCCGCGTCGGGGCGCACCTCGTCGGCCATCACGATCACGCCGGCCATGTGGCCGTCGACGGCGACGAGGACGTGCGCCTCGCCCGAGCCGCGGGTGCCCAGCCGCCGCGCCGCCTCGATCTCGGCCGGGTCGACCCCGGTGCTCGTGAGGAAGCCGCGGCTGCCGATCGCCACGCGCCGCCCGTCGACGACGCCGGCGATCCCCTGCCCGGGATCCTCGTCGCTCTCGGTCACCGGCGCCAGCTCCAGCCCGGCCTCCTCGGCGCCGGCCACGAGCGCGGCCGCGAGCACGTGCGCGGACATCTGGTCCAGCGACGCCGCCAGGCGCAGGATCTCCGCGGGCGGCAGGTCGCGGCCGGCGGCGGGCAGGATCTCGCGGATCTCCGGCGTGCCGACGGTGAGCGTGCCGGTCTTGTCGAACAGCACGGTGCGGGCGCGGCCCAGCGCCTCGATCGCGCCGGCGCCCTTCACGACGACGCCCGCGCGCGCCGCGCGCGAGAGCCCGGAGACGAGCGCGATGGGCGCGGCGAGGATCAGCGGGCAGGGCGTCGCCACCACGACGACCGCCAGCGCGCGCACCGGGTCGCCGCTGATCGCCCACGCCAGGCCGGCGAGCGCGAGCGTGACCGGCAGGAACACGCCGGCGTAGCGGTCGGCCATCCGCACGAAGGGCGCGCGCTCGGTCTCGGCCTGGCGCACGAGCCGCACGAGCGCCGCGTACGCGCTCTCGGCGGCCGGGCGGTCGGCCCGCACGTCGAACGGCGCGCCCGCGTTCGCGGTACCGCTCAGCACCTGCATGCCCGGCTTCAGCGTCACCGGCAGCGGCTCGCCGGTCAGCGCGCTCGTGTCGACGACGGCCTCGCCGTCGCGGACCGTGCCGTCGACCGGCACCACCTCGCCGGTGCGCACCAGCACGACGTCGCCCGCGCGCACCTCCTCCACCGGCACCTCGTCGATCCGCCCGTCGCGGCGCACCTGCGCGTGATGGGGCGCGCGCTGCAGCAGCGCGGTCAGCTCGCGGCGCGCCCGCCGCGACGCCGCGGCCTCCAGCGCCGCGCCGCCGCTGAACATGAGCCCGATGACCGCGCCGGCCAGCTCCTCGCCGAGGGCGAGCGCGCCGACCATCGCGACCAGCGCGATCGTGTCGACCCCGAGGTGGCGGTCGACGAGGATCGAGCGGCCGACCTCGTAGGCGAGATCGGCCGCCAGCAGCGCCACCGCCGCGCGCCACACGGCGCGCCCGGCGTCGTCCTCGCCGATCAGGTGCAGCACGCCGCCGGCGGCGATCGCGGTGACGGCGACGACCGCGAGCGCCGTCGACCGCCACTCGCGCAGGCGGGCGAGCGCGGTCGGCCGGGAGGACGCGGTCGTGGTCACCTGTGGATCGTCGCGCACCAGGCGCGACGACACCGCAGGGAGAACTACTTGACCGACCCGGCGAGAAGCCCCTGGACGAAGTAGCGCTGGAAGGCCAGGAACACGGCCAGCGGGATCGCCAGCGACAGGAACGACGCCGGGGCGATCAGCTCGATGTTGCTGCCGAACTGGCGCAGCTGGGAAAAGATCGCGACGGTCAGCGGCTGGACGTCGCGCCCGAACGTCAGCGCCACGAGCAGGTCGTTCCACGTCCACAGGAACTGGAAGATCGCCAGCGACGCGATCGCCGGCAGGCCCAGCGGCAGGATCAGCCGGAAGAAGATCCGCGCCTCCGACGCGCCGTCGATCCGCGCGCTCTCGAGGATGTCCTTCGGGATCCCCGCGAAGAAGTTGCGCAGCAGGAAGATCCCGAACGGCAGGCCGAACGCGACGTGGAACAGGATCAGGCCCAGCTCCGTGTCGAACAGGCCGGTCGAGTTGTACAGCGAGAAGATCGGGATCAGCGCGACCTGCAGCGGCACGACGAGCAGCCCGATGACGACGACGAACAGCGCGTCGCGGCCCGGGAACTTCAGCCACGCGAACGCGTAGCCGGCGAGCGCCGCGACGAGCACCAGCAGCGCCGTGTTGCCGACGGCGATGATCGCCGTCGTGATCAGCGCGTCGACGAGGCTGCTGTTGTCGAACATCGCCCGGTAGTTCTCGAGCGTCGCCATGCTCGGCTCGGCGAACAGCTTCCACCAGCCCACCTCGGAGATCTCGCCCGCCGGCATCAGCGACGTGAGCAGCAGCCCGAACGTCGGCACCAGCCACAGCAGCGCGATGAAGATCATCAGGAGCTGGAACGGCAGCCGGGCGGCCTGGCGCGCGATCCACGCCGCGCGCGTCTCCGAGCGGGCGCGCGGCGCCGGGACGGGCGAGGCGGTGGGAGCGTCGACGGGGGCGGTCGCCATCAGGACTCCTCTCGCTTGAAGCGGCGGATGTTCAGCGCCAGGGCCGGGATCACGAGAATGAACAGCAGGACCGCGATCGCCGAGCCGAGCCCGAAGTCGTTGACGCCCGAGAACGACGTCCGCCACATCGCCAGCGCGATCACGTTCGCGTCGTCCTGCGACGAGCCGGGCGCGACCGACAGGACGATGTCGAACACCTTCAGGACGTTGATGATCATCGTCACGAACACGACCGACAGCACGGGCGCCAGCAGCGGCACCGTCACCCGCCGGAACACCTGCCACTCGGTCGCGCCGTCCGTGCGCGCGGCCTCCAGCACGTCACGCGGGATCGCCGACAGGCCCGCGGCGATCACCACCATCGCGAAGCCCGCCCACACCCAGATGTAGGCGATCATCACCGCCGGGGTGATCAGGTCGGGGCCCAGCCACGACACGCCCTCGAACGGCGCCGCGAACGTCTCCGACGCGACGGCCACCTGGTACTCCCCGTCGGCCACGTCGGCGAAGACGAAGCTGCCGTCGGCGTCGGTCTTGGTCGTCGACACGACGTCGCCCGACGTGTCGCGCAGCTGCACGGTCGCGCCGGGGATGCCGAGCTCCTCGGGCTCCACGACGCCGGCCTCGCCGCCGCCCGGCTTGAAGTCGCGCCACACGGTGCCGACGATCTCGCCCCCCGCCGCCTGCGGTGTGGCGGCCTGCTCGGCGCCCTCCGGCACCTCGGCCGGCGGGATCGCGGTCAGCCCCAGCAGCGCGCCGTCGCCGGGACTGACCGTCGCCTGCAGCGTGAACCCCTCGCGGATGCTGCCGGTGAGCGCGTCGCTGGACGGCTGCGCCCGCGACAGCACGCCGCTGGAGCCGAAGACGTCCTTGACCGCCCCGATCGCGGCGTTCACCGCCCCCCGCTCGGGGTCCTTCTCGTCCATGATGTGCCAGATCACGCCCGCCGCGAACATCGAGATCGCCATGGGCATGAACACGGCGGTGCGGAAGCCGACCTTCCAGCTGATGCGCTCGGTCAGGACCGCGAAGATCATCCCGATCGCGGCGACGAGCGCCGGCACCACCGCGACCCAGATCGCGTTGTTCTGGATCGCGGTGACCAGCGTGTCGGTCGTGAACAGCGTCTCGTAGTTGCCCAGGCCGACCCACTCGGAGCCGTCCCGTCCGAACAGGCTGCGCACGATCGTGCGGATCGTCGGATAGACGATCCACACGCCGAGCATCACGACCGCCGGCGCCAGGAAGGCGGCGGTGGTCAGGCGGCGCCGCCACCGCCCCGGGTCCGGTCCGTCCAGACCCGGGGGCGGCGCCGGCACGCTGCTGGCGTCGGCGAGCGCCACGTCCGGCTACTCCTGGTCGCGGTAGGCGCGCGCGGCCGAGCGCTCGAGCTTCTGGGCGGTCTGGTCGACCTTGGTCGGATCCGCCAGGAAGTCCTGGAGGATCTTCCACTCACCCTGTCCGGGCGTGCCGCCGAACGCGGCCGGCGCCAGGTCGGACATGTCGAAGCGGAACGTCTCGGCCTCCGCGATCGCCGTCGCCGTGGTGCGCGTCAGGTCGTCGGAGTACGCGTCCGGCGAGAGCTGCGTGTTCGCCGACGAGAAGCCGCCGCGCGACGCCCAGATCTCGGCCGCCTCCGGGCTGGCGAGGTACTCGACGAGCGCCTGGCCGGCCGGGGAGTCCTTGAACATCACGACCGAGTCCCCGCCGCCGACGACCGTCGGGCCGGAGCCGTTGATGCTCGGGAACGCGAACACGTCGTAGTCCGTGCCGGGCTCCAGGTCGGTCGTCACGACGCCGGGGACGAAGTCGCCCTCGATCACCATGGCGCCCTTCGGGCTCTCGCTCAGCACGTTCGTGACCGACGTCGGGAAGTCGGTCTCCAGCGCGCCCGACGTGCCGCCGACGATGTTGTCCGAGTCGCCGATCACGTCGGCCATCGTGGTCAGGGCGTCCTTGACCGACTGGTCCGTCCACGGGATCTCGTGGTTGGTGAGCTGGTCGTACTTCTCGGGCCCGGCCTGGCGGAGGTAGATGTTCTCGAACAGGTCGGTGAGCGTCCATCCGTCGGCGCCCGCGATCGAGTACGCCGGCAGGCCCGACGCCTTGATCGTCTCCGCGGCCGAGGTCAGGTCCTCCCACGTCGCGGGGGCCTCGACGCCGGCGTCCTCGAACGCCTGGACGTTGAACCACACCGTCGACTTGTTGGCGGCCTTGAAGACGAACGAGTACAGCTCGCCGTCGATCGTGCCGAGGTCGACGATGTCCTGCGGGAAGTTGGCCTCGATCTCCTCCTTGGCGAACGTGAGCGGCTGCAGCGCGCCCTGCTCGGCGAACTGGCGGATCAGGCCCGGCTGGGCGATCGTCGCCAGGTCGGGCGGGTTGCCGCCCTCGACCGCGGTGCTGAGCACGGTCGGCGTGTTGTCGCCGGCCGGGTTGTAGTTGACGGTGACGTCCGGGTAGCGCTCGTTGAAGCCGTCGAGCACCGCCTGGAAGGACTCCTGCTCGTCGCCGGTCCAGATGCCGACCATCGACACGGTCCCGGAGACGTCGGAGGGCTCGGCCTCCTGCGTCGCGGCGCCGGAGGTGGCGGCCCCCGTCGAGCCGCCGTCGTCGTCGTCGTCGCCGCACCCGGCCGCGATCAGCGCGACCCCGGCCAGGAGCGCGAGCATGAGGCGCCTGAGGGCTGGAAGGTTCACGTGGGTCCTCCTCCGTTGGTGGCGTCGTAGATCCCGAGACCCGTGTCGGGATCGAAGAAGTGGAGCGTGGTGGTGTCGACGACGACCTCGATGCGATCGCCCTCGCGGACGTGCGAGCGCGGGCTGAAGCGGCCGACGATCGTCGTCTGGCCCTCGGCGCCGCCGAGCTGCTGCACGCCGGCGTCCTCGGCCAGCTCGCTCGTCTCCGCCGTCGAGGCGGCGGGGGCGTCGATGGTCAGGTAGACCATCAGCTCGGAGCCGAGCGCCTCGCGCAGCTGCGCCTGGCCGCTGATCCGCCGCCCGTCGGGCGCGTCGCCGGCGACCGCGGCGTCCTCCAGGTCCTCGGGGCGGATCCCGAGGACCAGCGTCCGGTCGACGTAGCTCTGGAGCGCCGGACGGGCGGCCACGAGCTCGGCGGGCAGGGAGAGGTACTGCCCGCCGGCCCGGACCGCCAGCCCGTCCCCGGCTCTCTCGAGCCGTCCCTCCAGGAGGTTCATCGCCGGGCTGCCGATGAAGCCGGCGACGAAGAGGTTGACCGGATGGTCGTAGAGCTCCTGCGGCGGCGCGACCTGCTGGAGCTCGCCCTTGCGCATGACCGCGACCCGGTCGCCCATCGTCATCGCCTCGACCTGGTCGTGGGTGACGTACAGCGTCGTCACCCCCAGGTTCTGCTGCAGCCGCGCGATCTCCGCGCGCATCTGCACGCGCAGCTTCGCGTCGAGGTTGCTCAGCGGCTCGTCCATCAGGAAGCAGGCCGGCTCGCGCACGATCGCGCGCCCCATCGCCACGCGCTGGCGCTGGCCGCCCGACAGCGCGCGGGGCTTGCGGTCCAGGAACGGCTCCAGGTCGAGGATCCGCGCGGCCTCCTCGACGCGGCGGTTGATCTCCGCCTTGGGCAGCCGCTTGACCTTCAGCCCGAACGCGATGTTCTCGCGGACCGACAGATGCGGGTACAGCGCGTAGCTCTGGAAGACCATCGCGATGTCGCGGTCGCGCGACGGCACGTGGTTGACGATGCGGTCCCCGATGCGGACCACGCCCTCGGAGATCTCCTCGAGACCGGCGACCATCCGCAGCGCCGTGGTCTTGCCGCAGCCGGACGGCCCCACCAGCACCAGGAACTCCCCGTCGGCGATCTCGACCTGGAAGTCGTTGACCGCCCGTGTCCCGTCGTCGTAGACCTTGCTGACCCGATCGAACGCGACCTCGGCCACGCCCTCTCCTTTCCTCTCTGCCCC
>DATMSA010000147.1:0-50583 GCA_035565675.1 Capillimicrobium sp. | reverse complement strand
GCGGCCGTGGCCTCCTCGGAGGCGCGCTCGGGCCCGCTCACGCGCTCGACCTCGGAGGCGATGAGCGTGACGACCAGCCGCGTCATCCCGGGCCCGAGGTCCGAGCGGGCGCGCATCGCCAGCCGGCCGACGACGGTGTCGGCGACCCGCAGCTCGTGCATCGCCACGTCCTTGCCGCCCGCCAGCAGGGCCCGCTCGTCGGCCGACGAGCGCGCGGCGACCGCGAGCACGGCGCTGCTGCGGTCGACGACCGCCAGGCTGGCGTCGAGGGCGCGGGCGGCCGCGCGGACGACGGCGGGCAGGCCCGCTCCCGACTCGACGGCCTCCGTGATCGCGTCGAGCGCGGCGAGGTCGAAGCTCGCCGACGCCCCGGCTACGGACGTGGGCATCGACAGCAGAGGCTATCCGCGCGCGGACGACGGCCGGGCGCGCCGGGCGCGCCGGATCGTCACACGCCCTCCTCGATGCGATCCCAGAACCAGGCGACCGCGAGGCCGCCGGCGACGCCCATCCCGACGAACGCGGCGGCCACGTACAGCGTCAGGAACAGCGCCGCGAAGCGCTGCCACAGGCGGCTGTACGACATCCAGGCGGGGCGCATGACCAGCCACGCGAACGCGATGAACGCGATCAGCCCGCAGCCGCCGGCGACGACGTAGGTGACGTCCTCGTTGCTCATGGACGCCCCCGATTCTTGCCGATGAAGGCGACGAGCAGCCCGAGGATGCCGCACAGCGAGAGGATCGTGGCGCCCAGGCCCCACCCGCCGACGACGTCCGACCACCAGTGCGCGTGCAGGTAGACGCGCGACAGGCCGACGAGCACGGCCAGGACGGTGGCGGCGACGACGAGGAAGGCGCGGCCGGCCAGGCGCGGCACCACCCGCGACAGCAGGACGGCGATCGCGATCCACGCCACCGCGTAGGCGGCGTGGCCGGACGGATACGCCGATCCGTGGGTCTCGACGAGCGAGTCGTCCGGGCGCGGGCGGTCGACCGTCGCCTTGGCGACGTGGACGGCCACGACGGTGGCGGCCAGGCCGACGACGAGCACCCCGATCCCCGCCCATGCCCGCCACAGCGCCAGCGCCGCGCAGGCGAGCGCGGCGCCGGCGATCACCACCGGCAGGGCGCCGAACACGGTGACCGCCTTGGCGACGTCGACGAGCCAGCCGGCGTACAGGTCGTTGGACCACTCCACGCCGCGGCGGTCGGTCACGAGCAGCGGCTCCCCCGGTCCGACCGAGAACGCCAGCGCGAAGAAGCCGAAGCTGCCGACGGCGGCGACCGCGGCCAGCGTCGTGGCCTCGAGGCCGAGGTCGCCGGGCGTGAAGCGATCGAGCGTGAAGCGGGCCGGCCCGGCGAGGCGGCGGCCGATCGGCGCGACGACCCGCACCGCGACCGGGCGCAGCACCCGCACGACGGGACGCAGGGCGGGCCGCTGCGCCTGCTCGTCGAGCCACGCGCGCGCCTTGGCGCGGTTGGCGGGCTCGCGCAGCCAGCGGTAGGCGACGACGACGCCGACCACGGCGACGATCACCGAGCCGACGGCCAGCGCGCCGCGCCCGGCGTAGTCGGCGACGGTCCCGAAGCTCTGCCAGAACACGTAGCCGAGGAGGCAGAAGGTGGTGCCCCACAGCCCGGCGCCGATGATGTCGTAGGGCAGGAAGCGCCGCATCGACATGCCCGACGAGCCGGCGATGAACGGCGCGACGGCGCGGATGAGGCCGACGAACCGCCCGATCAGCACGGCCTTGCCGCCGTGGCGCTCGAAGAAGTGCTCGACCTGGCGCAGGCGCGGCGGGGTGATCTGGAAGCGGGGGCCGTGGCGCACGAGGAAGTCGCGCCCGAGCCGGCGGCCGAGCAGGAAGCTCGTCACGTCGCCGGCGACGGCGCACACCCACACGATCGCGATCAGCAGGAAGATGTCGATCTCGCCCTGGCCCGCGATGACGCCGCCGACGAGGATCGTCGTCTCGCCGGGGGCGATCAGGCCGATGAACGCGCCGGTCTCGGCGAACGCCATCACCGCCACCAGCAGGTACGTCCACGGGCCCAGCGCGCGGCCGAGGTCCTCGATGAGGTGCTCGAGGTTGGGCAGGTGGACGACCCCGGTCGAGTAGACGGCGGCCGCGATCGCCACGACCACGCCGATGGCCATCTCGATGCGCCCGAGGTGCCGCCGGCGCACCCACAGGAACACGGCCAGCGCGAGCGCGCCGATGAGCCACAGCGGCTTCACGGCGCGGGCCACCCCGGCTCGGGCGCGGCGACGAGCGGCGCCGGGTCGCGCCCGTCGAGCGCGTACGTGGCCGCGGCCCGCGCCCGCCGCGGGCCGTGTGGGCCGAGGAACAGGCCGAGGACGGTCGGGCCCGAGCCGCTGACCATCGCGACGTCGGCGCCGGCGCCGCGCGCCTCGTCGAGCGCCTGCGCGATCTCGGGCGCGAGCGCGAGCGCCGCGGGCTGCAGGTCGTTGACGTACAGGTGCGGGGGCAGGTCGCCGTGGCGGCCGAGCGCCTCGCGCACCTCGGCCAGCCGCGCGGCGAGGTCCCCCGCGTCGCGGGGCAGGCCGAGCCGGTCGGCCTCCGCGTACACGGCGGCGGTGGACAGCGGCCGGCGCCCGGGGAGCACGAGCACCCCGAACGGCGCGCCGTCGGCGAGGCGCTCGACGCGCTCGCCGGCGCCGGTGGCCAGCGCGCGCCCGGGGCGCACCTGGGCGGGGACGTCGGCGCCCAGGCCCGCGGCGAGCTCCATGAGCAGCGCCTCGTCGGCCGCGCGGCCGGCCGCCCGCGCGGCGAGGCGCAGCGCGGCGGCGGCGTCGCCGGAGCCGCCGCCCATCCCGGCGGCGACCGGGACGCGCTTGACGATCTCCAGGCGGTGCGGCGGCGCGGCCCATCCGGTCGCGGCGCGGAACGCGGCGAGCGCCGCCCCGGCCAGGTTGGGTCCCTCGACGCCGGGGCACACGACCTCGTCGGCGTCAGCGCCCGGCGCGGCGGGCGCGAGCGTCAGCACGTCGGCGAGGCTCAGCGACTGCATCACCGACACGAGCTCGTGGCGCCCGTCCGCCGGGCGCGTCGGCCCGAGGAACAGGCACAGGTTGATCTTCGCGGGCGCCCGCTCGGTGCTCATGACCCGGCCGCCTCGAGGCGCTCGTACAGGGCGCGGAAGTCCTCGGGGGCGAGGCGCTCGGCGCGCGCGTCGGGCGGGAACCCGAGCGCCTGCAGCGCGGCGCGGGCCGCGTCGCGCGTGCCCGGCCGGGCGAGGTCCAGCGAGCGCGGCAGCGCCTTGCGCCGGTGCGCGAACGCCTGCTGGACGAGCGCGCGCAGCGCCGGCGGCGCGGCCGGGCCGGTGCGGCGCAGGACGACGAGCACCGAGTCGACGTTGGGGACCGGGTGGAAGACGGTGCGCGCCACCCCGCGCAGGACCCGCACCTCGCAGGCGAGCTGGGCGATGACGCTGGGGATGCCGTAGGCGGGCGTGCCGGGCCGGGCCGCGAGCCGCTGGCCGACCTCCTTCTGCACCATCGCCACCCACGTGGTCACCTGCGGCAGCTCCTCGATCGTGCGCAGGATGGCCGACGCGGCGATTCCGTACGGCAGGTTCGCCACGACCTTCGTCGGCGCGGGGTCCAGCGCGGCCAGGTCGAGCGTCATCGCGTCGGCCAGGTGCAGCGTGGCGTTGGGGTGCGGGTCGAGCGCGTCGCGCAGCGCCGGCTCCAGCGACCGGTCGACCTCGACGACGTGGACGTGCGCGCAGCGCGCGGCGAGGTGCTCGGACAGCACGCCCAGGCCGCCGCCGATCTCCAGGCACACGTCGTCGGGCCCGAGCTCCGCCGCGCGCTCGATGACGCCGAGGATGTTGGAGTCGACGAGGAAGTTCTGGCCCAGCTCGCGGTTGGGGCGCACCTGGAACTGCGCCAGGCGCCGCAGGCTCGGCTGCGACGGCAGCCCGTCGCTCACCAGCCGAAGACCCGGGCGGCCGTGCGCTCGAGGTCGCGCTCGAGCTCCTCCAGGGCGACGCCGCGCCGCTCCGCGAGGAACCGCGCCGTGTGCACGACGTAGGCGGGCTGGTTGCGCTCCTTGCGGACCGCCTGCGGGGTCAGGTACGGGGCGTCGGTCTCGACGAGCAGCCGCTCGGCGGGGACGCGCTCGGCGGCCACGGCCAGCGCCTCGTTGCGCGGGTAGGTGACGTTGCCGGCGAACGAGATCACCCAGCCGCGGTCGAGCGCCTCGTCGAGGTGATCGGGCATCGAGAAGCAGTGCAGGATCACGGTGACCCCATCGGCGTCCTCGCGCAGGACCGCGAGGGTGTCCTCCTCGGCCTCGCGGGTGTGGATGACGAGCGGCTTGCCGGTCTCGCGCGCCAGCCCGATCTGGGCGCGGAACGCGCGCATCTGGTCCTCGCGCGGCGCGCGGTCGCGGTAGTAGTCCAGGCCGGTCTCGCCGATCGCCGCGCAGCGCTCGTGGGCGGCGAGGGCCCGCAGCTCGGCCAGGTCGGCGTCGTCGAAGCCGTGCGCGAGGTTGGGATGGCGGCCGATCGCCGCCCACACCTGCGGGAACGCCTCGGCGGCGGCCAGCGCGCTGCGGCACGTCGCGCCGTCGAGGCCCACGGTGAGGATGCGATCGACGCCCGCCGCCTCGGCCGCCGCGACGAGCTCGTCGTTGGGCGGCTCGCAGCTGTCGAGGTGGGTGTGGCTGTCGATCATCGCTTCGGGAAGAGCGGCTCCAGCGCCTGGACCTCGATCGGCGCGGGCGCGCAGCGCGCCGCGGCGATGGCCAGGTCGTCGGGCCCGGTGCGTCCCAGCGCCGCCATCAGCTTCGCCGTCGCGCCGGGCAGGTACGGGGCCAGCAGGACGGTGACGATGCGCACGCCCTCGTGCAGCGTCGCGAGCACGCGGTCGAGCTCGGCGGCCTGCTCGGGGTCCTTGGCGAGCTGCCACGGCGCCCGCTCCTCGACGTAGCGGTTCAGGCGCCGCACGCGCTTCCAGATCTCCTCCAGCGCCGTGGTGATCTCGGCGCGGTCGAGCTGGGCGCAGACGGTCTCGGCCAGCCCGTCGAGCTCGGCGGTCAGCTCCGGGTCGTGCTCGGTGGCGGGCAGGCGCCCGTCGCGGTAGCGCAGGATCATCGCGATCGTGCGGCTGGCGAGGTTGCCGTAGTCGTTGGCCAGCTCGGTCTCGTAGCGGGTCATGAACCCGCTCTCGGAGACCGGGCCGTCCTGGCCGAAGGCGACCTCGCGCGCCAGGTAGAAGCGCAGCGCGTCGGGGCCGAAGTCCTCGATGACCTGGAACGGGTCGATGACGTTGCCGCGCGACTTGCTCATCTTCTCGCCCTCGCCGCCGTCCTCCGACGGGGTCAGCAGGAAGCCGTGGACGAAGACGTGCTCGGGCACCGGCAGGTCGGCCGCCATCAGCAGCGCCGGCCAGTAGATCGTGTGGAACTTCAGGATGTCCTTGCCGATGATGTGGTACGTCGCCGGCCAGAACTTGTGCGTGAGGTCCTGCTGCTTGCCGCGCGCGAACCCGAGCGCCGTGTAGTAGTTGAGCAGCGCGTCGAACCACACGTAGAACACCTGCGAGCGGTCCCACGGCACCTCGACGCCCCAGCGCAGCTTCGGGCGCGTGAGGCTGACGTCCTGCAGCCCGCCGGCCAGGAACGAGCGCGCCTCGTTGTAGCGGTGGCGCGGCATGACGAAGTCCGGGCGCTCGTCGAACAGCTTCTCCAGCTCGCCCTGGAAGGCGGAGAGCTGGAAGAAGTAGTTGTCCTCCCGCTCGCGCGTCAGCGGGATCTTGTGGATCGGGCAGGTGTTGCCGGGGCCGATCTCGGCCTCGGTCTTGAAGTCGGCGCAGCGCGGGCAGTACCAGCCCTCGTAGGTGCCCTCGTACACGTACCCGTTCTCGCGCACGCGGGTGAGCACCTCCTGCACCCGGCGCACGTGCTCGGGGTCGGTGGTGCGGATGAAGAAGTCGTTGGAGACGTCCAGCAGCGGCATGAGGTCCCGGAACCGCTGCGAGTTGCGGTCGGCGAGCTCGAGCGGCGCGACGCCCTGCTCCTCCGCCGCGATCGCGACGGGCTCGCCGTGCTCGTCGGTGCCGGTGAGGAAGAAGACGTCCTCGCCGCGCTGGCGCTGGTGGCGCGCGAGGACGTCGGCGGCGATCGCCGTGTACGCGTGCCCCAGATGCGGTGCCGCGTTGACGTAGTAGATCGGGGTCGTGATGTAGAACGGCACGGCGACGCAGGCTACTCGGGCGCCGCCGCGACCCCGGACGAGGGCGCGCGCCTGCGGGCCCGCGCACGGGCGCGGGCGCCGGCCGCGCCTGCGGGCAGCGCGAGCGCGGCGAGCCCCGCGCCGGCCCACGCCAGCAGCGGCGCGCGCGCCGGCGGGGCGGCGCGGACGGGCGCGGGCGCGCGGGCGGGCGGACCGGGAGCGGGCGGCGACGCCCGCGGCGGCGGCGGCGCGTGCGGACCGCGCGGGGCGCGGCGCGGCGCGAAGAGCGCGAGCGGGTCGCGATAGCCGAACCGCTCGCCGGCCCGGCGCGCGCCCAGGCGCACGACGCCGCCGGCGGCGACGGCGCCCAGCCGGCGGCCGCGCGCCACGACGTCGCCGGTGGCGACCTCCAGCCCGGCCAGCCCGAGCACGGTCGCCACGAGCGGCCCGCAGCGGATCGCCACCCCGGCGCGGCCCGGCACGCGGCCCGCGAACGTCACCCGTCCGCGACACGGCGCCAGCGCGGGCGCACCCGGCGCCGCGGCCAGGTCGACCCCGCGGCGCTGGCCCGCCGCGAACGGGTCGGGCCCCAGATGGAAGCGCCCGACCACGCGCCCGTCGACCGGCGCCCGCCAGCCCGCGGCGAGCGCCGCCGGGGGCGCGAGCGCCACGGCGGTCAGGGCGGCGAGGAGGGCGGCGAGCGGGCGGCCGGACATGGCGCGACCGTACGGGCGGCCCGGCCCCGACTGGCCCCCGCGTCGCGCATGCGTCACGCTTCCTGGGGAGAGAGCACACGAACCATGCCTCGTTCGTCACAGGTGGAGCCGCAGGTCGACGCGCTCTACGCGCTGCGCCCGGGCGAGTTCGTCGCCGCCCGCGACGAGCTCGCCAAGCGCCTGCGCCGGGAGGGCCATCGCGAGGAGGCCGACGCGGTGAAGGCGCTCGCGCGCCCGACCGCGGCCGCGTGGGCGGTCAACCAGCTCTCGCGCCGCGAGCCCGAGTGGACGCAGGCGCTCGTCACCGCCGGCCGGCGCCTGCTGGAGGCGCACGAGCGGCTGCTGGCCCACGGCGACCGCGACGCCTGGCGCGACGCCAGCGAGGCCGCCCGGGAGGCGGTCGACCGGCTCACCCAGCTCGCCGAGCAGATCCTGCAGGAGGAGCGCGGCTCGGTCAGCGGCGTGTTGCGCGACCAGGTGCGCGAGACGCTGCAGGCCGCGACGCTCGACGCGGAGGCCCGCGACGCCGTCGCCGCCGGCCGCCTGACCCGCGAGCTGCGCCCGCCCGGCGGCCTGCCCGGCGGCGAGCGCGCCGGCCGCTTCGCCCCGGGCGGCGGCGACCAGGCCGGCCATCCGGGCCGCGACCGGCCCGCCCGCCCCCGCCGCGCCTCGCCGGCCGGCGCGGATCGCGAGGCCCGCGCCGCCCGCCGCGCCGCCGAGCGCGAGGCGCGCGCCGCCCTGCGCCGCGCCGAGCGCGAGCGCACCGCCGCCCAGGTCGCGGTCGAGCGGGCCGACCAGGCGCTCGCCCGCGCCGAGCGGGCCCGTCAGCTCGCGGCCGAGGCGCTCGCGGAGGCGCAGCAGCTCGAGCAGGAGCGCATCGCCGACCTCGAGGCGGCCGAGCGCGCGCGGCAGGACGCGGCCCGCACGCTCGAGGAGCGCGAGCGCGCGGTCGCGCAGGCCCGTGCCGCGTTCGAGCAGGCCCGCGAGCCCGGAGATTCCCGCTGACACCTCTGCGGTGAACCCCTGAGGCGACGTTTACCGACCGTCGCCATCCTCCAGACCCGTGAGCAAGGACAGTCGTGAGCAGCGCCGGGCGCAGGCCCGTGCCCAGCGCGAGGCCGCCGAGCGCGCGGCCGCCCAGGCCGCCCAACGTCGCAAGCGCCTCCAGCAGCTCGGCGGGATCGTGGTCGCCGCCGTCGTCGTCGTGGTGGCGATCGTGCTGATCACCGGCGGCGGGTCGGACGACAACGCCGCCACCGACCCCACCGCCACGGTGAACGCCACCGCCGAGATCCAGGAGCAGCTCGACGGCATCCCACAGGAGGGCTTCACGCTCGGCGACCCCGACGCCCCGATCACGATCACCGAGTTCGGCGACCTGCAGTGCCCGGCGTGCGCGAACTTCGCCAACACGATGATGCCGCGGATCGTCAACGACTGGGTGCGCACCGGCAAGGCCCGCTTCCAGTTCCGCCACTTCGCCTTCCTCGGCGAGGACTCCAACCGCCTGGCCCAGATGGCGCTGGCGCTCGCCGAGCAGAACCGGATGTTCGACTTCATCGAGCTCGTCTACGCCAACCACGGCGCCGAGAACAGCGGCTACGCCACCGACGACTACCTGCGCCGGATCGCGGGCGCGATCCCCGGCGTCGACGTCGAGCAGGCCATGAAGGCCCGCGACAGCGACGCCGTGCTGGACCGCCTCAGCGAGGACCAGGCGCTCGCGCAGACCAACGGCATCGACTCCACGCCGTCGTTCCTGGTGGGCCGCTCCGGCCAGACGCCGCAGCGGGTCGACGCCACCCAGCTCGAGAGCGCGCTGGCCCAGCTCGACTCATGACGCGTCGCGTCGCGGCGATGGCCGCGCTCGCCCTCGCCGGGCTCGGGGTCGCCACCTACCTGACCGTCGTCCACTACTCGGGCGGCGAGCCGGTGTGCGCGGTCGGGCACGGCTGCCAGACGGTGCAGGAGTCCGAGTACGCCGACATCGCCGGGGTCCCGGTCGCGCTGATCGGCCTCGTCGGATACGTGGCGATCCTCCTCAGCCTCGTCGTGCTGCGCGGCGAGACGGGGCGGCTGGCGCGGGTCGCGATGACCGTCGTCGGGTTCGCGTTCAGCGCCTACCTGACCTACCTGGAGCTGTTCGTCATCGACGCGATCTGCCAGTGGTGCGTGGCGAGCGCGGTGATCATGACCGCGCTGCTCGTGCTGGCGGTGGTCGACTTCCTGCACCCACCGGACGACGCGCCCGCCTGACCGCGCCCGGATCGGGGATCTCCCTCAACCTGGCCCGGACGCCGCCGCGCAGGTGGCACACTCGACGCGTGCTGCAAGGACGCCAGGATGCGCTCGCGCTCGTGCGGGCGCGGGTCGAGGGAACGCGCCGCGGTCGCGGCTTCGCGCTGCTCATCCACGGCCCGCCCGGCGCCGGCACGAGCGCGCTGCTGGACGCCGCGGCCGCCGTGCCGGGCGTGCGGGCGGTCCGCCTGGAGCGGGCGCTGGCGCCGCTCGCGGCGGCGCTGGCGCCGGCGCGCGACCGGCTGCCCGAGCCGCAGGCGCGCGCGCTGGAGGCGGCCGACGCGGCCGACCCGCGGGCGCGCCTGGCGGCCGGGGTCGCGCTGCGGACGCTGCTGGGCGAGGCCGCGCTCGACGGGCCGCTCGTCGTCGTCGCCGACGACCTGCCGCGCCTGGACGCCGCCGCGCGCGACGCGCTGCTGTTCGCGGCGCGGCGCCCGCCGTCGGGCGGCGTCGGCCTCCTGCTGGCCGCCGACCGCCCCGACGCCGCGCCGGGCGTCGAGGCGCTGCGCCTGGAGCCGGACGGCGACCGCGCCGCGCACGCGCTCGTCGCCGCCGCGACCCCGGCGGTGCGCCGGGCGCTGGTCACCGCGGCCGCGATGGAGGACGACCTCACGGTCGGCTGGCTGCTGGCCGCGCTCACCGCGCAGGGCGTCGACGCCGCCGCGCTCGACGACGCCGAGCGCGCGGGCGCGCTGCGCGCCGACGGGGAGCGCGTCGCGTTCGGCCACCCGTCCGTCCGCGCCGCCGTCGACGCGATCGCCGGCGAGGCCGAGCGCGCCGCCGCCCACCGCGCGCTGGCCGCCACCGCCCCCGACGCGCCGCGACGGGCCGCGCACCTCGCGGCGGCGGCCGGACCGGCGCCGGACGAGGCGCGGGCGGCGGCGCTCGAGGCGGCCGCGCAGGCGGCGCGCGACGCCGGCGGCCACGCGGAGGCGGCGCGGGCGCTCGCGCGCGCCGCGGAGCTGACGGTCGATCCCGGCCACCGCGCCCGGCGCGAGCTCGCCGCCGCGGAGGCGCTCGCCGTCGAGGGCGACCTCGACGAGGCGCAGGCCCGCCTGGAGCGCGCCGCCGGCGCCGACCCGGTCGCCGCCGCCCGCCTGCGCGGCGCGCTGGCGATGCGCCGCGGCGATCCGCAGCGCGCCTACGCGGCCCTCTCCCGCCAGGCCGAGCGCTGCGAGCGGGCCGGCGACGACGCCGGCGCGGCCGCGCTGCGCCTGGAGGCGGCGGTCGCGCCGATGATGACCGGCGACGTCGCCGAGCACGATCGCGCGATCGAACTGGCCCGCGCCGCCGCCGCACGGGCCGGCGGGCCCGTCGCCGTGCTGGCCGAGCTGGTCGCCGCCGAGCTGCTGCTGGCCCGCGGCGAGGACGCGGCCGGCGACGCGGCGCTCGAGGCGCTCATGCCCGACCTGACCGCCGTCGACCCCCTCGCCTCGACCGAGATCGTCGGGATGGCGGCGCAGTCGTCGATGTGGATCGGCGCGCACGCGCGGGCCGAGCGGATCCTGGCCTGGATGATCGCCGCGGCCGAGGCGTCGGGCGCGACCGCGCGGCTGCCCTACCCGCTCAGCGTGCGGGCCGACCTCGCGTTCCGGCGCGGGCGCTGGGACGCGGCGCTGGACGACGCGCGCGCGGCCGTCGACCTGGCGCAGGCCACCGGCCAGCGCACGATGCTCGCGTTCACGCTGGCGGTGCTGGCCCGCGTCGAGGCGTGGCGCGGCGCGCGGCAGGACGCGCGGCGGCACGCCGGCGAGGCGCTGGCGATCGCGATCGCCGACCGGGCCGACGGCATCGCCGTCCACGCGCAGGCCGCGCTCGCGGAGGTGGAGCTGCTCGACGGGCGCCTCGACGCGGCGGCGGCCGCGGGGCGCGAGGCCGCGCGGCTGGAGCGCGCCGGCGGCCTGACCCAGCTCGCCTGCTCGTGCTGGGCCGGGCCGCTCGTCGAGGCGCTGGCCGAGCGCGGCAGCCACGCGGAGGCCGCCGAGGAGCTCGAGGAGCTCGACCGCCGATCCGCCGCCGGCGGATCGGCCTACGGCCGCGCGGTCGTGGCGCGCGGGCGCGTGCTGCTGGCGCCGCCCGAGCGGATCGACGCCCTGGCGCGGGCCGCGCTCGACGCGCTCGACGGGCTGCGGCTCCCGCTGGAGCGCGCCCGCACGGAGCGCGCGATCGGCGAGCGCCTGCACGCCGCCGGGCGCCGCGCCGACGCCCGCCCCCATCTCCTCGCCGCCGCGGCGGCCTTCGACGCGCTCGGCGCCCCCGAGGCCGCGCAGCGGGCCCGTGCCGCCGTCGACGTCGGCGCGCCCGACGCGGGCGACGTCGTGCTCAGCGCCGAGGAGCACCGCATCTGCCATCTCGTCGCCGCCGGCGCCACCAACCGCGAGATCGCCGCCGAGCTGTACGTCAGCGAGAAGACCGTCGAGCGGCGCCTCAGCGCCCTGTACCGGCGGCTCGGCGTGGGCTCCCGCGTGGAGCTCGTGCGCGTACTGGCCGCCCAGTAGCGGCCCGCTCCTACACTGCGGCGCGATGATCCACGGACGCGCACGGGAGCGCGCCCGCATCGCCTCGCAGGTCCAGGCCATGCGAGGCGGCCGCAGCTTCGCCCTGCTGGTGGAAGGACCCGCCGGCATCGGCAAGTCCACGCTCCTCGACGACGCCGTCGCCCAGGCGGGCGACGTCCGCGTGCTGCGCACGCGCGGCTTCGAGGGCGAGACCGACCTCCCCTACGCCGGGCTGTTGGAGCTCGCGGGCCCGATCCTCCCGCTCGCCGACGCGCTGCCCGAGCCGCGGCGGCTGGCGCTGCACGGCGCGCTCGCGCTCGCCGACGCCCCGCCCGGCGACCGCTTCGCGGTCCCCGCCGCGCTGCTCGCGCTGCTCGGCGGGGCCGCCGAGGAGGGCCCGGTGCTGGTGGTCGCCGACGACGTCCACTGGCTCGACGCCGCCACCCGGGACGCGCTGCTGTTCGCCGCCCGCCGCGCCTCCTGGGAGGGGCTGGGCGTGCTGCTGGCCGCCCGCGACGGGGACGGCGAGCCGATCGACGCCCCGGAGCTCGAGCGCCTGACGCTCGACCCGCTGGACCGCGACAGCGCGGTCGCGCTCGTGCGCGACGCGCCCGACGACCCCGGCCCGCCGCTGGCGCCGGCCGCCGTCGAGGCGGTGGTCGACGCGGGCGCCGGGAACCCGCTCGCGCTGCTGGAGCTGCGCCGCCGGCTGACGCCGCAGCAGCGCGCGGGCGCGATCGACCCGGCGGCGCCGCTGCGCGCCGGCGCCGAGCTGCGCGACGGCTTCGCCCGGCGCCTGGACGCGCTGCCCGACCCCGCCCGCCGGGCGCTGTGCGTCGTCGCCGCGGCCGGCCACGCGTCGCCCGACGCGATCCGGGCCGCGCTCGCCGCGCTGGACCTGCCGGCCGACGCGCTGGACGCCGCCCGCGACGCCGGGCTGCTGGCCGGCGACGCGGCCGCCCCGGCCCTGCGCCATCCGCTGCTGGCGGCCGCCGCCTACCACGACCAGCCCGCGTCGGCCCGCCGGGCCGCCCACCGCGCGCTGGCCGGCGCGGTCGCCGACCCCGCCCGCCGCGCCTGGCACCTGGCGCACGCGGCCACCGGCCCCGACGCGGAGGCGGCCGACGCCCTCGCCGCCGCGGCGCGCGACGCCCGCGCGCGCGGCGCCCACGTGGAGGCGGCGCGCGCCGGCGTGCGGGCCGCCGAGCTGACCGCCGACCCCGCCGCCCGCGCCGGCCGCGAGCTGGAGGCGGCGGTCGACGCGACGCTGGGCGGGCAGCTCGCGCTCGCCGGCGAGCTGGCCGACCGCGCGGCCCGCCACGCCCCGGCGCCCGAGGCCGCCGCGACCGCCGAGCTCGTGCGCGCCCGCGTCGACATGCGCACCGGCGACCCGCTGGGCGGCGCGCGGCGCGTCGAGGCGCTGGCCGCGCAGGCCGCCGCGGCCGGGCAGGACGCCGCCGCGGGGCTGCTGCTGCTCGAGGCCGCGATGGCGCACATGGTCGGCGGCGACACCGCGGCGCTGCTCGAGCTGGCCGGCCGCGCGCGGGAGGCCGCCGCGGCCGCCGGCGCCGCCGAGGTCGAGATGCTGGCCGGGCTGGCCACCGGCAGCACGCTCGTCGCGCTCGGCCGGCGCGCCGAGGGCGAGCCGCTGCTCGACGCCGCCGCGCCGATCCTGGAGGCGGCCGACCCGCTGGCCCAGACCGCGGAGCTGGTGGCGATGGGCGCGACCGCGCTGGCCTGGATGGAGCGCTTCGACGACGCCGAGCGCGTCTGCGACCGGATGGTCGACGCCGCCCGCCGGGCGGGCGCCCCCGGCCGCCTGATCTACCCGCTGGACGTGCGCGCCCAGGTGCGCTGGCGCCGCGGCCGCTGGGCGGCCGCGCTCGCCGACGCCGACGAGGCCGTGCGGCTGGCGCGCGAGACCGGCCAGCTCCCGCTGCTGGCGGTCACGCTGCCGACGCTCGCCCGCGCCGAGGCCGGGACCGGGCGCCTGGACGCCGCGCGCGACCACGGCGCCGAGGCGCTCGCGCTGGCCGAGACCGCCGGCGGTGCCGCCACGGCGATGCAGGCCCGCGCCGCGCTCGGGTTCGCCGAGCTGACCGCGGGCCGCGCCGACGCCGCGCTGGCGTGGCTGGACGCGGCCGCGGAGACGGCCCGGGCCGGCGGCTACGGCGAGCCGGCGACCACGCTGATGGCCGGCGACCACGTCGAGGCGCTGCTGCGGGCCGGACGCCGCGAGGACGCCGAGCGCGAGACCGCGGCGCTCGCCGGCGCCGCCGCGCGCACCGGCGGCGCCTGGGCGCACGCCGCCGCCGCCCGCTGCCGGGCGATGCTGGACGACGACGCGCCGCCCCCGGCGCTGCCCGCGATGCCGTTCGAGCAGGCCCGCGGCGACCTCGTGCTCGGCGAGCGGCTGCGCCGGGCGCGCCGGCGGGCCGAGGCGCGCGCGCCGCTGGAGGCCGCGCTGACCGCCTTCGAGCGCCTGGGCGCCGAGCCGTGGGCGGCGCGGGCGGCGGGCGAGCTGCGCGCGACCGGCGGCGAGCACGCCGCCGCCGCGCCGTCCGCGCCGGTCGCCGAGCTGACGCCGCACGAGCTGCAGGTCGCGCTGCTCGTCGCCGACGGGCTCACGAACCGCGAGGTCGCCGCCGCGCTGTTCCTGAGCCCGAAGACGATCGAGCACCACGTCGGCGCGATCATGCGCAAGCTCGACCTGCGCTCGCGCACCCAGCTCGCGACGCTGCTGGGCGGCGAGCGCGAGCCGGTCGGGGCCTGATCAGGCGATCCGCCGGAACGTCGCCTCGACGTGCACGGTGTCGCACACCTGGCGGCCGGCGCCGCTCAGCGACGGGCACGTGCCGACCTCGGTGAACCGTCCGCCCGACCAGTCCTGGAACGGGACGACGTGCCCGATCTTCGAGCTGCCCTTGAAGCGCACGGTCCCGCCGGGGCGCACCGTGAGCAGCTGGCGGTACTCCTTGGTGAACCGCACGCCGAGGCCCTGGCGGTGCGGGAGCCCGGGCCCGCCCGGCTGGGTCGGCGGGCACCGCTTGAACTCGGGCGCGTTGGGCACCACGTCGGCGTTGACGTGCGCGACGTTGGGAACGAGCCCGATGAGCTCGTCGTCCGGCGGCTCGGAGCGCTTGGGCACCATCACGAAGTGGAGCTGCGGCGCCGTCAGCTTCCGCGTCCCGCAGTCGGGCCGCACGATCGGCTCCAGGGGCGGATCGGCCCGGCCCACGCAGTCGCCCAGCTCGCCGCCGCACGTGCCGCACTCGGGCAGGTGCTCGTCCCAGTCGGCCTTGCGGGTGACCTGGCCCTCCATGCGCATGAGCTTCTCCGGCAGGAGCGCGACCTTGCGGCCCACCGCGATCAGCTTGTGACGGACCGGCTTCTCCAGCGAGTACGCGGTGCGCTCGAGGCCCGTCGCGTCGGTCCAGGTGGCGCAGCGGTCGCGCGTCTCGGAGTCGAGGTAGTGCCACTCGACCTCGCGGTTGACGGACGCCTCCTCCAGGACGAACGTGCGCTCGACGACCTTCGGCACCTTCTGCGCCTGGGCGGCGGCGGGGACGAGCACGGCGATGCCCGCCGCCGCGGCGCAGGCCGCGGCGGCGAGACGGAGGGTTCGCATCGTCATCGGCGCGCTCACCGGATCGTGATCGCCTGCGCCATGCCCAGGACCGAGTGCGGCTTGTTGCGGCTGCCGCGGTCCCCGTACGCGCACACGAGCAGGTAGCGGCCCGGCGCCAGGCGCGGCGTGACGACGTTCGTCGTCTCCGGGGAGACGAGGCCGACGGCCTGCTGCGGCATGCCCGCGAAGCGGATCTTCTGGAAGCGGCCCTGGCGCGCGAGGCGCACCGCCGTGCTCACCGGCCCCTTGACCTTGGCGATCACCGTCTCGTGGAGCTGGCGGCCGCGGTTGACGATCGTGATGCCGGCGGCCGGGTCGACCGCCTCGGGCGCGACGAAGCGGAAGTCGCGCAACTCGATCTCCGCGCCGGCCTCGGGCGCGGGCGCGCCGGTGGGGACGTCGCGGACGCCGAACCCGCCGACCCACTCCGTGCTCTTGCGGCCGAAGGTCACGATCGCGTACTGCCCCGGGGTGAGGTTCACGGTCGACGTGTACGGCGCGCCGGGCCGGGCCGAGCCGCCCATCAGCCAGGCGCCCCAGCGCCCGATCCCGTCGGGCGCGAGCTTGCCGATCGCGTTGGCGAACCCGGTCGTGTCGGCGCCGGCGCGCAGCGCGACGACGGCGAAGTCGGTCGGCTTCCCGGCCTGGACCGTCACGGTGGTCCAGCCGTGGCCGTCGACGCCCTCGATGCCCGCGCGACCGTCGTCGATCGTGATCGTGGCGGCCGGCGCCTGGGCGGCGGCCGACGCGGCGGGCAGGAGGATCAGCGCGGCCGCGGCCGCGAGGAGCTTCGGTAGGAGAGGCATGGCGGCGACGCTACGTCCGCGCCGCCGAGCGCGAATCGGGGGGTTCCCTCGCCTCGCCGATCGCTTAGGCCCGCAGCGCCCGGTACAGCTCGTTGGCGGGCACGCCGGTCAGCTCGGCGACGACCGCGGCGGCCGGGCGCACCCGCGCGCCGGCCTCGACGAGGCGGGCCAGCGCGTCGAGCGCCCGCGCGCGGTCCGCGGCGCCCTCGGGCGCCGCCCCGACGACGAGGACGATCTCGCCGCGCGGCTCCTCGGCCGCGTAGCGCTCGGCCAGCTCGCCGGCGCTGCCGCGCACGACCTCCTCGTGCACCTTCGTCAGCTCCCGGCAGACCGCGACCGGCCGCTGCGGGTCGGCGGCGGCGAGCGACGCGAGCGTCGCGGCCAGCCGCTTGGGCGACTCGAACGCGACGACGGTCTCCGCGGCCGACCACAGCGCCGCCCGATCGGCCTCCTTGCGCGGCACGAAGCCGGCGAACCGCCAGCGGTCGGCGGGCAGCGCGCTGGCGACGAGCGCCGCCAGCGCGGCGCTGGGGCCCGGCAGCACCTCGACCGCGAGGCCCGCCGCGACGCACGCCTCCACGAGCACGTAGCCGGGGTCGCTCACCAGCGGCATCCCGGCGTCGGAGACGAGCGCGACGACCGCGCCCTCGCGCATCCGCTCGACCAGCTCGGCGGCCCGTGCGCGCTCGTTGTGCTCGTGGTAGCTGACGAGGCGCGCCGACACGCCGTAGCGGTCGAGCAGCACGCGGGTGCGGCGCGTGTCCTCGCAGGCGACGACGTCGGCCTCGCGCAGCGCCGCGAGCACGCGCAGCGTCACGTCCTCGAGGTTGCCGATCGGCGTGGGGCAGACGACGAGGCGCCCGGCGCTCACGCGGCCGCCCGCTGGTCGACCGACTCGCGCGCCAGCAGCGCGGCCCCGAGCATCCCCGACTCCTCGCCGAAGTGCGCGGCGACGACCCGCGCGTGGTCGCGCGCGGGCGGCAGCCCGCGGGCGACCATCTCCTCGCGGGCGGGCCCGAGCACGAGGTCGCCGGCGGCGACGACCCCGCCGCCGATCACGATCACGTCGGGGTTGAAGACGTTGACGAGGCTCGACATCCCGACGCCCAGGCGGCGGCCGACGAGCGCGAGGACGTCGCGCGCGGCCTCGTCGCCGTCGTGGGCGAGCTCGGTGACCAGCGGCCCGGTGATGCCGCGGCCCTCCGCGAGCGTGCGCCCCAGCGCCGACCGCGGCCGCCGGCCCGCCATCGCGGTCGCCTCGCGCACGAGCGCCGAGCCGGACGCCATCACCTCCAGGCAGCCGCGGTTGGGGCAGTTGCCCTGGCACGGCGGGCCGTCCTGCTCGACCACGATGTGGCCGAGCTCGCCGGCCGCGCCCTGGGAGCCGCGGTACAGGTCGCCGTCGATGAGGATGCCGCCGCCGATGCCGGTGCCGAGCGTGAGCATCAGCGCGTTGCGGGCGCCCTCGGCGGCGCCGGCGCGGTGCTCGGCCAGCAGCGCCAGGTTGGCGTCGTTGTCCATGAACACCGGCAGGTCGAGCCGCTCGGCCAGCAGCGCCGCCACCGGCACGCCGGCCAGCGGCAGGTGCGTGGCGTAGACGGACACGCCGCGGGAGGCGTCGATCGTGGACGGGATCCCGATGCCGACGGCGTCGACCGGCCCGTCGACGGCCTCGACCGCCTCGCGGATCGCGCCCTCCATGATCGCGAGCACCTCCGCGGTGTCCTCGCCGCGCGAGGAGCGCAGGGCGCGATGGTGCACGCGCAGTGCGGGATCGACGGCGCCGGCCAGCAGCTTGGTGCCGCCGAGGTCCACACCGATCACGCACCCTTTAGGCACCTTCGCCACCATACAGCGCCATGTCGGACGCCCCGGGGCGGGACGAGCCGTCCCATCCGCCCCCATCCGCGGCGCGGGCGCCCCACCCCCACGACCCGCCGCCCAGCTACACGAAGTACCGAGCGCGACCGCGCCTGCTGCCCCGGCGCGAGGGCGACGCGATCGCCGAGCTGCGCCGCCACGCCGGCCGTCCGGAAGACGGCGAGCGCGGCCCGCGCCCGCCCCGGCGCGGCCTGCGGATCCCCGGCACGCGCAGGCCGTGGACCTGGGGTCGCGCGCTGCGCTGGGTCGTCGGCCTGTTCTTCGGCTGGATCCTGCTGTCGCTCGTGCTGTTCCTCGTCAGCGCCCAGATCCAGGCCGGCAGCGTGTCCGACGAGACGAAGGCGGCGCTCGACGACGGCGGCTTCCCGCTGTGGTCGGCCACCAACGTCCTCGTGCTCGGCTCCGACCGGCGCACCGAGGGCAACGCCGAGCCGGGCGCGTCGACCAGCGGCCCCAGCCGCTCGGACTCGATCATGCTGCTGCGCGTCGGCGGCGGTCACAACAGCCGCCTGTCGATCGCCCGCGACACGATCGTCGACATCCCCGGCCACGGCGCCAGCAAGATCAACGCCGCGTACGCATACGGCGGCGCGCCGCTGGCGATCGAGACCGTGCGCGAGTACCTGGGCATCGAGATCAACCACGTGATCGAGGTCGACTTCGAGCGCTTCCCCGGGCTCATCGACGCGCTCGGCGGCGTCACCTACGAGGGCAAGTGCGTGTTCTCGAAGATCAACGGCGGCCGCCGCAACGGCGGCTTCACGCTGCGCCTGCGGCGCGGGAAGACCCACATCGACGGCGATCAGGCGCTCGCGCTGGCCCGCACCCGCAAGAACCTGTGCCGCCCGCAGGAGAGCGACCTCGACCGCGCCCGCCGCCAGCAGTTCCTGCTGACGGCGATGAAGGACAAGCTCACGACCCCGGGCGGCCTGTTCGGCATCCCCCACGGCGCGTTCTACCGCCTGCCGCTGGTGGGCTGGCGCACGCCGCGCGCGTTCCAGTCGGACATGAGCGGGCCGACGCTGGCCGCCGTGTTCGCGGCGATGGCGATCGGCGGCAGCGCCGAGACGCACGTGCTCGGCACGCTCACGGGCGTGGTGCCGGAGGCCGACAAGGACGCGGCGGTCCGGGCGTTCCTCGACGGCTGACGGGTCAGGTCGCGACGAGCACGTACTCCGTCGCGACGCGGCGGCCGGCGGCGGCGTGCGTGCCGAACGCGTAGCGATGGGCGACCTCGACGCGCCGCACCGCGCGGCGGTGGCGGCGCAGCAGGCGCTCCAGGTCGCCGGCGCCCAGCGCGGCGTTGGAGCCGTAGGAGACGACGAGCGCGCCGTCGGCGAAGTGCCCGAACAGGCGGTCCAGCGCCTCGGCGGCCGTCGCCCGGTGCGCGAACGGCGTGTGGCGCTTGCGCAGCTTGCGGGTCTTCGTCTCCCACATGATCTCCTGGCCGCGCCAGTACGTCGCCAGCCCCTCCAGGAAGTGGTAGCGCTTGACGTAGCAGGTGTCGTCGCGCGGCGGGGCGTACGGCGGGTCGAGGTAGGCGAGCGCGACGCCCTCGGGGTCGAGGTCGAACACCTCGGCGCAGGAGGCCGCCGATCGCGGCCCGCCGCCGGGGAACACGGCGGCGTTGTAGGCGCCGACCGCCTCGCGGAAGAGCGCCTCCAGCGGCATCCGCAGCTGCCGGCGGCCGTCGTCGTAGCGCGGGGTCGTGATCGTGAACACGCCGCGCGGCTGCTTCCAGGCCGCGGCCAGGCACAGGGCGGCGAGCGCGAGCGCGCGGCGGTTGCCGTCCAGCTCGTCGACGTGCGACCAGGCGGCGTCGAGGAAGCGCAGGTCGGCCTCGGGGAAGTAGCGCCCGGCGAACGTCGTGGCGATGAAGTCGCGCCCGTCGCGGTTGCCCGAGCAGATCCGCTCGACGTCGTCGGGCTCGAGCCGGTCGCCGTCGTTGGCCACCACCGCCTGCGCGATCGTGGCCGCGAACGCGAGGTGGTCGTTGGCCAGCACGCTGCGGCCGGTGGCCTTCAGCGTGTAGGCCACGACGCCGCTGCCCGAGAACGCGTCGACGGCCGGGCCGGGCGGGAGGTCGTCGAAGATCGCCGCCAGCGTCGGGGCCAGCCGGTGCTTGGAGCCCATGTAGCGCAGCCGCGGATAGCCGGCGAGGCGCTCCGCGACCGGCGCCGAGACCATCGCCGGCGCCGTCAGTCGCTCGACGACGTGCTGCTGCTCGACGACGAGCCCGAGTCGCTCTTGGACTCGGACGTGCCCGAGGAGGACTTGTCCGTGCCGTTGTCGGCCGACGCCTTCTGCTCGCGCGCCCGCTTGCGGGTGCCGTAGTCGGTGTTGTAGAAGCCCGACCCCTTGAAGTGCACGGCGGGCGCGTGCAGCACGCGCTCGACCGGCTGCCCGGTCTCCGGGTCCTCGGTCAACGGCTCGTCCGTGATCGACTGGAGGATCTCGAAGGTGGTGCCGTCCTGGCGGCGATACTCGTAGATGGGCATCGAGCCGGGGATTGTAGAGTCCGCCGCCGGCATGCCCTCCGACGCGGTCACCATGGACAAGATCGTGGCGCTCACGAAGCGCCGCGGATTCATCTTCCCCACCGGCGAGATCTACGGCGGGCTGGGCTCGACGTACGACTTCGCGCACTACGGCGTGCTGCTGAAGACGAACGTCAAGAACGCCTGGTGGCAGGCGATGCTGCAGGAGCGCGACGACATCGTCGCCCTCGACTCGGCGATCCTCCAGCACCCGAAGACGTGGGAGGCCTCCGGCCACCTGGCCGGCTTCACCGACCCGCTCGTGCAGTGCCTGGGCGAGTGCAAGCGCCGCTTCCGCGCCGATCACCTCGACCCCGGCCAGACCACGTGCCCGGTCTGCGGCGGCGAGCTGAGCGAGCCGCGCGACTTCAACCTGATGTTCGAGACGACGATGGGCCCGGTGAAGGAGGCCGGCGCCACCGTCTACCTGCGCCCGGAGACCGCGCAGGGCATCTTCGTGAACTTCAAGAACGTCCTGCAGACGTCGCGCAAGAAGCCGCCGTTCGGGATCGCGCAGGTCGGCAAGTCGTTCCGCAACGAGATCACGCCCGGCAACTTCGTCTTCCGCACGCGCGAGTTCGAGCAGATGGAGATGGAGTTCTTCGTCCCGCCGCCCGACGCGCCCCGCTGGTACGACTACTGGAAGCAGGCCCGCTTCGACTGGTACGTCGAGCTCGGCCTGCGGCCCGACCACCTGCGCCTGCGCGAGCACGACCCCGACGAGCTCAGCCACTACTCGTCGGGCACCGCGGACGTCGAGTACCTGTTCCCGATCGGCTGGTCGGAGCTGGAGGGCATCGCCAACCGCGGCACGTTCGACCTCACGCAGCACTCCGAGCACTCGGGCGAGAAGCTCGAGTACTTCGACCAGCAGACCAAGGAGCGCTACATCCCCGCGGTGATCGAGCCGGCCGCCGGCGCCGACCGCGCCACGCTCGCGTTCCTCGTCGACGCCTACGACGAGGAGGAGGTCAACGGGGAGACCCGCACCGTGCTGAAGCTGCACCCGCGCCTGGCGCCCGTGAAGGTCGCGGTGCTGCCGCTCGTGCGCAAGGACGGCCAGCCCGAGGTCGGCCGCGAGATCGTCGACCTCCTGCGCCGGCGCATGCAGGTCGAGTACGACGAGGGCGGCTCGATCGGCAAGCGCTACCGCCGCCAGGACGAGATCGGCACGCCGTGGTGCGTGACGATCGACCACCAGACCCTCGAGGACCGCACGGTGACGGTGCGCGACCGCGACACGCTCGAGCAGGAGCGGGTCGCGATCGACGCGCTGCCCGAGCACCTGGCCGGCCGCCTGGCCGCGCCCTGGCGCTCGCCCAAGCTCGGCTGAGCCGTCCGCCGCCGGACTGCCGGGCGGCGATCGCGCCGCCGACCGGCTGACCCACGACGAGGGCCCTCGACGCCCGCACGCCATCGCCCCGCCGCCGCGCTCGCCGGCCTCCCCAGGCCCCCGTCCCTCACCCGGCCACCCCGGCGACGTGTGGCACATGACAGCCGCTATCCGGACGCCATGTGCCACACGTCCCCCTCCGGGCCGTCCCGACGCGCGGGCGGCGCCCCGCGCGCCACCCGACTGGCTGAACGGCCAGTCAGGAGCTACGCTCCGCCCATGAGGGTCTCCGTCCCGGCAGCGACCAAGCAGATCTCCTACACGGACCTGTACGCGCGGTGGGAGCGCGGCAACTGGCGGGCGACCGAGATCGACTTCAGCCAGGATCGCATCGACTGGCACGAGAGGATGACGCCCGAGCAGCGCCGCAGCGCGCTGTGGCTGTACTCGCTGTTCTTCCACGGCGAGGACGCGGTCGCCGACGACCTGTCGCCGTACATCGACGCGGCGCCGCTGGAGGAGCAGAAGTACTTCCTCACCACCCAGCAGGTCGACGAGGCGCGCCACTCCGTCCTCTTCCAGCGCTTCATGAACGAGGTGGTGGGCCGGGGCGACGGCACGCCGGGCGGCACGCTGGCCGCCACCGCGGACCAGCTCACGTGGGGCCACCGCAAGGTGTTCGGCCGCCTGGACCGGATGGCCGACGAGCTGCGCCGGGACCGCTCGCCGCGCAAGCTCGCCGCCGCGGTGACGCTCTACCACATCATCGTCGAGGGCTCGCTGGCCCAGCCGGGCCAGCACATGATCGAGCGCTACCTCACCGAGTACGACCTGCTGCCCGGCTTCCGGGCCGGGATGGCGAACGTCGCGTTCGACGAGCAGCGCCACATCGCGTTCGGCGTGCGCCTGCTCGCCGACCTGTGCGAGCAGGACGCCGGCTGCGCCGACGCGATCGTCGAGACGATCCGCGAGGTGCTGCCCTGGACGACCGCGGTCGCGCTGCCGCCCGGCGGCGACGACACGTACACGACCGCCTTCGGCTTCACGCTCGAGGACCTCTACGAGGAGGGCGCGCGGATGCAGGAGGCGCGCCTGCGCGCGATCGGACTGCCCGTCGACGAGCTGCCGCGCTTCCCGCTGCCGATGGACCTGCCGCCGCGCGAGCGCGCCGCGCGCGGGCTGCGGCTCCTGAGGGCCGGGCTGATCGGCCCCAAGCGCCCCGAGCCGGCCGACCGCGACCCCGACACGATGGCGCTCGTGTTCGACACGATCCGCCGCCAGGCCGACCCGAGCGTGGTCCCGCCCGGGACGACGGTCCAGTGGGACTTCCCCGACGCCGAGCCCTGGTACCTGCGCTGCGACAACGGGTCGACGGCCGTCGCGCCCGGCCGCGCCCCGCGGCCCGACGTGACGCTGCGCGTCGCCTATGACGACTTCGCCGACGTCACCGCCCGCCGCGCCAACCCGCTGAAGCTCATGCTGCAGCGGCGCATGCGCCCGTCGGGCGACCCGCGCGTGCTGCTGAAGCTCGGCCGCCTGCTCGGCTGAGCCGCCCCGTCAGGCCACGCTCGCGGTCACCCGCAGCCGCAGCCGCCCGTCGCCGAGCTCGGTCGCGCGCACGCCGGTGACCCGCACGCGCGGGTCGTCGAACAGCACGGTCGTGCCGACCGGCACGCCCTCGGGCTCGGCGACGAGCGCGCCGTCGCGCACGACCACCCGCACGCTCACCGGCAGCGACACGCCGAACGCGCCCGCCTCGCCGCGGAACACCAGCTCGCCCGGGCGCGACGCGCCGGCGTCGTAGCGCAGGTCGTCGACGTCGACGGGCGCCGCCGCCGCGATCTGGGCCACGTCCACGGTCGCCTCCGCCGCCGCCTCGGCCCCCTGGCGGCGCACCGCCACGTCGTTCAGCGTCACGCCCGCCTGGGACACCTCGGGGATCGCCAGGTCGAGCGGGTCCTGCGCCAGCAGCGCGTCGAGCTCGCCCGTCCCCACCGCCTCCCGCGCGCGCAGCTCCTGCGCCCGTCCCGCGAGCGCCTGCTCCAGCCCGCCGGTGTCGAACGCGACCGCCGCCACCGGGGGCAGCGGCGGCGGATCGTCGGCCGGGCGCAGCAGCAGGAACGCGGCGACGACCCCGGCCACGCACAGCGCGGCCACGATCGCGATCCCCAGCGACCGCCCGCCGCCGCGCATCTCAGGCGATGATCGCGCGGACCGCGGTGACGCCGGCCGCGATCGTCTCGGCGTGGTCGCGGTCGGGCTCCAGCAGCATCCGCAGCGACAGCCCGTCGGCCAGCGACAGCAGCACCTCGACGACGGCCTCGGGCGAGGCGGCCAGGTGCAGGACGCCCTGCTCGTGCTTGTCGGCCAGCACCGTGACGATGTGGCGGCGCATCCCGTTCTGCAGCTCCGCGTACTCGGCCGCGATCTCCGGGTTGCGCTGGGCGAGCGAGAACAGCTCGAAGCCGACGGCGACGAGATCGCGGTCGTTCACGACGAGGTCCTCGAGCGAGGCGACCAGCAGCGAGATGACGTCGTCGGCGGTCTGCGCCTGCTCCAGCGCGGCCTCCAGCGCCGCCATCTTCAGCTCGAAGTCGCGGCGCACCACCTCGGTCAGCAGCCGCTCCTTGGTGCCGAAGTAGTAGTGCAGCAGCCCGCGCGACACGCCCGCCTCGCGGGCGACGTGGTCGAACGTCGAGCCGGCCACCCCGCGGCGCGCGACCGAGCTGCGCATGGCGTCGACGATGCGCTGGGCCTTGTCGTTGGAGAGGGTGCGGGTCGAAGCGGCCTCCACGCTCATCAGCGTATTGCGCCCGACACGACGAAGGCGCCCCGGGAGGCGCCTTCGGACATCGGATGCGGCTCGGCGGCCGCGGGACTAGGAGGCCGTCGGCGCGGGCGCCGGCGGCGGCGACGAGGGAGCGGTGGTCGACGTGTAGTCGAACTCCTCCTCCGCGCCGAACAGCAGGTCGAGCACCTTGTTGCGCAGCCCCTCGCTCAGCGCGAGCGCCAGCCCGGCGGCCACGACGAGCACGAGCAGCTTGCGGCCCCGGCGCTTCTTCTTCTTCTTGGGGCCCTCGCGCAGCGCCTGCGCAGCATCGCGCAGCGCCTCCGAAGCGTTGTGCAGCTCCTTCTGGAACTTCTTGTCGTCGAGGATCACCTTCGCCGGCGTCTTGCCGTTGCCCAGACGGTCGATGGCGACCCGCGCGGAGTCGAACGCCGTCTTCAGGTTGTCGCGCAGCTCTTCGTCCTGCATGAGGCGCTGCACGTAGGGGCTGCTCTTGACGGCAAGTGCTGCGCTTCCCGCCTTCGCGGCCTTGGACTTCGCTGCCATTCTCACTTCCCTCGGGTCGCTTGTCGGGACCTTCGGCCAGCATATACCCGGCCGTTGCCCATCGCACCCTGCGGCAGAGCCGCGTTCAGCACCTCGTCCACGTCGCGCACGAACACGAACTCGAGCTCCTGACGCAGGTGCTCGGGGATCTCGTCGGCGTCGGCCTCGTTCTCGGCCGGCGCGATCACGCGCCGCAGCCCCGCGCGCTGCGCGGCGAGCGCCTTCTCCTTCAGTCCGCCGATCGGCAGCACCTGGCCGGTCAGCGTCACCTCGCCGGTCATCGCGGTGTCGTCGCGCATCGCCCGGCCCGACAGCAGCGAGACGAGCGCGGTCACGATCGTCACGCCGGCGCTGGGACCGTCCTTCGGCGTCGCGCCGGCGGGGACGTGCACGTGGATGTCGTGGGTGGCGAACCACTCGTCGTCGATGCCCTGCGGCGGGTGTGCGCGCACGTACGTGAGCGCCGCCTGCGCCGACTCGCGCATGACGTCGCCGAGCTGGCCGGTCGTCGTCAGGCGGCCCTTGCCGGGCATCGCCGACGCCTCGACGAACAGCACGTCGCCGCCCACCGGCGTCCACGCGAGGCCGGCCGCGACGCCGGGCTCGCTCGTGCGCCGGCGCATCTCGGAGTGGAAGCGGCGCTTGCCGAGCAGCTCGCGCACGCGCTTCTCCGAGACCGACAGGCGGCGCGTGAGCGTCCCCTCGGCCACCTGGCGGGCGACCTTGCGGCAGACGCTGCCGATCTCGCGCTCGAGGTTGCGCACGCCCGCCTCGCGCGTGTAGTCGCGCACGATCGCCCGCAGCGCCGGGTCGGTGAACGTGATCTGGGACCGCTTCAGGCCGTTGCGCTCGATCTGGCGCGGCACCAGGTAGCGCTTGGCGATCTCGAGCTTCTCCTCCTCGGTGTAGCCGGCGAGCTGGATGATCTCCATGCGGTCGCGCAGCGGACCCGGGATCGTGTCGAGCGTGTTCGCGGTCGTGATGAACATCACGTCGCTGAGGTCGAACGGCACGTCCAGGTAGTGGTCGCGGAACGTGGCGTTCTGCTCGGGGTCGAGCACCTCGAGCATCGCGCTCGCCGGGTCGCCCCGGTAGTCGGCGCCCATCTTGTCGATCTCGTCGATCATGAACAGCGGGTTCTTGGACTCGGCGTCGCGCAGCGCGCGGATGATCACGCCGGGCATCGCCCCCACGTACGTGCGCCGGTGCCCGCGGATCTCGGCCTCGTCGCGCACGCCGCCGGCGCTGATGCGCTCGAACCTGCGCCCCAGCGCCCGCGCGATCGAGCGGCCCAGCGACGTCTTGCCGACGCCGGGCGGCCCGACGAAGCACAGGATCGAGCCGCGCGCGTCGGGCTTGAGCTTGCGCACCGCCAGGAACTCGAGGATGCGGTCCTTGACCTGCTCGATGTCGTAGTGGTCGGCGTCGAGCACCTCGCGGGCGTGCGCGAGGTCGAGGTTGTCCTCGGTCGTCTTCTGCCACGGCAGCGTCGCCAGCCACTCGAGGTACGTGCGGATGACGCCGTGCTCGGCCGCCATCGACGGCAGCTTCTCCAGGCGCGACAGCTCGCGGTCGGCGACGCGGCGCACGTCCTCGGGCAGGCCGGCGGCGTCGAGCTGCTCGCGCAGGTCGCGCGCCTCCGCCTCGGCCTCGTCCTCCTCGCCGAGCTCCTCCTGGATCGCCTTGAGCTGCTGGCGCAGCACGTACTCGCGCTGCGACTGGTCCATCTCGGACTGGACCTGCGACTGGATCTTCGTGCCGATCGAGATGACCTCGAGCTCGCGGGCCAGGAGCGCCGACAGGCGGCGCAGCCGGGCCGCGACGTCGACCTCCTCGAGCAGCTCCTGCTTCTCGGAGGTCTTCAGCCGCAGCGCCCCGCCGATCAGGTTCGCGAGCGCGGCCGGGTCGTCGAGGTTGGCGACCGCGACCTGCAGCTCCTCGGGCAGGTAGGGGACGGCCTCGACGATCTGCGAGAACGTCGCCTGCACGTTGCGCACGAGCGCGGTCAGCTCCGGGCTCTCGACGACCACGTCGGGCAGCGGCGAGATCCGCGCGACGAGGAACGGCTGCTCGCCGACCCACTCGTCGATGTGCACGCGCTGGGTCCCCTGCACGAGGATGCGCAGCGTCCCGTCGGGCACCTTCAGCATCCGCGCGACGACGCCGACGACGCCGACCTCGTACAGGTCGGCCGGCCCCGGGGACTCGACGTCCGCGCTGCGGCTCGCCGTCATCACGAGCATCCGGTCGCGGCCCAGCACGTGGTTGACGAGCTCGATCGAGCGCTCCTGGCCGATCGCCAGCGGCGTCAGCGTGTCGGGGAACGGGACCGCGTCGCGCAGCGGCAGGACCGGCAGCCGCTCGGGCAGCTCCCGCTCGGCGCCGATCGCGATCTCGCGCGGCTCGCCCTCGGTGACGATGTCGATCATCGCCCGCCCTCGCCGTCGCGGTCGGGGATCTGGATCGGCACGCTGCGCGAGCGCGGGTCCGGCTGCACGAGCGGCAGCTCGACGCGCAGCACGCCGTCGTCGTAGGTCGCCTTCGCCTCGTCGGCGGCGACGTCGGCGCCGAGCTGGATGGTGCGCCGGAACGGGCCGTGCTCGATCTCGATCTGCTGGTAGACGCGGCCCTCGGACTCGTCGAGGGCGCCGCGGCTGCCGGAGATGATCAGCTCCCGTCCCCGCACCTCGAGGTCGATCTGGTTGATGTCGACGCCGGCCAGCTCGGCGGTGACGATCGCGCGCGGCGGGTCGCCGACGTAGGAGACGTCGACGCGCGGCGTGAAGCCGGCGCGCCGGTGCGGGGCCAGCGAGCGGTCGAACACGCCGCCGAACAGCTCGTCCATCTCGCGGCGCATGCGCTCGAAGTTGGCGAAGATGTCACGCTCGGGCATCGGGGTGGCTCCTCATGCTGACGTTCCCTCGATCAGCGTCTTCAGGCGCCGCAGCGTCGCCTCCGACTCGCGCTCGGGGACGTTGCCGACGAGCGCGCGGCTGGCGACCGCCCCGAGCGGGCCCAGCGGCGCCTTGAACTCGTTCTCGTAGTCGAAGCGGGTGCGCCCGCCGTCGACCTCCGTGAGGCGATAGGCGATGTGGGCGCGCGACCGCGCGGGCCCGCGGCCCTCCCAGATCGCCAGGTTGGGCGCCTTGCGCTCGACCAGCGTCCAGTGGACGTGGAAGTTGACGCCGCGCAGGTGCAGCGTCTGCTCCATGTGGTCGGCGTCGTGCTCGCCCAGGCCGCGGTGGATCGTGACCCACTCGCCCAGCCGCTCGGGATCCATGACGACCTCCCAGACCCGTTCGGGCGGAGCGGCGATCTCGATGGACTGGGTCACCTTGGCCATGGACGCGTGATCATCGCGCAGCGAGGCGCTCCCCGGAGGCCTCCCAGTCGCGCAGTGCCCGCTCGACCGCCGCGTCGAACCCGTGCAGGCGGACGCCGAGCAGCGCGGCGGCGCGGTCGTCGCGCGGCAGGAGGTCGCCTTCGAGGCCGGCCATGAGGGGGCCGATCAGCTCGTGCGTCTCGCCCGCCACGATCGCCGCGACCCGCGACGTCAGCCCGGTGGCGGTGAAGCCGAGGTGGATCGGCGGGCGGTCGACGAGCATCGCGTCGGCGATGCGCTCGACCATCTCGCCGTAGGTGAGCGTGTCGGGCCCGGCGATGTCGAGCGACTCGCCCGCGGCGGCGTCGCGCTCGCCGGCGCGCTGCAGGAAGCAGAGCACGTCGCGGCCGTCGATCGGGCGCGTGCGGTGGTCGCGCCACGCCGGCAGCGGGAGCACCGGCAGGCGCTCGACGAGGCGCACCAGGAAGCGGAACGAGCGGCTCGCGGCGGAGATGACGATCGAGGCGCGCAGCGCGACGGACTCCGGCGTCGTGGCGTGGACGATGCGCTCGACCTCCAGGCGGCTGGCCAGGTGCGGGGAGGCGGCGCGGTCGGGCGGGACGAGCCCGCCGAGGTAGACGACGCGGCGCACCCCGGCGGCGCGGGCGGCGTCGCGGAAGTGCTCGGCGGCGAGGCGGTCGCGGGTCGCGAAGTCGTCGGCGTTGGGCTCCATCGAGTGGATGAGGTAGTAGGCGACCTCGATCCGGTCGAGCGCCTCGGCGAGCCCCTCGCCGCTGACCGCGTCGCCGCGCGTCACGTGGATGCCGTGGGTGCCCGCGACGGTCGCGCGCGTGGGGTCGCGGGCCATCCCGCGCACGTCGTGGCCGGCGGCGAGCAGCCGGGGGGCGAGGGCGGCGCCGATGGCGCCCGTGATGCCGGTGACGAGGATGCGCATGGACGGGTGGCCGGGTCGCCGGCGCCGAAAGGTGGCCCGCTACCCGGCCCACATCATGCCCACTCGCCGAAAATTGCCGGAGATTGCGGGCAGAACGTCGCGGAAACACGACGTTTGCAGGGCTTTCACGAAACGTTTGCGTTTTGCGGGAAACCCCGTGGCAGGGCGCTCGCGGGTCTGCTTCGATGCCGAACCGACCGATGGCGAGAACCAAGAAGATCACCTGCGAGGACTGCTACTTCCGCCGCAACCTTCTGTGCGCGCTGGACCTCGCGGAGCCCTGCACCACCTTCCGTCCCGACCACCCCGACGGGCTGCGACCGCCCCAGCAGCTGCGCTTCGTGTTCCACCAGGAGCGACGGGCGCGCGCGGCCTGGGCGTTCCCGACCGCGCAGGAGCAGGCGGCCCTGCACGGCTAGCGATCAGGGCCCGACCAGACGGTCGCCGCCGACCGCCCCCTCGATGGGGAGGCCCTCTCGGACCCAGTACTCGAACCCGCCGATCATCTCGCGCACCTCGCGGCCCTCGTCGTGCAGGCGCGCGGCGGCCTTCGTGGCGCCGTTGCACCCGGGCGACCAGCAGTAGGTGACGAGCGGGCCGTCGGGCAGCGGGTCGTGGATCGAGACGGCGCCGGGCAGGTGCGCGCGCTCGTAGCTCTCGCGCGAGCGCGCGTCGACGAGCGTGAAGCCGGGACCGCCGGCCCCGGCCTCGCGCATGGCGGCCCACACGTCGGCGGGGTCGGTCTCGTGGGCGAGGCGGGCGGCGAACGGGTTGCTCATGGCTTCGAGGATCGGGCGTGCGGCGCGCCCGCGCCAGTGGCCGGAAGGACGATGTCCGCTACGTTTGGGCCATGCCGGTCCCGGCCCACCGCGTCGCCGTCCTCGCCTACGACGGGATGGCGCCGTTCGAGCTCGGCGTGGTCGTCGAGGTGTTCGGGCTCCCCCGGCCCGAGCTGCGCGGGCGCCCGTGGTACGCGCTGGACGTGTGCGCGACGGCGCCCGGCCCGCTGGAGGCGGTCGGCGGCTTCGCGATGACGGCGCGCCACGGCCTCGACCGCCTGGCCGCCGCCGACACCGTCATCGTGCCCGGCCAGCGCGTCGACGAGCCCGTCGACCCGGAGCTGTGCGCCGCCCTGCGCGCCGCCCACGCGCGCGGCGCGCGGATGGTCTCGATCTGCTCGGGCGCCTTCGCGCTCGCGGCCGCCGGCCTGCTCGACGGGCGCCGCGCCACGACCCACTGGCGCTACGCCGACGAGCTGCGCCGCCGCCATCCGGCCGTCGCCGTCGACCCCGACGTCCTCTACGTCGACGAGGGCGACGTGCTCACGTCGGCCGGCAGCGCCGCCGGCATCGACCTGTGCCTGCACCTCGTGCGCCGCGACCACGGCGCCGAGATCGCCAACCACGTGGCGCGGCGCCTCGTCGTCTCCCCCCACCGCGACGGCGGTCAGGCCCAGTTCATCGAGCGCCCGGTCCCCGCCGGCGCCGGCGAGGACGCGATCGCCCGCACGATGGCGTGGGCGCTGGAGCGCCTGGACGAGCCGCTCCCGCTGGAGCGCCTCGCCGCGCACGCGCACCTGTCGCCGCGCAGCTTCACGCGCCGGTTCCGCCAGGCGACCGGCACGAGCCCGGCCCGCTGGGTGCTCGATCAGCGCGTGCGCGCGAGCCTGCCGCTGCTGGAGCGCTCCGACCTGCCCGTCGAGCACGTCGGCGCCGCGGTCGGCATTCCCAGCCCGGCCGCGTTCCGCCGCCACTTCGCCCGCGCGATGGGGCTGCCGCCGGTCGCCTACCGCCGCGGCTTCCGCGCCTCGGCGGCCTCGAGCACGGCGGCCAGCGCGCCGGCCTCGACCGGCCCGTCGTAGGGCGCGTCGCCGACGAAGAGGGCGGGCGTCGCGCTCACGCCGCTGCGCCGGGCGCTGTCGACGTCGACGGCCACCGCGTCGGCCTGGACGCGATGGCGCAGGTCGTCGGCGAAGCGCTCGACGTCCAGGCCGAGCCGCTCGGCGATCAGCACGAGGTCGCTGGGCGCGAGGTCGGGCGCCACCATCAGCGCGTCGTACATGTCCCAGTAGCGCCCCTGCGCGCCGGCCGCCTCCGCCGCCTCGGCCACCAGCGGGCCCTCGGGATGGACGTCCTCGATCGGCAGGTCGCGGAACACGAAGCGCAGGCGGTCGCCGAAGCGGGCGCGCAGCTCGTCCACGACGGCCGCCGCGTGCCGCGTGCCCGGGCACGCGAACCCGCCGTACAGCGTGAGCGTGAGCGGCGCCTGGGCGGGCCCGCGCACGTGGTCGGCGCGCGGGTCCACGGGCGGCTCCAGGCGGGCGGCCGCGCGCTCCTCGGCGTCGGTGGCCGGCCCGGCGCGGCGCAGCAGCGCGTAGCCGATCCCGGCCGCCAGCACCGACGCGGCCAGCACGCCGAGCTTGGCCTCCTGGCCCAGCGCCGCGTCGTCCTCGAACGCGAGCTCGGCCACGAACAGGGAGACGGTGAAGCCGATGCCGGCCAGCGCGGCCGCGCCGGCGAGGTGGCGGGTGGCCACGCCGGCGGGCAGCGGCCCGATCCGCAGCGCCACCGCCACCCGCGCGAACAGGCCGATGCCCAGCGCCTTGCCGGCGACCAGGCCGGCGACGACGCCGAGCGTGATCGGCGAGGAGATCGCGTCGCCCACCGCGCCGCCGTCGAGCACGACGCCGGCGTTCGCGAGCGCGAACAGCGGCACGATCGCGTAGCTGGTCCACGGGTGCAGCACCTCCTCGAAGCGCTCGTTGGCCGACACCGACCGGCGCACCTGCAGCGTGGCGGCCCGCACCCCGTGGGCGGTCGGCGCGCGCCGGAAGACGCGGCCGAGCGCGGCGGCGCGGTCGAGGTCGGCGCGCCGCGGCGGGTGCACGGCGGTGAGCAGGCCGAGCGCGACGCCGGCGATCGTCGGGTGCAGCCCCGACTGCAGCACCGCGATCCACAACGCGACGCCGGCGACGAGGTACGCGGGCCCGCGCCAGTCGCCGATGCGGCGGCCGAGCACGATGGCGACGAGGATCGCGCCCGCGACGGCGAGCCACACCAGCTCGACCCCGCTGCTGTAGAAGACGGCGATCACGAGGATCGCGCCCACGTCGTCGACGATCGCCAGCGTGAGCAGGAACACGCGCACGCCGGGCGGGCAGCGCGAGCCCAGCAGCGCCAGCACGCCGAGCACGAACGCGACGTCGGTGGCCATGACGATGCCCCACCCGCGCGCGCCCTCGCCGCCGGCGTTCACGGCCGCGTAGATCAGCGCCGGGACGAGCATGCCGCCCAGCGCGGCGATCGCGGGGACGGCGGCGGTCCGGCGGTCGCGCAGCTCGCCCATCGCCCACTCGCGCCGGATCTCGAGCCCGATCACGTAGAAGAACAGCGCCATCAGGCCGTCGTTGACCCAGTGGCGCAGGTCCTCGTCGATGCTCGCGCCGGCCAGGTCGATCGTCAGGTGCGCCGACCACAGGTCCTCGTAGGCCCCGCTGAGCGGGCTGTTGGCCCACACGAGCGCGACGAGCGTGGCCACGAGGAGGATGCCGGCGCTGCCGGTCTCGGTGGCCAGGAAGGTGCGCAGCGAGCGCTCGCTGCGATCGGTCCAGGGTGTGCTGGGCGGGACGGCGGACACGGGTCCTCCGGGGTCGGCGACGGGTTCGCCGACCAGGCTTCCCGGCACACCAGGGCACGCAGGGTAGCGGCGGGGTATCGTCCCGCCGGGTGCGCATCACGGTCCTCGGCAAGTCTCCTGCGTGGCAGGACTCGGGCGGCGCGTGCAGCGGCTACCTCGTCGAGGACGCGCGCGACGGGACGACGACGCGCCTGCTGGTGGACTGCGGCAACGGCGTGTTCGGCAAGCTGCGCGCGCACGTGGACTACGTCGACGTCGACGCGGTGGTCATCAGCCACCTGCACGCCGACCACTTCCTCGACCTCGTCCCGTACTCGTACGCGCTGATCTACGCCCCGCGCCAGCAGCCGGTGCCGGTGCACCGCTGGCCGGGCACGTCCTCGCCCGCGCGCCCGCGCCTCTTCGCCCCGCCGGGCGCGCGCTCCACGTTCCGCCGCGTGACCGGCGCGTGGGGGTCCGAGGACCTCGTCGAGCGCGCGTTCGACGTGTGCGAGTACGACCCCGAGGATGTGCTGGAAATTGGAGCACTCAAGGTTCGCTTTCACCCCGTTCCCCATTACCTCCCCACCTGGGCGATCGAGGTGCGAGACGCGGGCGGCGGGCGGTTCACCTACGGCGCCGACTGCCGTCCCTGTGACGACCTCGTCGAGTTCGCGCGCGACACCGACCTGCTGTTCCTGGAGGCGACGCTGCCGCGCCCCGAGCGCACCGGTGTGCGCGGCCATCTGACGCCCCACGAAGCCGGCGAGCACGCCCGCCGCGCGGGCGCCCGCCGGGTGGTCGTCACCCACTTCCCCGACGAGCTGGACGAGCAGTGGGTGGCGGCCGAGGCGCAGCGCGGGTTCGGCGGCGAGGTGAGCGTTGCACGCGAGGGTGCAACGTTCATTGTGTGAATCGCCTGCGGGTTACACTCACACTCATGGCTGATTTCCTCGACGAGAAGAAGCGCGAGATCGCGGCGCGGCTGGACGAGCTGCGCCCGCTGGTGGACGAGTACCAGCGGCTGGAGGCCGCGCAGCGTGCGCTGGAGGGAGTCGGCGCGAACGGGACCGCCCCGGCCCGGACCGGCGGCCGGCGGCGCGCGTCCTCCGGCGGCGGCTCCGGCAGCGGGCGCCGCGGGCGCCCGCGCGGCACGGGCACGCGCTCCAAGCAGGCGCTCGAGCTGGTGCAGGCCAACCCGGGCATCACGATCCCCGAGCTCGCCGAGCGCATGGGGATCAAGCAGAACTACCTCTACCGCGTCCTCCCCGGGCTCGAGCAGGACGGGCTCGTGCGCAAGGAGGGCCGCGGCTGGCATCCCCAGGTCGCGGCCTGATTCGCCGCGGAAGTGGTTCGCTATGCTAATTAGCGATGGCAACCACTTCCGCGATCGCCGCCCACCTGCGCATCACGATCGCGCGCACCGCCCGGCGCCTGCGCCAGGAGGCCGGGGCCGGGCTGTCGCCGACGCAGACCGCCGCGCTCGCCACCATCGAGCGCCACGGCCCGCTGACCCCCAGCGAGCTGGCCGCGCACGAGCGCATCCAGCGCCCGACGGTCGCGCGCCTGCTCGGCCGCCTCGAGGCCGACGGGCTCGTCGACCGCGCGCCCGACCCCGCTGACCGCCGCTCCAGCCTCGTCTCGATCACCGCCGAGGGCCGCCGCCTGCTGGACGAGGTGCGCACCCGCAAGGACGCCTACCTCGCGCGGCGCATGCGCGACCTCGACGCCGACGAGCTCGCGACCCTCGACCGCGCCGCCGCGATCCTCGAGCGCATGCTCGACGAGGAGGGCGGCCGGTGAGCGCGGCGCTGCGCCGCTCGGTCGCCTCCCTGTCGGTCCCCAACTACCGCCGCTTCTTCGTCGGCCAGGCCGTCTCGGTCTCCGGCAACTGGATGCAGAACGTCGCGGCGATCTGGCTCGTGCTGCACCTCACGGGCAGCGGCACGGCCGTCGGCCTCACCGCCGCCGCCCAGTTCCTGCCGCTGCTGTTCGTCGGCGCCTGGGGCGGCCTGCTGGCCGACCGGATCCCCAAGCGCCGGCTGCTGAGCGTCACGCAGGTGCTGCTCGCGCTCCCGCCGCTGGCGCTGTTCGCGCTCGTCACCACCGGCGCGATCCAGGCCTGGATGGTCATCGCGCTCGTGTTCCTCGGCGGCGTCGTGACCGCGCTCGACAACCCGGCCCGCCAGGCCTTCGTCGCCGAGATCGTCGGCCCCGACCGCGTCGTCAACGCGGTCGCGCTCAACAGCGTGCTCGTCCACGGCTCGCGCATCGCCGGCCCCGGCCTGGCCGCCGCGGTCATCGCGGTCGGCGGCGTCGGCCCCTGCTTCGCGCTCAACGCGCTGTCCTACGTGGCGATGCTCGTCGCGCTGCGGCGCATGGACCGCCGCGCGCTGGCGCCGGCCCCGCGCACCCGCCGCGAGCGCGGCCAGCTCCGCGAGGCGCTGCGCTACGTCGCCGCGACGCCCGCCCTGCGCCTGCCGCTGGCGATGATGGCGGTGATCGGCACGCTGTCGTTCAACTTCCCGACGATCCTGCCGCTGCTGGCGCGCTACACGTTCGACGGCAACGCCAGCGCCTACGCCGCGCTCACCAGCGCGCTCGCGGTCGGCTCGATCGGCGGCGCGCTGGCGATGGGCTCGCGCGGCCGCGTCGACCCGCGCTTCCTCGTCGGCGCCGCGCTCGCGTTCGGCGGCCTCACGCTCGCCGCGGCCGCCACGCCGACGTTCGCGCTGATGCTGCTGGCGCTCGCGCTCACCGGCGTCGCCAGCGTGTCGTTCAGCGCCGGCACCAACTCGGCCGTCCAGCTCACCGCCGAGCCCGAGATGCGCGGGCGCGTGATGGCGCTCTACTCGATCGTCTTCATCGGCTCGACGCCGATCGGCGCGCCGATCGTCGGCTGGCTGGCGCAGACGCTCGACCCGCGCGCGGGCCTCGCGCTCGGCGGCCTGGCCGCCCTGCTGACGGGCCTGGTCGCGTGGGGCGTCCTGACGAGCGCCCCACGCGCCGCGGCCCAGCCGGCCGGCGCTACGACACCAGGCCGAGCTTGACGACCGCCTCTCGCTCCTCGCGCAGCTCGGCGACCGTCTTGTCGATGCGCTCCTGCGAGAACGGCGGGACCTCGAGCCCCTCGACGATCTCGTAGCTGCCGCCCGAGCAGCGCACCGGCAGCGAGCAGATGATCCCCGGCTCGATCCCGTAGGCGCCGGTGGACGGGACGGCCATCGAGACGATCCCGTCGGAGCCGAGCACCCAGTCGTGCACGTGGTCGATCGCCGCGTTGGCCGCGGACGCCGCCGAGGACGCGCCGCGCGCCTCGATGATCTCGGCGCCGCGCTTGCCGACGCGCGGGATGAACTCGTTGGCGACCCAGTCCTCGTCGTCGACCTCGGCCCAGGCCTGCTTGCCGTTCACCGTCGCGTTGAACAGGTCCGGGTACATCGTCGGCGAGTGGTTGCCCCACACGACGAGGTCGGAGATCGCGTCGACGCCGACGGCGAGCTTGTTGGCGAGCTGCGCGTAGGCGCGGTTCTGATCCAGGCGGGTCATCGCCGTGAAGCGCTCGGCCGGGACGTCGGGCGCGTTGGCCTGGGCGATCAGCGCGTTCGTGTTGGCCGGGTTGCCGACCACCAGCACCTTCACGTCGTCGGCGGCGTGGTCGTTGATCGCCCTGCCCTGCGGCTTGAAGATCGCGCCGTTGGCCTCCAGCAGGTCCGCGCGCTCCATGCCCTTCGTGCGCGGGCGGGCGCCGACGAGGAGCGCGACGTTGGCGCCGTCGAACGCCTCGTCGGCGTCGGCGGTGATGTCGATCTTGCTCAGCAGCGGGAACGCGCAGTCGACGAGCTCCATCGCGGTGCCCTCGGCCGCCTTCAGCGCCGGCTCGATCTCCAGCAGCCGCAGCTCGACCTTCGTGTCCGGGCCGAGCAGCTGACCCGACGCGATGCGGAACAGCAGCGCGTAGCCGATCTGCCCGGCGGCGCCGGTGACCGTGACCTTCGTAGCCATCAGACGTTCATCTCCTTCTTCAGGTTCTCGTCGATCGCGGCGAGGAACTCCTGGGTGGTGAGGTATCCCTGGTCTCCGCCGACCAGCAGGGCGAGATCCTTGGTCATCTGCCCGCCCTCGACGGTCTCGATGCAGACCCGCTCGAGGGTCTCGGCGAAGTGCGTGACGTCGGGCGTGCCGTCCATGCGCCCGCGGTAGGCCAGGCCGCGCGTCCAGGCGAAGATCGAGGCGATCGGGTTCGTCGACGTGGGCTTGCCCTGCTGGTGCTGGCGGTAGTGGCGGGTGACGGTGCCGTGGGCGGCCTCGGCCTCGACGGTGTTGCCGTCGGGGGTCATCAGCACGCTCGTCATGAGGCCCAGCGAGCCGAAGCCCTGGGCGACCGTGTCGGACTGGACGTCGCCGTCGTAGTTCTTGCACGCCCACACGTAGCCGCCCTCCCACTTCAGCGCGGCGGCGACCATGTCGTCGATCAGGCGGTGCTCGTAGGTGAGGCCGGCGGCCTCGAACTGGTCCTTGAACTCCTCGTCGAAGACCTGCTGGAAGAGGTCCTTGAAGCGCCCGTCGTAGCGCTTCATGATCGTGTTCTTCGTCGACAGGTACAGCGGGAAGCCGCGGTCCAGCGCGTAGCGCATCGAGGCGCGCGCGAAGTCGATGATCGACGAGTCGAGGTTGTACATCGCCATCGCGACGCCGCCGCCCGGGAAGTCGTAGACGTCGAGCTCGATCGGCTCGCTGCCGTCCTTGGGCGTGAACGTGAGGGTCAGCGAGCCCTCGCCCGGGACGACGAGGTCGGTCGCCCGGTACTGGTCGGCGAACGCGTGGCGGCCGATCACGATCGGCTTCGTCCACCCCGGCACCAGCCGCGGGATGTTGGAGATGACGATCGGCTCGCGGAAGATGACGCCGCCGAGGATGTTGCGGATCGTCCCGTTGGGCGACCGGTACATCTCCTTGAGGCCGAACTCCTCGACCCGCGCCTCGTCGGGCGTGATCGTGGCGCACTTCACGCCGACGCCGTACTGCTTGATCGCGTTGGCGGCGTCGACCGTGATCTGGTCGTTCGTCGCGTCGCGGCTCTCGATGCCGAGGTCGTAGTACTTCAGGTCGACGTCGAGGTAGGGGAGGATCAGCTGGTCCTTGATGAACTTCCAGATGATCCGGGTCATCTCGTCGCCGTCGAGCTCGACGATGGGGTTCTGCACCTTGATCTTCGCCATGGGGCGGCGATGCTGACACACCGGCGCGGCCGGGCGCGCCCCCACCCTTGCCCCAAGAGGTGAACCGTGGTTCACTTCTTGGCATGGCCTACCGGCCCACCGAGCGCACCGAGGCCCGCCGGATCGCCGTGCGCGAGCGGATCGTGGCCGCCGCCCACGAGCTGATCGCCGCCGGCGGCTACCGCGCCGCTGCCGTGGCCGCGGTCGCCGCCCGGGCCGAGGTCGCCACCGGCACCGTCTACCGCCACTTCCCGTCGAAGGCCGACCTGCTCGTCGAGGTCTTCCGGCGCGCGTCCCAGCGCGAGGTCGACGCGGTCGCCGCCGCGATCGCCGGCGGCGGCGTGGCCGCCGGCGTGGAGACGTTCGCGCGGCGCGCCCTGCGCGGCCGGCGCCTGGCCTGGGCGCTCCTGGCCGAGCCCGTCGACCCCGCCGTCGAGGCCGAGCGCCTCGTGTTCCGCCGCGCCTTCCGCGACGCGTTCGCGGCCGCGCTGCCCGCCCACGTCGAGGACCCCGAGCTCGTCGCCGCCGCCCTCGTGGGCGCGATCGGCGAGGCGCTCGTCGGCCCCCTGTCCCCCACTGGCGCCGAGCGCGACGAGGACGCGCTGATCGCCGCGCTCGTCGCGTTCTCGCTGCGCGCCCTGTCCCAGGAGGAGCCCGTCCCATGCTGAGCCAGCAGACCCCCGACCTCACCGAGGCGCGCAACCAGTCCGTGCCGCTGGAGGACTACGACGCGTTCGCCGCCGACCGCCCGCTGGCGGAGGCGCTCGAGCGCGAGGGCGCCGGCTGGGCGCGCGAGCGCGCGCACCGCCTGGGCGCGATCGCCGGCTCCGCCGAGATCCTGCAGGCCGGCCGCGACGCGAACGCGTTCAAGCCCCAGTTCCGGCCGTTCGACCGCTACGGCAACCGCGTCGACGAGGTCGACTACCACCCGGCCTACCACCGCTTCATGGCGCTGGCCGTCGAGCACGAGCTCCACGCGCTGCCCTGGCGCGAGGCGCGCGAGGGCGCCCACGTCGCGCGCGCCGCGCTGTTCATGACCCTCTCGCGCGCCGAGCCCGGCCACGGCTGCCCGATCTCGATGACCTACTCGATCGTGCCGGCGCTGCGCGCGACGCCCGAGCTGGCCGCCGCGTGGGAGCCGCGCCTGACCGCCACGACCTACGACCCGGCGCTGCGCCCGGGCAAGGCGTCGGCGATCGCCGGCATGGCGATGACCGAGAAGCAGGGCGGGTCCGACGTGCGCGCCAACATCACGGTCGCCGAGCCCGACGGCGACGGCTGGCGCATCACCGGCCACAAGTGGTTCTGCAGCGCGCCGATGAGCGACCTGTTCCTCATGCTCGCCCAGACCGACGACGGGCTGAGCTGCTTCGCGGTGCCGCGCCTGCTGCCCGACGGGACGCGCAACCCGATCCGCATCCAGCGCCTGAAGGACAAGCTCGGCAACTGGTCCAACGCCAGCTCGGAGATCGAGCTGCACGGCGTGCACGGCGACCTCGTCGGCGAGCCCGGCCGCGGCGTGGCGACGATCATCGAGATGGTCGCCCACACGCGACTGGACTGCGTGCTCGGCTCCACCGCCGGGATGCGCACCGCCGTCGAGCAGGCCATCCACCACGCCCGGCACCGCGCCGCGTTCGGCCGCCTGCTGATCGAGCAGCCGCTCATGCGCGCGGTGCTCGCCGACCTGGCGATCGAGTCCGAGGCGGCCACCGTCACCGCGATGCGCCTCGCGCGCGCGTACGACGAGTCGGCCCGCGACGAGCGCGCGCTGCTGCTCAAGCGCCTGGCCACCGCGATCGCCAAGTACTGGATCTGCAAGCGCGGGCCCGGCCACGCGGCGGAGGCGATGGAGTGCCTGGGCGGCAACGGCTACACCGAGGAGTGGCCGCTCGCGCGCGTGTACCGGGAGCAGCCGCTGCTGTCGATCTGGGAGGGCTCGGGCAACGTCATCGCGCTCGACGTGCTGCGCGCGATGGCGCGCACGCCCGCCGCCGTCGAGGTGTTCCTCGACGAGGTCGCGCTCGCCGCGGGCGCCGACCCGCGCCTGGACGCCCACGTCGAGCGCCTCCGCGGCGAGCTGGCCGACCCCGAGCGGCTCGAGCCGCGGGCGCGGCGCGTCGTGGAGGCGATGGCGCTGGCCCTGCAGGGCTCGCTGCTGGTCCGCCACGCGCCGGCCGCGGTCGCCGACGCGTTCTGCGCGAGCCGGCTGGCCGGGGACGGCGGCCACGCGTACGGCACGCTGCCGCCGTCGGCCGATGTCGAGGCGATCGTCGAGCGCCACGCGCCCGCCCTGTAGCGCCCGGCGACATCACGCGGCATGGCACCATGCGTGCATGCCAACCGGCGGCTCCATCCAGCTCGTGCGGCTGTTCGGCATCCGCATCGGCGTCAGCGCGAGCTGGTTCGTCGTCCTGTTCGTGTTCATCTTCGTCCTGTCGGGCGTGTTCCGCGACGCGCTGGGCGGCTCGGAGACGCAGGCCTACCTGGTGGCCGTCGCGGCGGCGCTGCTGTTCTTCGTCTCGCTGATCCTCCACGAGCTCGGGCACGCGCTCGTGGCCCAGCGGGCGGGCATCGAGATCACCGGCATCGACCTGTGGTTCTTCGGCGGCGTCGCGAAGATGAGCCGCGACACGCGCAGCCCCGGCGAGGAGTTCCGCATCTCCGCGGCCGGCCCGGCGGTGACGCTCGTCGTCGTCGCGATCTGCCTCGGCATCGGCACGCTGCTCGACGGGCGCACGTTCCTCGACGCCGCCGTGCTCGAGCGCCGCGCGACGCCCGACCCGGCGCTGATGCTGCTGGCGTGGCTGGCGACGATCAACGCGCTGCTGTTCGTGTTCAACCTGATCCCCGCGTTCCCGCTCGACGGCGGCCGGATCGCGCGCGCGATCATCTGGAAGCTCACCGGCGAGAAGGCCAAGGCGACCCGGTACGCCGGGCGCGCCGGGCAGCTCTTCGCCTACGTGATGGCCGGCTACGGCCTGTACCTGATGCTCACCGGCTCGGTCGGCAACGGCCTGTGGCTGGCGGTGCTGGCGCTGTTCCTGGGCCAGGCGGCGCGCGGCGCGGTCGTGCAGAGCGACATCGACGAGCGCCTGGAGGGCGTCACGGTCGGCGACGTCATGGACCCGCACCCGTACACGCTGCCCGCCGACACGACGGTGCTGGAGGCCTCCGACCGCGTGTTCGCGCCGCAGGGCTGGCCGTGGGTGCCGGTGGTCGAGCGCGACGGCCGCTACGCCGGCGTGCTGCACCGCGACGCGGTCGACCGGGCGCTGGCCGCGGGCCAGCCCGCGCTGCCCGTGCGCGAGCTCGTGCGCGATGAGGGCTGGCGCTGGCAGATCGGCGTCGAGGAGCCGCTGGAGGCGCTGATCGGCACCGAGGGGCTGCGCCAGCTCGGCGCCGTCTTCGCCGTCGACGCCCAGGGCGTCCTGCGCGGCGTCGTGACGGTCGACCAGGTGCGCCGGGCGCTCACGCCGACCCCGCGCTGAGCCGTCCGCCGGGCCGCTCCCCCGGACGGGGGTGGGCGATGCACCCGGTCGGGGGATGGCCGCGCGAAGTTCGGGTACCCGAAGCCCCGGTGCCGCGGAGACGAGCGATATCGTCCGCCCTTCAATGCCCGCACACGACGTCCTCATCATCGGGGCCGGCCTGGCCGGCCAGCGGGCCGCCCTCGCCGCCGCCGAGGCCGGCGCGACGGTGGCCATCATGAGCAAGGTCCACCCGGTCCGCTCGCACTCGGTCGCCGCCGCCGGTGGGATCAACGCCGCCATCTCCCTCGCCGACGACTGGCGCTCGCACGCCTACGACACGGTGAAGGGCTCCGACTTCCTGGGCGACCAGGACGCGATCGAGGTCATGTGCTCGGAGGCGCCCAAGGAGGTCATGCACCTCGAGCACATCGGCGTCACCTTCCACCGCAACGAGTCGGGCGAGCTCGACCTGCGCGCGTTCGGCGGCGCGTCGATGAAGCGCACCGCCTACGTGGCCGACATCACCGGCCAGGCGATCCTGCACGTGCTCTACGAGCAGCTCATGAAGCACGGCGACAAGATCGACCGCTACGAGGAGTGGTTCACCACCTCGCTGATCGTCGACGACGGCGCCTGCGTCGGCGTCGTCGCGCGCGACATCCGCACCGGCGCGATGGAGACGTTCACCGCCAAGAACGTGATCCTCGCCTCCGGCGGCGCGGGCCAGTGCTTCAAGCCGACGACGAACGGGCTCATCTGCACGGGTGACGGCATCGCCCAGGCCTACCGGGCCGGGGCGCCGCTGATGGACATGGAGATGATCCAGTACCACCCGACGACGCTCGTCGAGAACGGCTTCCTCATCACCGAGGGCGCCCGCGGCGAGGGCGCGCATCTCCTCAACGCCAACGGCGAGCGCTTCATGGAGAAGTACGCGCCCAACAAGATGGAGCTCGCCTCCCGCGACGTCGTCTCCCGCGCCGAGCAGACCGAGATCAACGAGGGCCGCGGCGTCGGCCCCGGCGGCGTCGGCATCTACCTCGACGTCACGGTGGTGCCCAAGAAGCGCACGCTCGAGGCCCTGCGCGAGATCGTCAACATCGGCAAGGACTTCGCCGGGGTGGACATCACCAAGGAGCCGATCATGATCCGCCCGGGTCAGCACTACATCATGGGCGGGGTCAAGACCGACGTCGACGGCCGCACGCCGCTCGAGGGCCTGTACGCCGCCGGCGAGGTCGCCTGCGTGTCGGTCCACGGGGGCAACCGCCTGGGCGCCAACTCGCTGCTGGACACGCTGATCTTCGGCCGCCGCGCCGGCGAGCACGCCGCCGCCCGCGCCGCCGGGATGCGCATGCCGACGGTGTCGCGCGCGCCGCTCAACGACGACGCGAAGATGATCGAGTCGATCATCGCCCGCCCGAGGGAGGGTGGGCGCCGCATCTCCGAGATCAAGGACGAGCTCGGCACGACGATGAACCGCTACGTGGCGGTGTTCCGTGACGAGCAGGGCCTGCAGTCGGCGCACGAGGTCGTGCGGCGCCTGAAGGAGGAGGCCAAGACGGCCTACATCGACGACCGCGGCACGGTGTTCAACCAGGACGTGCTCGGGGCGATCGAGCTGGGCTACATGCTCGACTGCGCCGAGGCCATCGTGGTCGCCGCGATCGAGCGCAAGGAGTCCCGCGGGGCCCAGTTCCGCACCGACTATCCGGAGCGCAACGACGACGAGTGGCTCAAGCACATCGACATCTCCCGCAACGGCGACGACACCCCGCAGATCTCCTACTCCGAGGTGACGTTCACCCAGTGGCAGCCTGAGGAGCGCAAGTACTAGTGAGGTCCGACTGATGGCCGAAGCAACCGAGTTCACCCTGCGCCTGCGGCGCTACGACCCGGAGTCGGGCGAGGCGCCGTACTGGGACGAGCACACGATCGAGCTCGAGCCGCATCGCTCGGTGCTCGAGGGCATCCTGCAGGCCAAGGCGCGCTTCGACGGCTCGATCGGCATCCGCTGCTCGTGCAAGGCGGCGATCTGCGGGTCGTGCGGCGTGCGCATCAACGGCCAGCCGGGTCTCGCCTGCCACACCCACCTCGACCACGCGCTGCGCTCCTCGCGCGACGGGGTCATCGAGGTCGAGCCGATGGGCAACATGCCCGTCATCAAGGACCTCATCGTCGACATGGACGCGGTCCACTGGAAGAAGATCCAGCGCGTCACGCCGTGGCTGCTGACCGACGACGAGAACATGCCCGAGCGCGAGCACATCGTGCCGCGCGAGTCGATGGTCGACATCACGCAGTCGATGGCGTGCATCCAGTGCGGCGCCTGCGTGTCGGACTGCCTGTCGATGGAGGTCGACCCGCTGTTCGTCGGCCCGGCCGCCAGCGCGAAGGCCTACCGCTTCGTCGGCGACCCGCGCGACACGCAGCAGTTCCAGCGCCTGAAGGACCTGGCCGAGGACCCGCACGGCATCTACACGTGCACGCACTGCTTCAAGTGCATCGACGCGTGCCCGAAGGGCGTCGCGCCGATGAGCCAGATCATGCGCCTGCGCCGCCGCGCGACCGGCGACCACCACATCGTCGACCGCAACAACGGCGAGCGCCACGAGGTGTCGTTCGTGACGCTGATCAAGGACTACGGCCTCCTGCACGAGGCGGAGCTGCTGCCACGCTCCTTCGGCGGCAACTCCTGGTTCGGCAAGTTCCACCCGGCCGCCGGACAGGTGCTGCTGCAGTCGCTGCCCGTCATCACGAAGGCGGTGCTGCGCGGCAAGGTCAGCCCGAAGCTCGCGCTGCTGGGCCACAAGCTGCCCAGCCAGGACCTGAAGGCCGTCAAGAAGATCTACGACAAGGTCGAGAACCGCCCCGAGCGGCTCGAGCTGAACCTCTACATCACCGGCTACGACGAGGACGACGAGGGCGCAGCGACGCCCGCCGTCGCGGCCGCGGGCAATGGCCAGCACGGCGCGGAGCCGGGCCAGCCCGGCCAGTCGCCCGAAGGGAGCCCCACTCGATGAAGGTCGCCTACTGGCCCGGCTGCGTCAGCCGCGGCTTCACCCCCGAGCTCCATGGATCGATGGCGAAGGTCGCCCCGCTGCTGGACCTGGAGCTCATCGAGCTCGACCGCGCGTCCTGCTGCGGCGCCGGCGTGATCGCCGAGCACAGCCAGGAGCTGGCCGACACGCTCAACGCGCGCACGTTCGCGCTCGCCCAGCAGACCGACGGCGAGCTGATGATGAACATCTGCTCGACGTGCCAGGGCGCGCAGACCGAGTGCCAGGAGCGCCTGGACGCCAACGCCGAGTACCGGGCGATCATCAACGAGACGCTCGCCGACGAGGGGCTCGTCTACGAGAAGGGCCTGACGAACAAGAACTTCCTGTGGCTGCTGGTCGAGGAGATCGGCCTGGAGACGCTGAAGTCGAAGGTCACGCGCCCGCTGACGGACCTGAAGGTCGGCCCGTTCTACGGCTGCTACATCGTGCGCCCGGAGGACCGCCTGGGCATCGACGCGGACCTGCCGCGCGACACGTACCTGTCGCAGGTCATCGAGGCGCTCGGCGGCACGGTGATCGAGTACGCCGGCATGCACAAGTGCTGCGGCTTCCCGATCATCACGATGAACCAGGAGGCGTCGCTGCGCCAGGCCGGCACGCACATGGCCGACGCCAAGGACGCCGAGGCCGACTGCGTCGTCACGCCGTGCCCGCTGTGCCACCTGAACCTGGACCTGCAGCAGCCGCTGGCCGAGAAGACGGTCGGGCGCGACATCGGCATGCCGGTGCTGCACCTGCCCCAGCTCGTCGGCCTCGCCCTGGGCCTGTCGCCCAAGGAGCTGGGCCTGCAGCGCCACGTCGTGAAGCCCACCGCGGTCGTCGACTGGTCGACGTCCGTGGTCGCCGGCGTCGGCGGCTGAGCCCGACGCCGCCCGCATCAGCGCGGCCAGCCGCTCAGGCTGGCCGCGTCAGCTCCCGGCGCGAGGTGACGCCGAGCTTGCGGTAGATGTTGCGCGCGTGGGTGCGGACGGTCTCGACGCCCACCTGGAGCGCGAGCGCGATCTCGGCGTTCGTGCGCCCCTCCTGCAGCAGCGCCAGCACCTCCGCCTCGCGCACGGTGAGCGGCTCCGGCCCGGTCGGCGCCCCGCCGATCACGCCGTCGCGGGCGCGGGGCAGCACCTGCAGCCCGCGCGAGGCGAGGTGGATCGCGTTGAGGACGTCGCGGGCCTGGGTGTCCTTGGCCAGGCAGGCGGTCGCGCCGAACGTGAGCATCTGGTTGGCCTCGGCCGCCGTCGGGCGGCTGGCGAGGACCACGAGGCGCGTGCGGGGATGGGCGACGTGCAGCTCGTGGACCTCGAACGGCGTGCGCAGCGAGCCGTAGTTGAGCAGCGCCACGTCGGGCTGCCGGCGTGCCAGCACCGAGCGCAGGCGGGCCGCGTCCAGGTCCGAGGCGACGACCTCGAGGTTCGGATCCTCGTCGATCAGCGCCACGAGGCCGCGGGCGATCAGGTCCTCGAAGCGGGCGAGCGCGACGGTGGCGGGCATCCGGACGTTGTATCGGCAGTGGGGCGGGGACGGGTGAGTCCCATTTCCCCCGTCTCCTCCCCCGTCCTCACCCCAAGATCACCCCGCAGGGGGGAAGAACGGCGGCCGCGCCGACAGCATCATGCAGCGGGCCGCACGAGATTCGTCGACAGGCAAGCCAGGGGTACGGCATGTGTGCACCGGAGGGGGCCCGAGCGGGCCCCCTCCGCGCGTTCGGCAAGCGGGCGGCAAGCGGGCGCCGCCAGGATGGCGCCATGCGAACGATCGAGGCGATCCTCCTGACGGGCGCCGACGCCTTCCGCGCCCATCCGCAGGCGGACGTGCCCGAGGGCGAGCGGCCCGCGGCGGTGGCCGTCCCCACCAGCGTCGAGGAGGTGCAGGCGGTCGTCCGGCACGCGGCCGAGCACGGCCTGCGCGTGGCCGTCCACACCACCGGGCGCGGCGTGCGCCAGACGGGACGGCTCTCCGACACCCTGCTCGTGCAGACCCGCGCTGCACCGGCGGGTGCTGGCGGGCCAGCCCGTCTGACTACCCTCCGCCGCCTGCTCCTCCTGCGCGAGTCCCACCCCGACCGGCCCGCCTTCGACATGGCGGTCTCGTCCGTGCTCCTCACCCGGGTGGTCCGCGGGGAGCACGAGCCGGCGCTGCGCCTGGTGCGCCACGCGCCGTCGGTCGCGTTCGGGCGCATGGACGCCCTGCAGCCGGGCTTCGCGGCCGCGGTGGCGAAGGCGCGGGAGCTGGGCTACGAGCCCTTCGAGCGGCTGGCCGGCGGGCGCGCGGCCGTCTACCACGAGGGCGTGCTGACGATCGGCGAGGCGCTGCGCGACGACGAGGCCGGCCTGCACATCAACCGCCGCTACGAGACCACCGCCGAGACGGTCGCGGCGGCGCTGCGGTCGCTGGGCGTCGACGCGCGCGTCGGGGCGGTCGCCGGCGAGTACTGCCCCGGCGACTTCAGCGTCAGCGCGCGCGGCGCGGTGAAGCTGAGCGGCACCGCCCAGCGGGTGGTGCGCGGCGGCGCCTACGTGGGGACGGTGCTCGTCGTCAGCGACGCGGCCCGGGTGGCCGCGGTCGTCGAGGAGCTGTACGCGGCCCTCGGCCTGCCCGTCGACCCGCAGGTGACGGGCGCGGTGGCCGACGAGGCGCCGGGCGCCGGCCTCGACGCGGTCGAGGACGCCCTGATCGCCGCCTACGCGGCGCGCGCGCCGCTGCGCGAGGCGACCCTCGACCCCGAGGTGCTCGCCGAGGCGGCCGCGCTGGAGGCGCGCTTCCGCCCGCGTTCGTCGTGAGCCCTCGGGGTAGGCCGACCGCCATGCGCCCCACTCTCATCCTGCCGGCGATCGCCGGCGTCGCGGTCGCGCTCGGCGTGGCGGCCTGCGGCGACAAGACCATCGACCACGAGGACCTGCAGGAGACGCTCGGCACCCAGCTCTCCCAGCAGGCCGGCGTCGACCCCGCGCAGGTGTCGGTCTCGTGCCCCGAAGGCCAGGAGGTCGAGCAGGGAAACGAGTTCGACTGCGAGCTGACCGCGCCCAACGGCGACAAGGTGCGCGTGATCGTCACGCTCACCGACGACGACGGCGGGTTCACCGCCACCGTCCCCGAGGAGGAGGGCAGCTAGGCCGCGGGCGCCGCGCTGCCGACCAGGCCGCGGTCGACGACCAGCTCGGCGATCTGCACCGTGTTGAGCGCCGCGCCCTTGAGCAGGTTGTCGCCGACGACGAAGAAGTTGAGCACGTGCGGGTCGGCCAGGTCGCGGCGGACGCGCCCGACGGCGGTCTCGTCGCGGCCGGCGTACTCGAGCGGCGTCGGCGCCTCCTCGACGACGAGGTTCGGGAAGCTGCGCAGCGCCTCGAGCGCCTGGTCGAGCTCGGGCTCCTGCTCGAAGGTGGCGCGCACCGCGATCGAGTGGCCCACCATCACCGGCACGCGCACGCACGTCGGCGTGACCGGCAGGTCGGGGAGCGACAGGATCTTGCGCGACTCGTTCTGGAGCTTCATCTCCTCGTCGGTGTAGCCCTGGTCGTTCAGGGTCCCCAGGAGCGGCACGACGTTGAACGCGAGCGTGTTGGCGTGGACGCTGTGCTCGACCTTGCGGGCCGCCGTCGCGCCGTCCTTCACGAGCTGCTCGACGTCGGCGGCCAGCGGCTCGACCTGGCCGGCGAGCTCGTCGATGCCCTTCTGCCCGGCGCCGCCCGCGGCCTGGAAGCTCGTGGCCACCATCCCGGTGAGGCCGAAGCGGTCGTGCAGCGCCTTGGCCGGCAGCATCACGACCATCGTCGTGCAGTTCGGGTTGGCGATGATGCCCTTGCGCGCGTCCTCGACCGCGTCGGGGTTGACCTCCGAGACGATCAGCGGCACGTCGGGGTCCATGCGCCAGGCGCTGGAGTTGTCGACGACGACCGCGCCGCCGGCGGCGAACTTCTCGGCCCACGCCTTCGAGGTCGACCCGCCGGCGCTGAGCAGCGCGACGTCGAACCCGGTGACGGTGTCGTCGCGCAGCGGCTGCACGGTGAGCCCGTCGACGACCTTGCCGGCCGAGCGCTCGGACGCGAACAGGACGATCTCGTCGGCCGGGAACCGGCGCTCGCGCAGCAGGCGGCGCATGACGGTCCCGACGGCTCCGGTGGCTCCGACGACGGCGACCCTCATGACGCGAACTCCCCGAACGGCTGCTCCGGGCGGATCGTGTCCGGCCCGCTGAGCTCGAAGTGGCTGTGCAGCGCGCGGACCGCGTCGGGCACCTTCTCGCTCGGCACGACGCACGAGATGCGGATCGGAGAGGTGGAGATCATCTCGATGTTGATACCCGCATCGCCGAGGACGGTGAAGACCTGGGCGGCGACGCCCGGATGGGTCTTCATCCCGGCGCCGACGACGGAGACCTTGCCCATCGACTCGTCGGCGTGGACGCCGATGCCCAGCTCGGCGGCGAGCGGCTCGAGCGCCGTCCTGGCGGTGTGGAGGTCGTCGCGCGGGACCGTGAACGACAGGTCCGCGCCCGCGTCCTCGGCCAGCGGCTCGTTCTGGACGATCATGTCGACGTTCACGTTCGCCTGGGCCAGGACGGTGGTCAGGCGGCCGGCGACGCCGGGCGTGTCGGGCACGCCGGTGAGCGTGACGCGGGCCTCACCGGTGGAGTGGGTGACGGCGGTGATGAGGGGGTGCTCCATGGTGACGTCCTCTCCGACGACAACGGTACCGGGCGCGTCGTCGAAGCTCGATCGGCAGTGGATGCGCACGCCGTGGTTGCGGGCGTACTCGACCGACCGGAGCTGCAGCACGCCGGCGCCGGAGGCCGACATCTCCAGCATCTCCTCGAACGACACCATCGGCAGCTTGCGGGCGTCGGGCACGATCCGCGGGTCGGCGCTGAACACGCCGGCGACGTCGGTGTAGATCTCGCACTCGTCGGCCTCGATGGCGGCGGCGAGCGCGACCGCGGTGGTGTCGGAGCCGCCGCGCCCGAGCGTCGTCACGTCCTTGGCGGTGCTGACGCCCTGGAAGCCGGCGACGAGGACGATGCGCTCGTCGTCGAGGGCGTCGCGGATGCGGTCGGCGCGCACCTCGAGGATCCGCGCCTTCGTGTGCGACGTGTCGGTGACGATCCCGGCCTGGCTGCCGGTGAGGCTGATCGCGCGGTGGCCGAGGTCGTTGATCGCCATCGCGCACAACGCGCAAGACTGCCGCTCACCCGTGGAGAGCAACATGTCCATCTCGCGCGGATCGGGGTGCGGGGAGATCTCCTGCGCCCACTCGATCAGCTCGTCCGTGGTCTTGCCGCGGGCGCTGAGGACGGCGACGACGCGCAGGCCCTCCTCGCGCTTGGCGACGATGCGACGGGCGGCGCGCTTGATGCGCTCCGCGTCGGCGACCGAGGTGCCGCCGAACTTCATGACCACGGTTCCTGACATGACGATCGTCCAAGGTACTCGGTGAGTCGCGCGTGGCGTCAGCGGCTGGCGACCGCGGCGGCCGTGCTGGTGGCGGCGGCCGCCGGCGCCGGGCTCGCGCTGGGCACGCGCGGGGGCGGCTCGTCGGACGAGCCGCGGACGCGTGCGGTCGTCGCGACGCTGCCCGTGTCCGAGGAGGAGGCGGCCGCGCGGCTGTTCCTGGTGGGGTTCGGCGGGACGCGCGGCAGCGACCCGGCGGTGCGCCGGCTGGGCCTGCGCGACTGGGGCGGCGTGGTGATCGAGCGCCACAACGCCCGGTCGC
>DATMSA010000146.1:0-33789 GCA_035565675.1 Capillimicrobium sp. | reverse complement strand
AGACGTTGCGCGGGTCCGGTGGCGCGTCCTCGGGCACCGCCTCGGGCGCCAGGTCGCGTCCGCACGCCGGGCAGCGCGGCTCGAAGCGCCCGGCGCGCAGGTCGCCGAGCGCGCGCGGCGGCGGCGCGACGAGGCCGTGCTCGGCGCAGCGGTAGCGGCCCTCGCCGTAGACGACCATGCTCGAGGCGAGCACGACCCGCCCGCGGAACGCGCGCTCGGCCAGCGCCCGCAGCAGCACCGCGGTCGCCAGGTCGTTGTGGGCGACGTAGGCGTCGACGTCGCGCACGTCGACGCCGAGGCCGACCATCGACGCCTGGTGGCTCACCGCGCCGACGCCGGCGACCGCGCGGCGGGCGACGTCGGGGTCGCGCAGGTCGCCCCACACCACCTCGGCGCCCGGCGGCAGCCACGGCGGCGGGCCGTCGTGGGCGCCCGGCAGCAGCGCGTCGACGATCCGCACGGCGACCCCCGCCTCCAGCAGGGCGTCGGCGACGTGGGAGCCGACGAAGCCGGCGCCGCCGGTGACGAGGACCGGTCCGTCCATCGGTCCCGACGATACGCGCCGCAGATCGAACGGTTCGCTTACAGGGGGCCGCGAGCGCCCCACGGGAGCGGGACGGCCGGGTACCAAGTGAGGCATGGCGATCGACGTCGTCCTGCCGGTCCTCGACGAGGCGCAGGCGCTGCCGTGGGTGCTGGGCCGGATGCCGGCCGGCTACCGGCCCATCGTCGTCGACAACGGCTCCACCGACGGCTCCGGCGACGTGGCCCGCGCGCACGGCGCCGACGTGGTCGACGAGCCGCGGCGCGGCTTCGGCTCGGCCTGCCACGCCGGCCTGGCCGCGGCGACCGCCGACGTCGTCTGCTTCCTCGACGCGGACGGCTCGCTCGATCCGCGCCAGCTTCCGCGCGTCGTCGACCCGGTCCTGGCCGGCGACGCCGACCTGATGCTCGGCGAGCGCCGGGCGCAGCGCGGCGCCTGGCCGCTGCACGCGCGGCTGGGCAACCGGCTGCTGATGCGGGAGGTCGCCCGACGCGGCGGTCCGCGCCTGCGCGACCTCGGCCCGATGCGCGCCGCCACGCGCACCGGGCTGCTGGCGCTCGGGATCGCGGACCGCCGCTTCGGCTGGCCGCTGGAGATGGTCGTGCGCGCCCACCGCGCCGGGTGGCGCGTCGCCGAGGTCCCGGTCGACTACCGCGAGCGCACCGGCCGCTCGAAGGTGACCGGCACCGTGCGCGGGACGCTGCGGACCGTGAAGGACATGGCCGAGGTGCTGTCGTGAGCACGCTGGCCGTCATCGCCAAGGCGCCGGTGCCCGGCCGCGTGAAGACGCGGCTGTGCCCGCCGTGCACGCCGGGGCAGGCGGCGGCACTGGCCGAGGCGGCGCTGCGCGACACGCTCGACGCGATGGCGCGGGCGCGGCCGGCGGCGCGGCGCGCGGTGGTGCTCGACGGCGACGCCGGCCCGTGGCTGGACGGCGAGCGGGTCGTCGCCCAGCGCGGGGGCGGCCTCGACGAGCGCCTGGCCGCCGCGTTCGCCGACCTCGCCGGCCCCGCGCTGATCGTCGGCATGGACACGCCGCAGGTCACGCCCGCCCAGCTCGACCGCGCGCTCAGCGCCCTCGACGAGCACGCCGCGGTGCTCGGGCCGGCGGCCGACGGCGGCTACTGGTGCATCGGCCTCAGGGGCGTCGACCCGGCCCGGGCGCTGCACGGCGTGCCGATGAGCGCCCCGCACACGCTCGCCGCCCAGCGCGAGCGCCTGCGGCGGCTGCGCGTCCCGTTCGCCGAGGTCGACGAGCTGCACGACGTCGACACGATCGCCGACGCGCGCGCGGTCGGCGCGGCCGCGCCGCGGACGCGGTTCGCGCGGACGCTCGGCGGGCTGGGGATCGGATGACGCCCACCGCGCCCGACGCGCTGTACGAGCGGGCGCTGGCCGGCGGGGCGCTGAACGTGCGCGCCGAGGACGGCCCGGCGCTGCCGCTGGACGTCGCGCGCTGGCTGGGCCCGGTCACCGCCGCCGACCGCGCCGTGCTGGACCGCGCCTGCGGCCCGGTCCTCGACGTGGGCTGCGGGCCGGGCCGCCACGTGCGCGCGCTCGTCGCGCGCGGCGTGTTCGCGCTGGGCGTCGACGCGTCGCCGCCGGCGGTGCGCGTCGCCCGCAGCCGCGGCGCGCACGTCGTCGAGTGCTCGGTGTTCGACGACCTCCTGCCCGCGGGCGCCTGGGGCGCGGCGCTGCTGCTCGACGGCAGCGTCGGCATCGGCGGCTGCCCGATGCGGCTGCTGCGCCGCGTGCGCGAGCTGCTGGCGCCGACCGGCCGCGCGCTCGTCGAGGTCGGGCCGCCGGGCGCGCCGACGCGGATCGCGCGCCTGCGCCTGGAGGACGACCGCGACCGCAGCGTCGCGTTCCCGTGGGCCCTCGTCGGGCTCGACGGGCTCACCGAGCTCGCGCGCGCGGTCGGGCTGCGCCGCGTCGACGCCTGGTGCCACTCCGGCCGCTGGTTCGCCGAGCTGGCATGAGGACGCCGCCGGGACCGTTCCGGCCCACGTTCTGGCGCTCGCCCCTGCGCGGTCCGTGGCTGACGACGCTCCTCGGCGCGCTGCTGCTGCCCGGCGTGGTCGTCGTCGCCGTCACCGGGTTCCTGTCGGAGGCCGCCTACGAGCCGTCGCTGGGCGGCAACGCGATCGTCCCCGTCGCCCTGCCGCTCACGTTCGGGTGGCCGACCTCGCCGCCGTGGCTGTACGCGCTCACCCAGGGGCTGCACGTGAACGCCGGCCTCGCGGTCGTCCCGCTGCTGCTGGCCAAGCTGTGGTCGGTCGTCCCGAAGCTCTTCGCCTGGCCGCCGGCCCGATCGCCGGCGGCGCTGGTCGAGCGGCTGTCGATCGCGCTTCTCGTGGGCAGCGCGCTCTTCGAGCTCGTCACGGGCGTGACGAACATGCAGAACTGGTACCCGTGGGGCTTCAACTTCGTCGTCGCCCACTACTACGGCGCGGTCGTGTTCGTCGCCGCGCTCGTCGCGCACGTGGTGGTGAAGCTGCCGACGATGCGCCGCGCCTGGCGCGATCGTCCGGGGACGCCGCCGGCCCACGCCGCGGAGCCGACGATCACCCGCCGCGGCCTGCTCGGTCTCGTCGGCGCCGGGTCGGCGGCGGTGCTGCTGGCCAACGTCGGCGAGACGATCGGCGGCCCGCTGCGCGCCACCGCGCTGCTGGCGCCGCGGCGCGCGACCCGGCCCGGGCCGAACGGCTTCCCGGTCAACAAGACGGCGGCCGCGGCGCGGGTGGACCCCGCGCTGACCGGGCCCGGCTGGCGGCTGCTGCTCGTGCACGGCGACGCGCGCCGCGAGCTGAGCCGCGACGAGCTGCTCGCGCTCGACCAGCGCACCGAGACGTTGCCGATCGCCTGCGTCGAGGGGTGGACGACGACCCAGGAGTGGGAGGGCGTCCCGCTCGCCGCGCTCGCGGAGCTGGTCGGGGCGGGCGATGCCGGCGACGTGCTCGTCGAGTCGCTGCAGCCGCGCGGCGTGCTGCGCGCCGCCACGCTCTCGCACCGCCAGTTCAGCGCGGAGCCGTCGCTGCTGGCGCTGCGCGTCAACGGGGTGGACCTGTCGTTGGACCACGGCTTCCCGGCGCGGATCGTCGTGCCGGCGCTGCCGGGCGTGCACGCCACGAAGTGGGTGTCGACGATGACCTTCGCCGCCTGACATGCGCGCGCTCGCCCGCCGCTACGGGGCCTCGCCGGTCCACCTGCTCGTCCACCTCGCCGCGTTCGGGCTGGCGCTGTGGGCGATCCTCCACGTGCTCGACCTGCGCAACGCGCGCAACGTCGTCGTGTGGTTCGCCGCCGCGCTGATCGCCCAGGACCTGATCCTGATCCCGGCCTACTCGGCGCTGGACCGCCTGGCCCAGCGCGTCCGCGTCGCGGGCCTGCCCGCCGTCAACCACATTCGCGTCCCGGCCGTCGTCAGCGGCCTGCTGCTGCTCGTCTACTTCCCGCTGATCAGCGGCAGGGCGGACGGCAACCTGCGGTTCGTCAGCGGCATCGAGCCCAGCGGCTACCTGGAGCGGTGGCTGGCGATCGTCGCCGCCGTGTGGGTGGCGTCAGCCGTCGTCCTCGGGCTGCGTCTCCTGCTCCGTCAGCAGCTGCGCGACCCGGTCGTCGCGCCCGGCGACGGCGACGGTGCCTGAGACGACGGCGACGGCGACGGGCCGGCGGACGGTCGGCCGGCGCAGGAGAGGGCGCGCCTGGTGATCGGCGGTCAGGCCGACGAGCTCGTTGCGGGCGGTGAGCGTCACCCACAGCAGCCCGCGCTGCGGGTCGACGGCGATGCCGAACGGGGAGCCGGGCAGGAACACGCGGCGGGTGAGCGTCAGCTCGCGGTCGGGCGAGACGTGGAAGATCAGCAGCGCGCCGCCGGCGGTGTCGGTCACGTACAGCCGGTTGCCGAGCGCGGCGACGTGGGTGGGCCCGACGCCGGCGGGCGCGGATGCGACGAGGCGCCCGGTCGCCGGGTCGCGCAGCTCCAGCGTGCGCGCGCGGGCGTCCACGACGGCGGTCAGCTTCCCGTCGCCGGTGGTCGTCTCGCGCGGCGTGGTGGCGGCGCGCAGCGCGGCGGCGATCGGGGCGGGCGCGGCGTCGACGGGGACGACCCGTCCGGCGGGCGCCTGCGTGGGCGCGGGCGCGCGGGCCGGGCCGGCCGCGGGCGGGAGCTCGGCCACCGTGGCCGACCCGCAGCCGCCCAGCGCGGCCGCAGCGATCGCGAGGCAGGCGAGGCGGCGCATGGCGCAAGCGTCGCATAGCGTGGCGCCCGTGAGCGCGAGCGAGCGTCGCCTGCTGTGGGTCGCGGGCGCCGTCGCGGTGGTGGTCACCGCCGTCGGCGTCGGGGTGCGGGCGTGGGGCCACTCGATGGGGACCGCGACGTCGCCGTTCGTCGTCGCCTGGCTGCCGCGGATCGACCCGCCGTGGGCGCTCGCCGCCGTCGCCGCGCTGGGCGCGCTGATCGTGCTCGGCCCGGCGCTGCTGCGCGGACCGCTGTGGCTGTACCTCGGGGGGCTCGTGCTGCTCACGACGGCGGCCGGCCTGACGCTCAACGCCGCCCGCCAGGGGACCTACGGCTGGGACGCCGTGTTCGACCTCGGCCCCGGCGGGTCGTTCGAGGCCAAGAACGAGTACCTGCCGGGCCTGCCCGCGCTGCAGTACGGCGAGCGGTTCTTCCTGGACCGCTTCGCGGAGATGGTCCCGGCGCTGCCGATCAACGTCGGCGGCCACCCGCCGGGGCTGATGCTGTTCATCGAGTGGACCGGCATCACGACCGCGCCGCGCTTCGCGGCGATGTGCATCGTCGCCACGGTCCTCACGGGCCCGCTGACGTACGCGCTGGCCCGCGGCCTCGACGTCGCGGCGGAGCGGGCGCGGCTGGCCGGCCTGCTGGCCGCCGCCGCGCCGTCGCTGCTGCTGATCGGCATGACCTCGGCCGACGCCGTGTTCGCCGCGCTGGGGACCGCCACCGCCGCGCTGCTCGTGCGCCGCTCGTGGTGGTGGCGCGGCGCCGGCACGGTGCTGCTGGCGGTCGGCGCGTTCAGCGCCTGGTCGCTGCTGGCGATCGGCGCGTTCGCCGTGCTCGTGGCGTGGCGGCGCGAGGGGCTGCGGGTCGCCGCGGTGCTCGCGGTCGCGTGCGCGATCCCGTTCCTGGCGCTCAACGGCGCGCTCGCGGCGGCCTACGGCTACGACCCGATCGGCACGTTCCGGGAGACGTCGGACCTGTACGACCGCTCGCTGGCCCGGGTGCGCCCGTACGCGTACTGGTGGATCGGCTCGCCGGTCGCGTGGGCGGTGATGATGGGGCTGCCGACCGCGGGCGCGTGGCTGATCGCGGTCGCGCGGCGCGACACCGGCGCGCTGGCGCTGGCGGTCGTCATCGCGATCTCGGCGCTGCTGGGCTTCACCAAGGCCGAGGTCGAGCGCATCTGGCTGTTCTACGTGCCGCTGGCCTGCGTGGGCGCGGCGACCGTGCTGCCGCTCGCGCGCGGGCGGCTGCGCTGGGTGCTGGGCGCGCTCGCCGCGCAGGCGCTGGCCGTGCAGCTCCTGTTCCAGACGATCTGGTGAGCGTCAGCCGCAGCGGGCGACGGCGCCGGTCATCGTGGCGGCGGCCTGCGCGTCGTCGAGGCCCTCGGCGTCCAGGCGCGACCAGGTCCAGAACTCGAGGGCGAGGCCGGTGAGCGCGCGGGCCTCGGCGCCGTCGAAGCCCTGGGCCAGCGCGTCGGCGAGGCCGGAGAGCATCGCGTCGCTGGAGCGCGCCAGCCAGGCGTCGAGCTCGGGCACCGTCGACCGCTCCCCGTGGACGCGGCGCTGCATCGGCGCGGTCTCGCGGTACCAGCCGTAGAGCGCGGTGAGGACCGCGCGCAGCCGGTCGGCCGGGTCGGCGATCGCCATCGCCGGCTCCAGGTCCGGCAGCGGGTGCTGCACGAGCCAGTGGGCCGTGCACGCCGGCAGCAGCTCGTCGAGCCCGGGGAAGTGGTTGTAGACGGTCAGCCGCTGCACGCCCGCGCGTCGCGCGATGTCGGAGACCGTCGTCTTGGCGACTCCCACCTCCTCGTGCAGCTCGGCGGCCGCGGCGGCGATCCGCGCGCGGGTCGCCTCCTGCGCCTCGGCGCGGGCCTTCATCTCGTAGCGACGTTTTTGGGTTGACATGGCGTTCATCGAACTGTAGCGTGCGCGCCGTTCGGTAAACAAGCTGTTCAACGAAAGGTGGTTCCCATGCAGACCCAGCCCGCTCCGAGGATCGTCGGCCCGCGCGACGGCAAGGCCGGCAGCCTCGGCTCGATCGGCGTCCGCTTCATGATCGACGCCGAGGAGACGCCCGCCGGCGCCTTCTCGCTCGTCGAGCACCCGCTGCCTCCTCGCCGCCTGGCGGCGCCGCTGCACCGCCACAGCCGCGAGGACGAGTACTCGTTCGTGCTCGAGGGCCGGATGGGCGCGCTCCTGGGCGACGAGGTCGTCTACGCCCAGGCCGGCGACCTGGTGTTCAAGCCGCGCGACCAGTGGCACACGTTCTGGAACGCCGGTGACGAGCCCTGCCGGATCCTCGAGATCATCGCCCCGGGCGGCTTCGAGGACTTCTTCGACGAGCTCGTCGACATGGTCGACGGCAGCCCGCCGGAGCCCGAGCGCCTGGCCGAGCTGGGCGTCCGCTACGGGCTGGAGTTCGACTTCGCCTCGGTCCCCGGGCTGCAGGAGCGCTTCGGGGTGACGTTCGGCGACGGCTAGCCTCGGGCGCCCGTGGTCCCGGAGCGCTTCGACATCACGCCCTGGAACATCGATCCCGCGCTGCGGTACGCGATGGTGATCGACCAGCTCCGCGACGTCTGGCGCGACGACCTGCGCATCGCCGAGATCGGCTCCGGGGCCGCGGGCATCACCGAGTTCCTCGACCACCCGGTCACGGGGGTCGACAGCGCGTTCGAGCGCACCGGCGACAAGGCCAACCCGCGCCTGGAGCGCGTCGAGGGGACGGCGACCGCGCTGCCGTTCCCCGACGCCTCCTACGACGTCGTGCTGAGCCTGGAGATGATGGAGCACCTCCCCGCCGACGTGCGCGAGCCGGCGCTGCGCGAGATGCTGCGCGTGCTGCGCCCGGGCGGGCGGCTCGTCGTCACGTTCCCGGCCGGCGCGACGGCCGAGCGCCTCGACGCGTGGCTGAACGCCGCCTATCGCCGCCGCCACGGCCGCGACCACCCGTGGGCGGTCGAGCACCTCGAGAACGGGCTGCCCGAGGCCGAGCCGATCGCGCGCCAGGCCGCCTCGCTGGGGCCGCGCCGGGTGGTGGTGCGCCGCCACGCCTGGGCGCCCGCGTGGAAGCTGCAGCAGCTCCTGTTCAGCGTCGAGTGGGGCTATCCGTGGACGCGCGCGGCCGGCATCCACACGACGCCGACCGCGCGGCTGCTGTTCCGCGCCCTGCGCCACCTCAACCGCGGCGACTGCTACCGCGCCGTGCTGATCGTCGACCGATGAGCGCCGCGCCGCGCCTGACCGCCGTCGTGCTCAACCTCGACGGCCGCGCGCTCCTGGAGCGGATGCTGCCGACCCTGGTCGACCAGGACCCGGGCGCGCGCCTGATCGTGCTCGACGACGGCTCCACGGACGGCTCGCCCGAGTGGGTCGAGCGCGAGTACGCGGGACGGGTCGAGGTCGTGCGCAACCCGCAGAACCTGGGCGTGGCGCGGTCGTTCAACCGGGCCGTCGAGCTGGCCGACGGCAGCGAGTACCTGGCGCTGCTCAACAACGACCTGGAGCTGGAGCCCGGCTACCTGCGCACGCTCGTCGACGTGCTCGACGCGCACCCGGAGGCCGCGTCGGCGGCGGGCAAGATGCGCTCGGTGCGCGACCCGTCGCGCCTGGACGGCGCCGGCGACGCGTTCCTGTGGTCCAGCGCGGCGACCCGGCGCGGGTACGGCGAGGTCGACGAGGGCCAGTACGACCAGCCCGGCGAGGTGTTCAGCGCCTGCGGCGGCGCGGCCGTCTACCGGATGGAGGCGTTCGCCGACGTGGGCGCGTTCGACGGCGACTTCTTCGCCTACCTCGAGGACATCGACTGGGGCTTTCGCGCGCGGCTGCGCGGGTGGACGGCCCGCTACGAGCCGTCGGCGGTCGTCCACCACGTCGGCGGCGCGACGACGAACCGCAACGCGGCCTTCTTCGGGATGCTCCAGCGCCGCAACCAGCTCCTGCTGGTGATCAAGGACTACCCGGCCCGGGCGCTCTGGCTGCACTGGCCGAAGATCGCGCTGCACCACGCGGGCTGGCTGGTCGCGTCGGTGCGCGACGGCGTCCTGCCGGGGCACCTGCGCGCGCTGGTCCAGGTCGTGGCGATGCTGCCCGCGACCCTGCGCAAGCGCCGCGCGATCCAGCGCGGCCGCCGCGTCCCGGTGGCGGTCCTGGACGCCGCGATCAGCCCGGAGCCCTACGCGGGCGACACGCTCGGCGAGCGCGCGCGCTCGATGGCCCGCGCGGCCGCGCCGCTGTTCCGGCGCCGCGGCTGAGCCGCCGGCCCGCCCCGTTCGCTCGCGCGTTGCGCGACCCGTCTAGCCTCAGGCCGCCAATGTGCGGCATCGCGGCCATCGTGGGCGGACCGCCCCCCGACACGCCGACCCTCGAGGCGATGGCCGCGCGCCTGGCGCACCGCGGGCCCGACGGGCAGGCGACCTGGCACGACGCCGACGCGGGCCTGGCGTTCCGGCGGCTGGCGATCATCGACCTCGACGAGCGCTCGATGCAGCCGATGCACCTCGGCGACCTGCACCTCGTCTTCAACGGCGAGATCTACGACTACCGCGAGCGCCGCGACGAGCTGCGCGCGCTCGGCCACGAGTTCCGCACCGAGGGAGACGGCGAGGTGCTCCTGCACGCCTGGCGCGAGTGGGGCGAGGGCGCGCTGGCCCGCCTGGACGGCATGTTCGCGTTCGCGATCTGGGACGCGGCCACGAAGACGCTCACCGCCGCCGTCGACCCGTTCGGCGAGAAGCCGCTGCTGTACGCCCGCGACGGCACCCGCCTCCTCGTCGCGTCCGACGTCCGCGCGCTGCTGGCCGCCGCCCCGCACCTCGCCCGCCCCGACGAGCGCGCGCTCGCGCCGTACCTCGCGCTCGGCGCCGCGCCCCACGGCGGCGACACGTACGTCGCCGGCGTGCGCCGCCTGCCCGGCTCCCACCTCATGCGCGTGCGCGACGGCCACGTCGCGCTCGCCCGCTACTGGACGCCGCGCCGGATCGAGACCCCGACCGCGCTCGAGCCCGCCGCCGACCAGCTCCGCGACCTCCTGCTGGCCTCGATCACCCGCCGCCTGCGCGCCGACGTCCCGGTGGGCACCTCGCTGAGCGGCGGCGTCGACTCGTCGGGCGTCGTCGGCCTCAGCGCGCGGATCGCCGGCGACCACCGCCGCCACGCGTTCACCGCCCGCTTCCCCGGCTTCGAGCGCGACGAGTGGGAGTACGCGCACCTGACCGCCACCGCGGCCGGCGTCGTGGAGCACCACGCCGTCGAGCCCACCGCCGCGGACCTCGCGCGCGACCTCGACACGCTCGTCGCCGACCAGGAGGAGCCGACCGCGAGCGCCTCGGTCTACGCCCAGTGGCGGGTCGCGCAGGCCGCCCGCGAGGCGGGCGTCACCGTCATGCTCGACGGGCAGGGCGCCGACGAGCTGTTCGCCGGCTACCCGGCCCTCGTCGGGTGGGCGCTGCGCAGCCGGCCTCCGGCGGCCCGGCTGCGGGCCCTCGGCCACCCGGCCGAGCGCGACGCCCTCGCCCGCGCCCTCGGCGCCGAGCGCCTGCCCGAGCCGCTCGCCCGCCGCTACCGCGAGCGCCTGGCCACCCCGTACGCCACCGCCGACGTCGCCCGCGCCGGCGCCGCCGCCACCCGCCCGCCCGAGCCCGGTGCGGGCGCGCCGCCGCTGCCCTCCGCCCGCGCGGGCGAGCCGCTGCGCCCCGACCCGCTGCGCCGCGAGCTGCTGCGCCAGGCGTTCGCCACCCGCCTGCCCGAGCTGCTGCGCTACGCCGACCGCGACTCGATGGCCCACGCCCGCGAGGTCCGCCTGCCGTTCCTGGACCGCCGCGTGGCCGAGTTCGCGCTCTCGCTGCCCGCGGACCTGCTCTACCGCGACGGCGAGACGAAGGCCGTGCTGCGCGCCGCCCTGCGCGACGTCGTGCCCGCGCCCGTGCTCGCCCGCCGCGAGAAGGTCGGCTTCGAGCCGCCCCAGGCGCGGTGGCTGCAGGACCCGGCGATGATCGGCCGCGCCACCGACGTGCTGCTCGACGACGGCGCCCGCACCGCCGGGCTCGTCGACCGCGACGCGCTGGCCGCCGACGCGCGCGCCGGCCGCTGGCGCGACCATGCCGGCCTGTGGCGAGCCCTGAACCTGGAGCTGTGGCTGCGCGGCCTGGAGGCGCGGCGCTGATGCGGATCCTCCACGTGCTGCCCCACCCCGGCGGCGGCGCCGAGACGCACATCGACCTGCTCGAGCGCCTGCCCGGCACCGCCCACCGCCGGGTGTGCCTGTCGACCGGCCGCACCCCGCTGCAGGGCGCGCTCTCGATCCCGCGCAACTGGCCCGCGATCCTGCGCGCCGCCCGCGCCGCCGACGTCGTCGACGTGCACGGCGACCTGCCCGCGATGCTGTCGGTGCCGATGCTGCGCTCGGGCCCGTCGCTGTGGACCACCCACGGGCTGCACTTCTCGCGCCGCTCCCACGGGCCGCGCGGCGCGGTCGTCGACCGCTGGCTGGCCGCCGCCTGCGCCGCCGCCGACGTCACCGTCTGCACGAGCGCGGCCGAGCGCGACGAGCTGACCGCGCGCTCGCGTCCGCGCGGCCGCCTCGAGGTCGTCCACAACGCGGTCGACCCGCCGCCGCCCGTCGACCGCGACGCCGTCCGCGCCGAGCTCGGCCTCGCCGACGGCCAGGTCGCCGTCCTCTACCTCGGCCAGCTCGAGGCGCGCAAGGACCCGCTGCTGGCCGTGCGGGCCGCCGCCGGGGTGCCGGACACGGTGATGCTCGTCGCCGGCGACGGGCCGCAGCGCGACGAGCTCGCCGCCGCCGGCGCGCGCATGCTCGGCTTCCGGCGCGACCCCGAGCGCCTGCTCGCCGGCGCCGACGTGCTCGTGATGCCGTCGCGCCACGAGGGCCTGTCGTTCGCCGTGCTGGAGGCGATGGCCGCGGGTCTGCCGTGCGTCGTCTCCGACGGTCCCGGCAACCCCGAGGCGGTCGGCGACGCGGGCATCGTCGTCCCGGCCGGCGACGAGGCCGCGCTGCGCGCCGCGCTCGCCCGCCTGGCCGCCGACCCCGCCGAGCGCGCCCGGCTGGCGGAGGCGGCCCGCGCACGGGCCGCCTCCGAGTTCTCGGTCGACCGCTTCCTGGAGCGGATGGGCGCGATCTACGCCGAGGTCGCCGCCGGCTCGCCGGCCGCCGCGCCCGCGCCCGGCCCGGCGCCGTCGCCCTGAGCGCCCTCGGACCGCTTGGCCTCCTGCAGCTTCGCGTGCTCGCGCTTGGCCAGCTCCATCGCGCCGAACGCGCCGGCGACGCCGGCGCCGATCGACGCCAGGGCCACGAGCGAGCCGTGGCCCTCGCGGCGGCCGAGGGCGAGCGCGCCCGGGCCGGCGTCGACGATCGCGGCCGTCGCGGCGATCAGCACCGCGTTGAACTCCCAGCCGCCGTTGCTGGTGAAGAAGCCCTTGTCCCTGTGGACCTTCCAGATGGCGGTCGTCATCGTGCCGGTCAGCGCGCTCGCCGCCAGCGGCGTCGCGACCCCGGCCGCGAGCGCGGCGCCGCCGCCGAGCTCCGAGACGCCGGCCGCCAGCGCGTTGCGCCTGCCGGGCGCCATCTCGAGGCCCTCCTCGAAGAACTGCCCGGTGCCCTCGAGCCCGTGGCCGCCGAACGAGCCGAACAGCTTCTGGGCTCCGTGGGCCATGAACAGGCCCCCGACGAGCCAGCGCAGCAGCGCCAGTCCCCACGTCATCGTTCGTGCGCCTCCTTCGTCGTTCGCAGATCGGTCAGGCCCGGTCTGCCCGTACGGCACCGCGCGGAATCCCGATCGGGCGGCCGCTCAGGGCGCCTGGCCCAGGCGCCGCCGCCGCGCGCGCTTGAGCGCCGTCGGCGTGGCCAGCGACAGCAGCGGCGCGGCCAGGCCGCCGGCGCCGCGCAGGGTGCGGCGGCGGCGCAGCGCGCGCAGCCGGATCGCGATCGCCTCGCGCGTCTGCGCGCGCTCGGCGCGGGCCGCCACGTTCGTGCCGCCCATCACCCGGGTCGCGAGCACCTCGTCGAGCGTGCGCACCTCCCAGCGCTCGGCCAGCCGCAGCCACAGGTCGTACTCGGTCGCGTAGCGGTAGCGCGCGTCGTAGCCGCCGACGGCGAGGACGGCGTCGCGCCGGAACGCGGCGCAGCCGTTGGGGATCGGGTTGAAGCGCATCAGCACCGGCCGCACGTCGCCGGCGGCGAACGACGTCCGCGGCGCGAGCTCGCGCCCCTCGGCGTCGACCTCGCGCATGCGGCTGCCGACGACGGCCACCGCCGGCGAGGCGCGCAGCGCCTCGAGCTGGCGCTCCAGGCGGTGCGGCTCGGAGTGGTCGTCGGCGTCCTGGACGGCGACGATCGGCGCCCGGGCCGCCTCGATGCCGGCGTTCAGCGAGCGCGCGATGCCGACGTTGCGGCCCATCTCCAGCACCCGCACGCGCGGGTCCCCGGTCGCGCGCGCGATCGCGGCGGAGTCGTCGGAGGAGCCGTCGTCGACGACGATCAGCTCGAGATCGGTGACGGTCTGGCCCAGGATCGCGTCGATCGCCCGGCGCAGCGTCGGCGCGCTGTCATAGGCGCCGATGAGGACGCTGACCCTCATCGGCGGCGCGCGTAGATCTCGGCGACCTGCTCGACCGACCGCGCCAGCGCGACGCGGGGCGCGTTGCGCCGGAACCAGTTCGCGGTCGACTCGCGCAGCGCCCGGCCCTGCTCGTGGATCTCGAGGATCGCGTTCGCGAGGTCCTCGGGTGAGGTGGAGGAGGCGACGATCCCGTTCTCGCCGTCGTCGACGAGCTCGGTCGCGGCGTTGTCGGGGTCGGCGACGACGACGCTCGGCGTGCCCCACGAGGCGGCCTCGACGACGACCATCCCGTAGCCCTCGCGGCGCGACGGCAGCACCATGCACAGCGCGTGGGCCATCGTCGCGTCGATGCGCTCGCCGTCGACGAAGCCGGGCAGCTCGATGACGTCCTCCAGGCCGTGCTCGGCGACGAGGCGCTGCACCTTCCCGCGCTCGGGCCCGTCGCCGAAGATCACGCAGCGCAGCTCGGGCAGGCGCGTGCGGGCGCGCTCGATCGCCGGCACGAGGTCGGGGACGCGCTTCTCGGGGATGTGGCGCCCGGCGAACATCACCAGCGGGACCGACTCGGTCACCTCGCTCTGGGTGTGCGAGCCGGTGTAGAGGCCGCTGAGGACGGTGACCGGGTCGCGGATGCCCTCCTCGCGGCAGCGCTCCGCGGTCATCCGCGCGAAGCAGAACGCGCGCTGGCGGATCTTCAGGCACAGCCGCTGCACGGTCCAGCCGACGAAGCCCTGCAGCCGGCCCAGGTACTCCGTCCAGTAGGAGCGCGTCCACACCTCGTGCCAGTCGACGAACAGCGAGAAGCCGTGGACGCGGCGGGCGGCCGCGGCGGCGATGACGCTGAAGTAGGGGAACGCGGCCGTGTGCACGATGTCGTAGCGGCGGCCGTGGATCAGCAGGTGCCACAGGACGCCGAGGCCGAACACGATCGGCGGCGCGATCCGCCGCCGCCCGCCCTCGGTGTAGAGCGCCATCTCGCCGGTCACCGGCACGACCCGCACGCCCGGGACGCCGGGGTCCTCGCCCTTGGGCCACTGGCGCCGCGTCAGGTACGTCACCTCGTGGCCGGCCTCGGCGAGCCGCTCGCCGAGGTTGCGGTACCAGCGCTCCGCCCCGCCGATCGTGTGCGGGTAGATGCAGTCGTAGACGAGGCAGATGCGCATCGCGGGCGGGGAGGGTAGTGGCCGGCTAGGTGCCGGTCTCCTCGCGCAGCGCGCGCAGGACCGCGTAGACGGCCGCGGCCGGGACGGCGATCACGACGACCACGAGCAGCAGGCCGAGCGACAGCCAGCCGACCGGCGCGGGCGCGAACGCGGCGGTCCGCTCGAGCACCTCGCGGGCGTGGGCGAGCGGCGCCTGCGGGCCGCCGGTGAGGACGGCGAGGCCCATGCGCGCGTCGATCTCCCGCCCGTCGACGCGGGTGGCGCTGCGCGACTTCACGCGCGGCTCCTCCGAGCCGGCCAGGATCGCCGCCCGATCCGGGTCCGCGCTCGCCACGCACACGGTCGCGAGCACCTCGCGCGGCGGCGGCTCGATGCGCGTGTCGTAGATGCCGTCGCCGCCGCCTCCGGGCCGGTCGGTGTGCTCGGGCGACAGCGCCGTCGTCGACCAGCCGCGCGCCTCGGCGGTCACGCGCAGGCGCGGCACGTCGGGGGTCGGCGACCCGCTCCACACGCGGATCACCTGGGACCGCGGGGTCAGCACGACGTCGCGCTGGCAGGCGGCCTCGTCGCGGCCGAGCTCGATCGGGGTCGCCTCCGCGATCGGGGGCGGGGTCGCCACGTACTCGAGCGCCGGGCGGTCGCGCACCGCCAGCCGCGCGAGCGCGAGCGCCGCGACGAGCAGCACCGCCGCCATCACGACGATCGCGACCCTACGCATGGAAGCGCACCACCGTGAGCGCGACGCCGCCGACCGACAGCGCGGCCGCCAGCGCGAGGATCCCGGCGCCCAGGCCGGCGCGCACCCGCGGCGGCAGCACCTGGACGAGGAACGCGACGGTCGCCCCGAGGACGCCGACCACGGGCAGCAGGTAGCGCCCGGCCAGCAGCGACGCCGCCTCGGGCCCGTTGAGGTCCTGCCAGGCGGCGAGGTGCAGCAGCGCCAGCAGCGAGACGAGGAAGACGGCGAGGACGAAGACCTGCGCGAGATGGCGGCGCACGACCTCCCAGTAGCGGGCGACCGCGCCGATCAGCAGCACGAGCCCGAGGCCCTGGAGGACCTGCACCAGCCGGTAGACCGCGTCGGGGAAGCGGACCTCCAGCGAGGCGAACGCGCCGGCCAGGAACTGCTCGACGTAGAGCTGGCGGTAGCCGAACAGGCCCTCGCCGGGGGCGGGGGTCATGTTCGTCATCGGCGAGAAGTAGAACTGCCACACGTACTCGAGGAAGCCGCCGAGGTCGTTGAGGCCGCTCTCGCTCGAGCCGGTCAGCTCGCCGGTGAAGCTCGTGTCGCCGGCGTGCGCGTTCGAGTACGCGGTCGCGGCCAGCAGCCCGATGGCGATGAGCGCCAGGCCGCCGGCGGCGCCGAGCGCACGGGCGCGGGCCGGCACCGGCCCGCCGCGTCCGCGCCACAGCACGAGCGCGCCGACGGCGACCACGGCGGGGACGAGCGCGAGGCCGCGGCCGTGGGTGAGCACGCTCAGCCCGGCGAGCGCGCCGAGGCCGGCGAGGACCGCGGGGCGCGGGCCCAGGCGCAGGCCGGCGAGGGCGAGCGCCAGCGCGGCCGTCGACCACGCGGCGAGCATCGTGTCGGGGTTGATGACCCCGGACATGAACGTGACCATCGGCAGCAGCGCGACCGCGCCGGTCCCGATGGTCTGGGCGAAGCGCGGCGCGGGCCGGCGGCGGAACAGCTCGCCGATCGCCAGCCAGGCGGCGACGATCGTGATCCACAGCAGCGGCAGGTTGGCCAGGCGCATCGCCAGCAGGCGGGTGGGCAGCGAGAAGCCGCTGGTCACCTGGTAGGCGACCGCCTCGTAGGCGTAGTAGAGCGGCGGGTTCTGGCCGACGGGGTTGGGGCCGGCGCCGTCGTCGCGGCGCAGGTCGCCCTCGATGCGGTCCCACGCGGCGCGCTCGGCGTCCGACCAGCCGGGCCGCGCGGTGTCGACGCCCGCCAGCGGCGTCAGGTTGTGCCAGCGGATGAGCGACTCGAGCTCCTGCGACTGCGTCCCGCCCGCGGTGAGCCCGACGCTGGGGCCGTCGCCGGTCTCGGCCAGGTGCTGCACGTAGGCGGCGTGGCCGACCTCGTCGGACCCCTGCAGCGCAGGCGTGAACAGGGCCCACGCGATCGAGAGGACCGTGGCGGCGGCCAGGAGCGCGGCGAGGGGTCGCGGCACGGCTCGGACGGCGGCGCGGACCGAGGCCCTCGGCGCCGAGCCGGCCGGCGCCTCCGCGGCCGTGACGTGCTCGAGCGACATCGACGCGACGGGAGGCTAGCCGCGCCAGCGACTACAGTGTCGGGCGCGCCCAGGGGATATCGCGCGACATTCCGCGTCGTCGCGCGTTGACTGGATTCGGATGAGCACCATCGAGACACCCGCGAAGCGGTCGCCCGACGACGCGCTGCAGACGCCGCTCGTGTCGGTCGTGATCCCGTGCCTCAACGAGGCCGAGAACATCGAGGAGTGCGTGCGCCGCGCTCGCGAGGCGATGGAGCGCAACAACATCCCCGGCGAGGTGGTCGTCGCCGACAACGACTCCGAGGACGGCTCCGCCGAGCTCGCCGCCGCCGCCGGCGCCCGCGTGGTGCACGAGCCGCGCCGCGGCTACGGGTCCGCGTACCTGGCCGGCTTCGCCGCCGCCCGCGGCGAGTACATCGTCATGGGCGACGCCGACCTCACCTACGACTTCAACGAGATCCCGCGGTTCGTCGCCGAGCTCGACAAGGGCGCCCAGCTCGTCATGGGCGACCGGATGGACAACATCCACCCGGGCGCGATGCCGTGGCTGCACCGCTACGTCGGCAACCCGGTGCTCACCGGCATCCTCAACCTCTTCTTCCGCACCGGCGTGTCCGACGCGCACTGCGGCATGCGCGGCTTCCGCCGCGACATCCTGCCGATCCTCGACCTGCGCACGACCGGGATGGAGTTCGCCTCCGAGATGGTGATCCGGGCCTCCAAGGAGAAGCTCGTCATCACCGAGTTCCCGATCGAGTACCACCCGCGCGGGGGCGAGTCGAAGCTGTCGAGCTTCCGCGACGGCTGGCGCCACCTGCGGTTCCTGCTCGTCCACTCGCCGACGCACCTGTTCGTCATCCCGGGCATGGTGCTGTTCGGCCTCGGCCTGATCCTCGCGCTGCTCGTGCTGGCGCAGATCGAGCTGTTCGGCCGCGACTGGCAGATGCACGCGCTGATCGGCGCCTCGCTGCTGCTGATCGCCGGCACGCAGGTCCTGTCGCTCGGGCTGTGCGCGCACGCGTACGGCACGTACTTCATGGGCGAGAAGGACCCCTGGTTCGACAAGATGCGCGCCCGCTTCCGGCTCGAGCACGGCCTGATGCTCGGGTTCGCGACGCTGCTGGTCGGCGTCGTCATCGTCGGCGTCATCGTCGTGCCGTGGATCGGCGACGGCTTCGGCGAGCTGGGCAACGAACGCGCGGCCCTCGTCGGCGCCACGCTCATCCTCATCGGCCTGCAGGTGATCTTCGCGTCGTTCCTGCTGTCGATCCTCGGGCTGCGGCGGACGTCGTCGGGCCCGAACGCGCGGTAGCCCGCCGCGGGCGCACCTCGTCGCGCAGGATCCAGAAGACCATCGCGTCGGCGTCGCCGACGTTGCGCCAGCCGCTGATGGCGCTGCCGTCCGCGAGCAGCGTCTCGCCGCGGCGCAGCACCGGCCGCCCGGTCGCCAGGATCACCTGGACGAGCCCGGCGGCGACCGCCACGAGCTCCACGCCCGCGTGGTCGTCGGGCACGCGCACGCTCTCGCGGGGCGTCAGGCGCGACACCCGCGCGCGGAGCCCGGCCTCGCGGTCGTCGAGCAGCGTCGACAGGCGCGCCGAGCCGTGCCCGTCGCCGTTGCGCGAGAGCCGGTAGCCGGACGCGATCTCGCCGCGCAGCAGCTCGTCGATCGTGATGTCCAGGCGGGCGGTCAGGTCCAGGAGCGTGTCGAGCGACAGCCCGCGGCGGCCGCGCTCGGCCTGCGAGATCGCGCTGGCCGACACGCCGGCGAACGCCGCGATCTCGCCCTGGCTGAGGTGGCGCTGGATGCGGATCGCCTGCAGCGCCGCCCCGAGGCGCGCCGCGGTGGGCGCCGGCTCGAGGTCCATGTGCGCGCCCTCGCGCCGGATGTGCAGGACGCTGCCCTGAACCCCCTGCGGGCGCCCCTCCGCCTTCGCGACGCGCAGGCGGTCGCCGCCCAGGACGAGGACGCACTGGGTCACCGCGTCGATCGCCTGGCGCAGGCGCGCGGCGTGGCGCCCCGGCGTCAGCGACCAGTAGGCGACCGCGCCGAGGTCCAGCAGCATCGGGCACGCCCGCGCGAAGAGGCGGCGCGCGGGATCGTCCCCGCCCCAGCGGGCGGCGAGCGCGTCGAGGGACTCGACCAGCACGAGCGCGCGCGACGTCCGCCGCACGCGCTCGCGCAGCCGGCGCAGCAGCGTGTCGGGCGTCTCGACGCCGGAGCCGGGGCGGGCGTCGAGCACCTCGATCCCGGGATGCGCGGCCCGGACGGCTCCCGGGTCCTCGCGGACGGCGACGAGTAGGGCCAGGTCGAACTGGTCGCGCACGCGCAGCATCGCCTCGGAGAACGGGCGCAGCGACGCGCGCCGCTCCAGCTCCCACACCACGTTGTCCCCGCGGAACAGCCGCCCGAGGGCGTGGTCGAGCCCGTCGACGCCGGTCGACGCGGTGCCAGCCACCGGTGCGTGTCCGTGGCGCCCCATCGGTCTGCCGTCCCGCCCCGCCCGCTGGGATCGGACCGGCCTGTGTCAGTCCTACTGGGGGCGCGCGGCCGCTGTCAAGCGTCGCTCCCGCCCGGCCGCGCTCCGGGCGCCCCTCGACAGCGCTGCTTCAGCGAGTCTTGACGCGCCATCTCGGCTCTGCGTTGAATCGAGACCTCCGAGCAGGGAGGGATCTCGTGGCCGCGGTCGGGCTTCTGTACGTCGGCGCCGTGCTGTTCGTGAACGGGTTGGCCCTGTTCGGGCTGGTCAAGGGGACGTCGATGATCCCCATGAACCTGTTCGTCGGGATCCTCCAGGTCGTCACGCCCTTCTACCTGATCTTCACCGCCGACGGCGACCAGGCGGTGATCGTGGGGGCGTCGGGCCTGTTCCTGTTCGGGTTCACCTACCTGTACGTCGCCATGAACAACGCGTTCGACCTGGACGGCACCGGGCTCGGCTGGTTCTCGCTGTTCGTCGCCATGGCCGCCGTGGTCTACGCGTGGTGGAACTTCGCGAACTACAGCGCGCTGGCCGGCACCGACAGCGCCGTGGGCGACCTGCTGGGCGTGCTGTGGTCGAGCTGGGCGGTGCTGTGGTTCCTGTTCTTCGTCGTGCTCGCGCTGGGCAAGGCGTCGTTCACCCGCTTCACCGGAGCGTGGTGCGCGGCCCAGGGCATCTACACCGGGTTCGTCCCGGCGATCGTCCTGCTGAACATCCCGGACGCGCTCACGACCACGCTGGTCTGGATCATCGCCGCCGTCTCGGTGGGCTCCTTCCTCGTCTTCTGGGCGGTCCTGCGGCCGCGCTGGCAGCCGAGGGAGACGCCGCCGGCCCCGACCGCGTACTCCGCGGGCGCATGACGGCCGCACGAGAGGAGTAGCCGATGCCGCAGAACCTGTTCCCCCTGGACAACAGCAAGAAGTTCACCGACCAGGAGAAGGTGGGCCACAACCGGTGGCATCCCGACGTCCCGGCGGTGGTGAACGTGCGGCCCGGCGACGTGTTCCGCGCGGACTGCCGCGAGTGGTTCGACGGCGCGATCAAGAACGACGACTCCGCCGACGACGTCCGCAACGCGCCGCTCGCGGGCGTCCACGTGCTGAGCGGCCCGTTCCACGTCGAGGGTGCGCAGCCCGGCGACCTGCTGATCGTCGACATCCTCGACATTGACGCGTGCCACGACGCCGACGAGGGCCCGTTCGCGGGCATGGGCTGGGGCTACACCGGCGTGTTCGCCAAGAGCAACGGCGGCGGCTTCCTGACCGAGCGCTTCCCCGACGCCTACAAGGTCATCTGGGACTTCCGCGGCGACGTCGCCACGTCGCGTCACATCCCCGAGTGCTCGTACGTGGGCATCCACCATCCGGGGCTGATGGGCACGGCGCCGTCGGCCGAGCTGCTGGCGAAGTGGACCAAGCGCGAGACCGACCTGATCGCCACCGACCCCGACCGGGTCCCGCCGCTGGCGCTGCCGCCCAATCCCGACAGCGCGATCATCGGCACGCTCGACGGCGCCGAGCTGGACCGCATCGCCGGCGAGGCGGCGCGCACGGCGCCGCCGCGCGAGAACGGCGGCAACCAGGACATCAAGAACTTCACGGCCGGGACGCGCGTGTTCTATCCGGTGTTCGTGGAGGGGGCGAAGCTGTCGTTCGGCGACCTGCACTTCTCCCAGGGCGACGGCGAGATCACGTTCTGCGGCGCGATCGAGATGGGCGGGTACATGGACCTGCACGTCGATCTCATCAAGGGCGGCATGGAGAAGTACGGCGTCTACGAGAACGCGATCTTCATCCCGGGCATCCGGGACCCGCAGTACTCGGAGTGGATCGCCTTCTCGGGCGTGTCGGTCGAGATGGACACCGGCCGCCAGCGCTACCTGGACTCGCAGCTGTCCTACGAGCGGGCCTGCCACCACGCGATCGACTACCTGATGACGTTCGGCTACACCGACATCCAGGCGTACATGATCCTGGGGTCGGCGCCGATCGAGGGGCGCTTCTCGGGCGTGGTCGACATCCCGAACTCGTGCGCGACGGTGTACCTCCCGACCGCGATGTTCGACTTCGACGTGCGGCCGTCGAGCGACCCGCCGCACCAGGTCGAGCAGGGGATCCAGGTCCCGCGATCGGCGAACTGACGGTGGCGACCTACGAGTACCGCTGCGCCGCCGACGGGACGTTCGAGCTGCGGCTGCCGCTGGGGAGCGCCCCGGCGGCGGCCGCCTGCCCTGCGTGCGGCGGCGAGGGCCGGCGCGTGTTCTCGCCGCCGATGCTGCGGCCGGACCTGCCGCGGCCGCTGGTCACGGCGATGGACCGCGCCGAGCGCAGCCGCGAGGCGCCGGAGGTGGTGACCTCGCTGCCGCCGCGGGACCCACGCCGCCGCACGCCGATGGCGCCGCTCACGCCGCAGCTCCAGCGGCTGCCGCGCCCCTGACGCGGCCGCGCGCCCCTCCAGGGCACGTGTGGCACTTGGCAGCCGGTATCCGGACGTCATGTGCCACACGTCCGCGCGAGACGAGCGGCCGGGGGAGCGGTGGCGCGCGCACGCGCCGGTTTGGCATCGAGGGCGAGTGGGCCGTGGCGTCGCTCGCAGCCGCTCGGGCGCACGGTGCCCGGGGGGTGGGAGCGATCGTGCAGGCCCACCCTGCGCGATCGCTCCCACGTCGGGGGGTGGGAGCCCTCGTCTGCGTATAGCGACGATGAGGGCTCCCACGTCCGCGCAAGCCGGGCGGCCGCCGGCGGCGACCCCAAGCCGCTACGCCTCCTCGTCGCCGATCCCGCGCGCCACCGCGTAGATCACGCCCGCCGGCACGCCCACGAGCACCAGCAGCGCGAGGATCGCCAGGACGGCCGGCGCGAGCACCGGGGGCTTGAAGGCGGCGATGCGCTCGAAGGTCTGGCCGAGGCGGTCGGCGATCGAGCGGTTCTGGCCGGTCGAGAGCAGCAGCGACATCTTCTGCGGGATCACGGTGTCGTCGACGCTCGTGACCGAGCGGCTCTGGATGCGGCCCTCGATCGTGCCCTGCAGCAGCGCGTCGCGGCGGCCGATGTTCTCGACGCACACGCTGCCGATCGCGTTGCGCGGCGGCGCCGGGATCGTCGCGGGCAGGCCCTCGAGGCCGTGGTAGCCGCCGAGGATCTCGCCCTGGCCGCGGTAGCCGGGCGCGCGCGCCTCGACGCGCAGCGGCGGGCCGGTGCCCTCGAAGCGGGCGCTCAGCACGATCACCGTGCGCGTGTCGGTCGACAGCGCCACCTGGTCCTCGCAGGCCCGCGCCCCCGGCTCCAGCAGGATCGGCGTGATGTTCGCGAACGGCGGCGGGGTCGGCGTCGCCGTCATGTCCGGGCGCGACTTCGTGAGCCACGGGATGCCCCACGCCAGCAGGGCGATCACGATCAGCACGGCGGCGAGCGCCGGCGGCCACAGGCGTCGAAGGCGGACGATCACGTGTAGAACCTCGCGATCGTCAGGCCCAGCCCGCTCAGCGACAGCACCGTGAACGTGCACAGCACGAGCACGCCGAGCAGCGACCCCCACCGGCGCGGCAGCGACGTGCACACGAACGCGATCGCCAGCCCCATCGACACGAGCAGCGGCAGCAGGTAGCGCCCGACGAGCAGCGGGTCGAACGGCGGGCCCTGCAGGTCGCGGTAGGCGGACACGTGCAGCACGGCCAGCATCGAGAACGGCAGCGCCGCGACGACGAGCACCTGCGCGGCGCGGGCGCGCACCGCCTCCCAGCGGCGCGCCACCACGAGCACGAGCGCGATCAGCCCGAGCCCGGCCGCGAGCTGCAGCGCGTCGTACACCCACAGCGGGTACTGGACCTCCAGCGACGCGAACGTGCCGCCGAGCCCCTCGACGTACACCTGCCGGTAGCCGTACGGCGGCCCCTGCGGCGACATCGTGCGCAGCGGCGGCAGGTAGAACTGCCACAGGTACGACAGGAAGCCCTTGATCGACCCGGCGCCGGTCGTGGAGCCGACCTCGCCGGTGATCGACGCGCCGCCGCCGTGCGCCGACGAGTAGGCGATCGCGATGCCGATCCCCGCGGCCAGCGCGGCCACGCCGCCCATCGTCCACATCGCCATCCGCCGCGTCCACGGCCGCGCGCGCCACAGCACGATCGCCAGCACCAGCAGCAGCGCGGGCACCGCGGCCAGCCCGCGGCCGTGCGTCAGCGCGGACAGCCCGGCGACGCCGCCCAGCGCCAGCAGCACCCATGGTCGCGGCCCCACCCGCACCGCCACGAGCGCCAGGTAGGCGAACGCCGCCCACACGCTCGCGAGCATGATGTCGGGGTTGACCACCCCGGACATGAACGCGAGCTGGGGCACCAGCGCGACGCTGCCCGCGGCGATTGTCTGGGCGCGGCGGCGGCGCCCGAACACCTCGCCGGCCGCCAGCCACGCGAACGTCACGATCAGCAGGTACAGCGGGACGTTGGCCAGCCGCATGACGGTCAGCCGCGTCGGCAGCTCCGTCCACCGCGACACCCAGTACGGGATGGTCTGGTACGCGTAGTAGAAGGGCGGGTTCTGGCCCACCGGGTTGGGCCCCTCGCCGTCGGAGCGGGCGTCGGCCGGCATGTCGCGCGTGAAGCGCTCGAACGCCGCCTCCTCGGCGGGGTTCCAGCCGGGACGGCCGTCGGCGACCCCGATCAGCGCCAGCAGGTTCTGCCAGTTCTGCCACTCGACCTGCTCGGTCGACCAGCTTCCGCCGGTGGTGGGCCCGAAGCTCGGGCCGCTGCCGGTCTCGGCCAGGTTCTGGACGTAGCCGAGGTGGTTGTGCTCGTCGGGGCCCTGCAGCGGCGCGGTCGCCAGCGTCCACCCGAGCGACAGGAGCGTCGCGGCGATCAGCAGGCCGCGCAGCGGGCGCGGGATCGCGGAGAGGCGCAGGCGGGCGCGGGCAGGGTGGGACGGGACGGCGACCGCCACGCGCTCGGGCTAGCGGTCCGACGCGCGCCGCGCGCCGACGGGCTCGATCACGTCTTCGCCGGCCAGGTGCCGCGCGCCGGCCTCGGCCGACGCGGCCTCCTCGCGCGACCGCCGCTCGGCCTCGTTCAGGCGCTCCTCCAGCAGCGCCACGCGCTGGGCCAGCACCTTCGACTGGTCGGCCAGCCGCGACACCGCCGCCGAGAAGTGCAGCAGCAGGAGCAGGACGAACGCGAACGCGACGAAGAACAGCGCGTTGGGCGGGTAGGCGATCCCGACCGCGTTGGCGAGCCGCTCGAGCCCGTCGCGCCAGGCGGCCAGGCCGAGCAGCACGAGCGCGCTCAGCAGCCACAGCAGCGCGTAGCGCTCCAGCAGCCGCCGCCGGCGCACGAGCTCGAGCACGAACAGCAGCAGCCCGGCGGCGCCGATGATCGCGACGAGCTGGATCCGGTGGTCCACGGTCAGGCCACCCGCCTAGATCCCGGTCTCCGCGGCGACGGGCGCGCCGCCCCCGGGCTCGGGCAGCGGCCGGCGCCGGAACAGCCCGACGAACAGCGCGAGCAGCACCTTGACCATGTAGTAGGCGGACTTGCCGGAGGAGATCGACGAGACGCCGCCGCCGCGGGCGAACATCCGCACCGGGATCTCCTCCATGCTCAGGCGGTGGTGGTGGAGCATCAGGATCGCCTCCACCTCCGGGTAGTCGTGCGGGTAGTCGCTGGCGAACAGCCGGATCGCGCGCCGGTTGTAGAGCCGGAAGCCCGAGGTCGGGTCGCTGATCGGCTGGCGCACGAAGCGCGACAGCAGGAACGCGAAGATGTGGATGCCGGTGCGGCGGCTGATCGGCGCCGGGTAGCGGTGGCTGTTGTCGCGCATGAAGCGCGACCCGCACACGACGTCGAGCGACGGGTCGGCGCGCATGTGCGCGACGAGCTTGTCCAGCTCGGCGGGGTCGTGCTGGCCGTCGCCGTCGACCTGCGCCATGTAGTCATAGCCCTGCTCGCGGGCGAACACGAAGCCGGCCTGCACCGCGCCGCCGATGCCCAGGTTGAACGGCAGCCGCAGCACGCGCGCGCCCGCGTGGGCGGCGATCTCGGCGGTCGCGTCGGTGGAGCCGTCGTCGACGACGACGACGTCCCACCCGGGCGCGTCCGCGTGGATGCGGCGAACGACGTCGCCGACGGTGGCCGCTTCGTTGTAGGCGGGGACGACCGCGAGGTGTGAGGAGTCGGGGCGCACAGAGGTCATGACGTTCGGCCGGGGCGTTCGTTGCGCAGTGACCGGGACCCGAGGTCGGGATTGTACGAGCCCGGGCGGCCTACGATCGCTTCCCGTGCGCGTCTCGATCGTCGTCGTCACCTACGAGTCGGCCGCGGCGCTCGCCGCGCTGCTGCCCGCGCTGCGCCGCGAGATGGCCGACGGCGACGAGCTGATCGTCGTCGACAACGCCTCCACCGACGGCTCGGCCGCGGCCGCGCGCGCCGCGGGCGCCCACGTGATCGAGAACGCCGCCAACACCGGGTTCGCCGCCGCCTGCAACCAGGGCGCGGCGGCCGCGACCGGGGACCTGCTCGTGTTCCTCAACCCCGACTCGGTCCCCGAGCCGGGCTTCCGCGCGGCGATCGCGGCACCGCTGACGGGCGGCTTCGACGCGTGGATGGGGCTCGTCCTCGACGGCGACCGGATCAACACGAGCGGCGGCGTCGTGCACTTCACCGCGATCGCCTGGGCCGGCCAGGCCGGGCAGCCGGCGGCGGCCGCCCCCGCGCAGCCCCGGGAGGTCGGCTTCCTGTCGGGCGCCTGCCTGGCGATCCCGGCGGCCACGTGGCGGTCGCTGGGCGGCTTCGAGCCCGCGTTCTTCATGTACCACGAGGACGTGGACCTGTCGCTGCGCCTGCGCCTGCGCGGCGGCCGCCTCGGCGTCGCGCCCGCCGCCCGCGTCGACCACGACTACGCGTTCGCCAAGGGCGCGACGAAGTGGCGGCTGCTGGAGCGCAACCGCTGGGCGACGCTGCTGCGCACCTATCCGGCCCCGCTGCTGGCGGCGCTCGCGCCCGCGCTGCTGGCGCTGGAGCTCGCGCTGTGGCCGGCGGCCGTCGCCGGCGGCTGGGGGCGGGCGAAGGCGCTGGCCACGCTCGACGTGGTCCGCGCCCTGCCGCGCCTGCTCGCGCAGCGCCGCGCGATCCAGGCCACCCGGCGCGTCGGCGCGGGCGCGTTCGCGGCCGGCCTCACCGCCGACCTCTCGTCGCCGTACCTGGGCGCCGCCGGCCGCTCCACGGCGCTGCGCCGAGCGCTCGACGCCTACTGGCGCGCGGTCCTCGCGCTCCTGGGCGGCCGCTGAGCGCTCACAGGACCTGCACGCCGAGCACCTGGATCCCGCGCGCGGGGTCGGGCTCGCCGGGCGCCTCGATCGGGAGCTGGATCAGGCCGCCGCTGAGGCGCGCGACCGCGTCGACCTCGACGGTCTCGCCCACCTCCACCCGCCCGCGGCGGTCGCCGACGACGAAGCGCGTCCCGCGCTCGGCGCCCGGCAGCGCCCCGAGCGTCAGCCGCACCGGGATCTCGGTCTCGCCGCCCTCGCGCGGGGCGACCAGCAGCAGCGCGGCGGGCGCGCCGCGCAGGATGCGCCCGGTGTCGTCGAACGTGCCGCTCAGCGCCCAGTCCCAGCGCGGCGGCGTCGTGGTGCGCACGAGCTCGACGCCGAACCGCTCGGCCACGACCTCCGCGTCGCGGAACGCGAAGCTGCGATCGCTCGTGGCGCGGACGAACCACGGGCCGTCGCCGAGGCCGGGGCCGCCGATCGAGTCCGGGCCCAGGCCCCACGTGTAGCCGGCGAACGTCCCGTCGGGCAGGAGCTGGAAGGCCTGCGGGAACGGCTGCTGCAGGTCCGGCATCGTGGGGAGCGCCATCGTGCGGTCCACCGACGAGTTCCAGAACGACGTGTCCCACCACACCCCGTAGGAGGCGCCCGGGTCCCCGAGCGTCGAGACGATCAGCTGCGCGGTCTCCCCGTCGGGCATCGCCTCGTCGATCCAGTGGCGGCCCTCGATGAACTCGGTGCTGACGCCCGCCTGGGTGTCGGCGATCTTGCGCAGCGAGTACCCGGTCTCGGCGAGGCAGAAGACGGCCACGACCGCCGCGATCGCCAGCCCGGCGCTGCGGGCGTGGGGCCCGCGGCGGACCACCGCGAGCGCCAGCAGCACCGCGACCGCGAGCACCGCCAGCAGGTGCGGGTAGGTCAGCTCCGGCATCCCGATCGCCTTGCCGAGCTGCTGGGTGCGCCCGATCAGGACCGTGTGGAACGTCTGGTCGGGCGACACGAGCGACGGCCCGCTCTGGCTGAGCGCGGCGCCGAAGACGAGCCAGCCGGTCACCGCCGCGCCCGCCACGAGCGGCCAGGTCGCCGGGCGGCGGTCGGCGATCAGCGCCGCCATGCCGATCAGCAGCAGGGGCGCCAGGTAGAAGAGGTAGCGGCTGTTGATGCCCTGCGGCGTGTAGCGGGCGGTGAACGAGCCGACCACGATCGTCAGCAGCACGCCGGTGATGACGGCCACGAGCGCGAACGCGTGCTGATCGCGGTCCAGCGGCCGCGCGAACGTCAGCAGCGCCCAGGCGATCGCCATCCCGAGCGGCAGCACGGCGACGCCGACGGCGACGTAGGCCAGCAGCTCGCGGCTGAAGTCGAGCAGGCCGGGGGCGTCGAGCAGGCCGCTCGTGACGCCCGACCGCGTGTAGCCGCCGAACAGGTTCGGGCGCAGGACGAGGTAGAGGACGACCCCGACGGCGAGCGCGCCGAGCAGCCAGCGGTGGCGCCACGCGGCCGCCTTCAGGCCCCGCGCCAGGCGGGCGCGCCGCGGCTCCAGCGGATCGCCCTCGGCGCCGTAGCGCAGCTCCTGGAGAAGCAGCCCGCCGATGAGCCCCGCCGCGAGCACGGCGAGCTGCGGCCGGGCGAAGTAGGCGAGCGCGACGCCGGCCACGCCGATCGCGTCGCCGCGCGTCGACGGACGGGCGATCGCGTGCTGCACGGCCAGCACGCCCCACAGGAACGCCGGGTAGGCGGCGACCTCGGTCATCATCGTCGCCGCCGCCCCGATCCACGGCAGCCCGACGGTCAGCAGCGCCACCAGGTAGGCCCACCGGCGGTCGCCGACCACGCGCCGCGTCAGCAGGTAGGCGGGGATCGCCGCCGACACCATGATGATCGCGTTGACGACCCCCATGAGCTGGTGGGCGAGGTTCGTGTCGCGGATCGCCCACACCGGCGCCAGCAGGATCGCCTGGAGCTGCGACCACGAGTTGAACCAGGCGTCGCTGGGGACGAGCGGGCGCAGCTTCTCGGCGATGAGGCGCGACTGCTTGACGTACTCCAGCTCGTCGGGCTGGATGAAGTACTGCTGGCACTGCAGGACGAACCAGATCGTCCACGCCAGCCCCGCGGCGAGGATCGCGAGCATCGGCCACGGCACGCGCGCGAGCACGGCGGGCAGCCGGCGGGTCCGCGCGGGCGCGCGCGGCTCTCGGGCTCGGACGGTCAGCTCGGCGGCCATCGACGCTAGGACGCGACCGCGACCGGCGAGTTGCGCATCGCGGCTCGCCACAGCCGCACGTTCATGGCCCGCCACAGCGCGTCCGGGTCGCGCCAGGCGCCCGTCCGCAGGTCGGCCTCGACCGCGGCGGCGTCGACCGCGGGGTCCGGCTCGCCGTCGAGCAGCACCTCGGCCGCCCACCGCCGCCCGCGCTCGGAGCCCAGCCACTGCGCCTGCGGCGGCTCGAAGCCGACCTTGTCGCGGCGGTCGAGCACCTCGGCGGGGACGAGGTCGCGCACGGCGTCGCGCAGGACGCGCTTGGTGACCCCGTCGGCGAGCAGGAAGCCCGGGGGCAGCGACAGCGCCAGCTCGGCCACGCGGCGGTCCAGGAACGGCAGGCGGACCTCCCGCGAGTGGGCCATCGAGTTGCGGTCGCCGTAGCGCAGGAGCTGGGGCAGGCTGGTGAAGAACGCCTCGCGCAGCAGCTCGTCGCGCAGCGGGTCGCGCGGGCGCGGCCAGTCGGGCTCCGCGTCGCGGGCGCGGGCGCCCGCCTCGACGGCGGCGGGCGTCGCGTACGGCGACGCGTCGCGGCGGCGCGCCCGCGCGGCGACCGCCTCGGGCATCAGGCCGCGCCCGATCGCGGCGCGCAGCGGCAGGCGCGCGGCCGGCTCGGTGGCGTACGCGCGCAGCATCGCCGCCGGCCCCTGCGAGCGCAGCGCGTAGCCGCGGGTGAGGATGTAGCCGGCCAGCAGCTCGTCGGCGCCCTGCCCGTCGAGCAGGACGGTCACGCCCGCCCGCTTGGCCGCGGCGAACACGCGGTACTGGGCGTACTGGTTGAGCTTCAGCACCGGCTCCTGCTGGGCGGCCACGAACGCGGTGAGGTCGGCGTGCAGCGTGTCGAGCGTCGGCTCGGTCGCGTGGTGCTCGACGACGCCGGCGACGTGCGCGACGGCCTGCGCGTAGCGCCACTCGTCGCGGGCGTAGCCGGGGAAGCGGGCGGTGAACGCATGGCGGCGGTGGTCGCCGGCCAGGTGCGCCGAGAGCGTCACGATCGCGCTCGAGTCGACCCCGCCGCTGAGCGACGTGCCGACCGGGACGTCGGCGCGCAGGCGCAGGCGGATCGAGTCCAGCAGCGCCTCGCGCAGCGCGACGACGGCGTCGCCGTAGTCGGCCGGTGCGGCGACCGGGCGCGGCGCCCAGTAGCGGCGCGCCGTCAGGCTCCCGTCGCGCCAGCGCAGCACGTGGCCGCCCGGCAGCTTGCGGATCCCGGCGAAGAACGAGCGGTCGACCGGCGGCATCGCGCCGCGGGCGACGAACGCGGCGACCGCCTCCTCGTCGGGCGCGGCCGCGCGGGGCAGCGCCTCCGCGAGCGCCTGCACGTCGGAGGCGAAGACGATGCGCTCGCCGTCCTGCGCGTAGAGCAGCGGCTTCTCCCCGAACGGGTCGACGGCCAGGGTGAGCGAGCCGTCGCGCTCGTCCCAGACGGCGAGCGCGAACATCGCGTTGACGCGGTCCAGCGCGCCCTCGCCCCACTCCTGCCACGCGTGCAGCAGCACCTCGGTGTCGGACTCGGTGCGGAACGCGTGCCCGAGCGCCTCGAGCTCCGCCCGCCGCTCGCGGTAGTCGTAGACCTCGCCGTTGAAGACGAGGTGCAGCGGGCCCAGGTGCATCGGCTGCATCGCGCGCTCGGCCAGGTCGATGATCGCCAGGCGCCGGAACGCCAGACCGCAGCGCTCGTCGTGCCACGTCCCCTGGCCGTCGGGTCCGCGCGCGGCCATCGCGGCGGCCATCCGCTCGAGCACGGACGCGTCCGGCGCCGGGCCCCCGGCGATGCCTGCGATGCCGCACATGCGGCGTCAGAGGCTAGTCAGGCGGCGCGGGCCGGCTCGGAGTCCGCGAACGCCTCGGCGAGCAGCTCGTAGGAGCGCAGCCGGTCGGCGTGGTCGTGCACCATCGTCGTGACGATCAGCTCGTCGGCGCCCGTGCGCTGCTGCAGCTCGATCAGCCCGCGGCGCACGGTCTCCGGGGAGCCGACGACGTGCGACGCCGTCCAGCCGTCGACGAACTGGCGCTCGGCCGGCGAGTACTCGTACGCGGCGGCCTCCTCCGGGCTGGGGAAGCGGCCGGGGCGGCCGCTGCGCAGGCGCAGGAACGACAGCCCGCCGGGCGCGTGCAGGTAGCGGGCGTGCTCGTCGGTCTCGGCGACGACGACCTGCACGCCGATCGACGCGTACGGGGCCTCGAGGTCGGCCGACGGCTGGAAGCGGCTGCGGTACAGCTCCAGCGCCCCGAGGGTGTTGGCCGGCATGAAGTGGTGGGCGAACGAGAACGGCAGGCCGAGCGCGGCGGCCAGCCGGGCGCTGAAGTCGCTGGAGCCCAGCAGCCAGATCGCCGGCTCGTCGCCCTCGCCGGGGGTCGCGTGCACGCGCGGGTTCGTGCCGGCGAAGTAGCCGCGCAGCTCGGTCAGCAGCTTGGGCAGGTCGTCGGCGGCCGGGTCCAGCGACCGGCGCAGCGCGTACGCGGTGATCTGGTCGGTGCCCGGGGCGCGGCCGATCCCGAGGTCGATGCGCCCGGGGTGCAGCGCCTCGAGCGTGCCGAACTGCTCGGCGATCACGAGCGGCGCGTGGTTGGGCAGCATCACGCCGCCGGAGCCGACCCGCAGCGTCGTCGTGGCGGCGGCGAGATGGGCGATGAGGACGGCCGGCGCGGAGCTGGCGATGCCCGGCATGCTGTGGTGCTCGGCGACCCAGTGGCGCGTGTAGCCGAGGCGCTCGACGTGCCGGGCCAGCTCGATCGAGTGGCGCAGCGCCTCGCCCGGCGACGAGCCGGTGGCGACCGGCGCGAGGTCCAGGACCGAGAGGGTGGCGGGGCCGACGGAGGGCATGCGATCAGTGTGTCATGCGGCCGCTCCCGGCTCGCGAGCGTGGACAGCGACCTCGGTGTCGGAGAGGATGCCGCCACCGATGTCCGAGCAGGAACGCGACGCCTTCGGCAACCCGCTCACGGAGGGCGGCGCCGCGACTCCCGCGTCGGCCGCCGTGCCCACCGCCGACGCGCCGGCCCCGGCGGCGGAGCCCGACGGGCCCGGCCGCCCGCGCCGCGTCCCGGTCGGGCTCCTGTTCGTGGTGATCGCGCTGGCCGTGACGGGCGTCGTGCTGTGGCAGGCCGACCGCGACGCCCTCGACGCGCGGCAGGTCGTCGCGCGCGAGCTCGACGGCCACGCGCTCGCCGACCGCTCGCTTGTGCGCGAGGCCAACCTGCGGCGCGCGCTGACGCTCGTCGGGGCGGAGATGCGCCCCGGCGAGGAGCTCCTGTCGGTGCGCATCACGCCGGTCGAGGTCTCCACCCAGGTGCGCGACGAGAACGGCAACACGCGCCTCATCGAGGTCGACCTCGCGTTCGCCGTCGACGCGCGCGACTGGTCGACCGACACGTCCTCCACGCCGATCGGCCTCGACGCGATCGACCCGGGCGTCCCCCAGCGCGTCGCGCGCGAGGCGCTGCGCCACGCCGGCGTCGACGACACGCACCTCGACGCGATCAGCCTCTCCGGCGCCGATCGCCCGAGCTGGCACGTGACGCTCGGCGACGTGCGCATCGGCAACCAGACCTGGACCGCCGACCTGGCGGGCGTCGCCGTCACCCGCCCGGGCGAGCTGCCGCCCGCCCGCGGCCTGGAGGGCGGCTCGCTCATGCGCGCCGCGAACCTCGCCAAGGCGATGCGCAGCGTCGCCCGCGCCGGCCGGCGCGTCGGCCACCTGCGCGTGGCGCCGCAGCTCGTCGACGCCGACGTGAAGGGCCGCGACGGGCTGCGCTCGGTGCGCGTCGACGCCGCGCAGCGCGTGACCGTCGGCGACCGGCCCGGGGCCCTGCCCGCCACGATCGCCGTCGGCCGCGTGCCCGCCGCCGCGCTCGAGCGGGCGATCACGGCGATCGCGCGGCGCGGCGGCCCGCCCGTGCGGCGCGTCGACTACGCGGTCCTGTCGCTGGCGCCCGCGGTCTCCGGCATCCCGCCGAGCTGGACGATCGTCTACGCGCGGGTGCCCGACCGCCAGCGCACGTGGCGGGCGAGCCTCGACGGCCGGAGCGTGGAGGGGCCCCGATGACCGGGGCGCTGCGCACGCTGATCGGCATGGCGCTCGGCGTCGCCGGGGTCGCCCTGCCCGCCTGGGGCCTGTTCCACCTGGTTCGTCAGCCGTCGTGCGGCTCGGACGGGATCACGACCGTCGGCCCGCCGTGCCCGGACGAGATCGTGTGGTGGATCCTCGCGATCGTCGGCTCGGCCGTCGTGCTCGTCCCGCTGGCGATCGGGATCGCCGGCCGCGGCCCCAGCGGGCGGATGCGCCTGTTCGGGCCGATCCTGCTGGCCGAGCCGATCGCGCTCGTCGCGGCCGTCGTCGTGTCGCTCGTCGGCGCCTCGTCGGATCCCGACACGCACTGGGTCGGCTGGGTCGTCCTCGGCGTCGCCGGCGTCATCCTCCTGTTCTCGCTGCCCGGGATCGTGCGCATGGCGATGCGCCCGCCCGCGTACAGCTCCCTGCGCGCGCCGCTGGCGGTCGCCGCCGGCGATCCGGAGGCCGCCGCGCAGATCGCGCAGCTCGCCGGCCAGCTCCAGCAGGTCGCTGACGCCAAGGAGGCGGCCGCGCGCGACCGACTCGCCGAGCGGCTGCGGCGCCTGGACGAGCTGCGCGCGGCCGGGACGATCAGCGCCGAGGAGCACCGGCGCCGGCGCGCCGAGATCCTCGACGAGGTGTGAGGGCCTCGTCGAGCACGGCGGCGACGGCCGCCTCCTCGCGCTCCCAGCTCAGCAGCGGCGCCGCGGCGGCGACCGCCGCGCGGTAGCCGTCGAGGCCGGCGCGCAGGGCGGCGATCCCGGCGGCCAGCGACTCGGGGTCCTCGGGGTCGACGGCGACGCCGAGGCCGTGCTCCTCGCACACCTCGCGGATCGCCTCCATCTGCGCGGGATAGAGCAGCGGCAGCCCGGCGGCGACCGCGTGGAACAGCCCGTTGACGAGCTGCGTGGGCGAGTTCTCGGTGACCGGCACGTACAGGAGCGCGGCGGCGTCGGCGTCGGCCAGGAA
>DATMSA010000145.1:0-24169 GCA_035565675.1 Capillimicrobium sp. | reverse complement strand
GGACGAGGCGCCCCGCGCGCGTCTGCATGCGGGCACGGAAGCCGTGCGTGCGGGCGCGCTTGCGCTTCTTGGGCTGGTAGGTGCGCTTCATGGGACGCAGCAGTCTACCGCGTCCTCGCCGCGGCCTCGGGCGCGCGCCGTCCACAGGTCCGTCCACACCCCGTCCACACCCTCCGGTCAGGTCCCCGACGCGCTTTTCGCGGCATTTGCGAGCTCGTCTCCCGGGGGCGCGCCGACCGCCGGCCGCCTGGTGATAGGTTCGCGGCACCGGGGCCCTCGCGGTCCCCATCCCCAACGCCGTTCGCCACGCCGCTCGTCCCGAGCAGGCGGCCCCCTGCCTTGCATCCGTCCCCCGAACACGCCTGGTCCGAGATCTGCGCCCGTCTGCGGCGCGCCGTGCCGGAGGCGACGTTCGCGCTGTGGCTGGAGCCGCTGCAGCCGGTCGAGGCGACCGACGTCGCGCTCGTCCTGGCCGCGCCCGACGAGCGGCGGCGCAGCTGGGCGTCCGGCCGCTTCGGCCGGGTGCTCGAGGCGGCGGCGTCCGACGTGCTGGGCCCGCGCGTGGCCGTCGACGTGGTGGTCGACCCCGGCACCGCGCGCGCCCGCCGCTCCGGCGGCACAGCCCCGGCCCGGTCGCGCGCGGCCGCGGCGCCCGCCGACGACCCCGATCCGGCGCCGGCCGCCACCTCGACGTTCCTGCCCAAGCTCACGTTCGAGCAGTTCGTCATCGGAGACGCCAACCGCCTCGCCCACGCCGCGGCGCTCGCGGTCGCCGAGCTGCCCGGCCAGGCCTACAACCCGCTGTTCATCTACGGCCCGCCCGGCAACGGCAAGACCCACCTCCTGCACGCGATCGGCAACTACGTGCAGGCCTACGGCGGCGGCCTCACCGTCCGCTACGCCACCGCCGAGGCCTTCACCAACGAGTTCGTCACCGCGCTGCACCGCGGCTCCGTCGAGGCCTTCAAGGCGCGCTTCCGCCACGTCGACGTCCTGCTGGTCGACGACGTCCAGTTCCTCGTCGCCAAGGCGAAGACCGAGGAGGAGTTCTTCCACACGTTCAACGCCCTGCACGAGACGGGCAGCCAGCTCGTCCTCACGTGCGACCGCATGCCGCGCGACCTCGACGCCCTCGAGGACCGCCTGCGCGAGCGCTTCGAGGCCGGGCTGCTGACCGACATCCGCGCGCCGGACCTGGCGACGCGCCTGACGATCCTGCGCAAGCGCGCCCACCACGACGGCGTCGACCTCGCCGACGACGCGGCGCTCGTCGCGATCGCGGAGCGGATCACCGACAACATCCGCGTCCTCGAGGGCGCGCTCATCCGGGTCGTCGCGTTCGCGTCGCTGACCGGGCGCCCGCTCGACGCCGACCTCGCCCACGAGGTCCTCGACGGCCTCTACCCGCAGCGGCGGCCCGTCCGGCGCTCGATCGACGAGGTCCAGCAGGCGACGTGCGAGGCCTTCGGCATCTCCCAGGAGGAGCTGCTGTCGGCGGCCCGCGCCCAGCGCCTGGCCTGGCCGCGCCAGGTGGCGATGTACCTCGCGCGCGAGCTCACCGACCAGACGCTGCCGGCGATCGGGCGGGCCTTCGGCGGGCGCGACCACACGACGGTCATGCACGCCTGCCGGCGCACCGCCGAGCGGATCGCCGCCGACCCCGAGGCCAATGCGGTCGTTCGGGACTTGACCGAGCGCCTGCGCGGCCGCTCGTGACGACCGCCGCGCGTGCGATGCTCCACGGTCCGCCCACACGTCGTCCACCGCGTCCATGGGCCCGTCCGCCCCGTGCCCATCGCGAATCGCCGATCGCCATCCACATGCTCACCGGCCTTATGACTCCGATCCTGACCGAGAGGCATCCATCGTGAAGATCACCTGCTCGAGCGCCGAGCTGCTGGCGCAGCTTCAGACGGTCGCCCGCGTCGCGTCGACGCGCAGCGCGGTCCAGGCCCTGTCGGGCGTCCAGGTGGCCGCCGAGACCGACGGGGTCGAGCTGCGGGCGACGGACATGGAGGTCGCGCTGCGGGTGCCGCTGGCCGCGGAGGTCGAGCGGCCCGGGTCCACGGTCCTGCCCGCGCGGCTGACGCTCGACGTGGTGCGCGCGCTCCCGGCGGCGCAGGTCTCGCTCGAGCTGCGCCCGGCCGACCAGGACGTCGAGATCAGGTCGGGCTCGGCGACGTTCCACATCCGCACGCTGCGCGCCGAGGACTTCCCGCCGCTGCCTGAGCCGGGCGGGGACACGACCGTGGAGGTGCCGGCGGCCGCGTTCGTCGAGACCGTCACGCGCGTGGCGCGGTCGGCCTCGCGCGACGAGACCCGCCCGATCCTGACGGGCATCCTCGTGTCGGCCTCCGGGCGCGACCTGCGGATGGTCGCCACGGACTCCTACCGGCTGTCGGTCAAGGAGACGCCGCTGGACCGCGAGCTGGCCGGCTCCTTCGAGGCCAACGTGCCTGCCCGCGCGCTCCAGGAGCTCGTGCGGCTGGTGCCGCAGGCGGGCGAGGGCGACGACGAGGCGACGCTGACGGTCGGCGTGCGCGCCAACCAGATCGTGTTCGAGACCGGCGGCGCCGTCCTGTCGTCGCGCCTCATCGACGGCCAGTTCCCCAACTTCCGCCAGCTCCTGCCCGACAGCTACGAGCACGAGCTGCGCATCGCCGGCGACGAGCTCACCGACGTGGTGCGCCGCATCAGCCTGCTGGCGCAGAAGAACGCGCCGCTGCGCCTGGCGTTCCGCGAGGGCGAGGTGACGGTGTCCGCGCAGACGCCCGACGTCGGCGAGGCGAGCGAGACGCTGCCGGTGGCCTTCAGCGGCGAGCCGTTCGAGATCGGGTTCAACCCGGAGTTCCTGCGCGACGGCCTGGAGTCGGTCGACAGCGGGGACCTGATCCTGAAGCTCATCAGCCCGCTGCGCCCGGGCCTGATCGAGTCCGCCGACGGCAGCGGCTTCCTGTACCTCATCATGCCGATCCGCCTGAACGTGTGATCGTCACGCGCCTGCGCCTGCGGGACTTCCGGTCCTACGCCGCGGCCGAGCTCGAGCTCGGGGAGGGGCTGACCGTGCTGCACGGACGCAACGGCGCCGGCAAGACGAACCTGCTGGAGGCGCTGTACTTCGGCTGCACGGGGCGCTCGTGCCGCACGAGCAACGAGCGCGAGCTGGTGCGCTTCGGCGCCTCCGCGGCCCGGGTCGAGGTCGACGCGCGCGACGCCGACGGCCCGCATTCGCTCAGCGTCGGCTTCCAGCCCGGGGAGGCCAAGCGCCTGAAGGCCGACGGGGCTCCGGTCGAGCGCCTCGTCGACGTGACCACCCGCCCGCTGGTGTCGGTGTTCCTGCCCGACCGGCTCGAGCTGGTCAAGGGCGCGCCGGCGCTGCGCCGCGCGCACATGGACCAGCTCGTGGCCGCCCTGTGGCCCGCGCGCGCCGGCACGCGGCGCGCCTACACGGCCGCGCTGGCGCAGCGCAACGCGCTGCTGGGGCGCATCCGCGCGGGGCGGGCCTCGCGCGACTCGCTGCCGGCGTGGGACGCGGAGCTGGCCCGTCACGGGATCGCGCTGCGCGACGACCGCGCCGCCGCGATCGACCTCGTGCGCGAGGGCTTCGCGACGCTGGCTGCCGAGCTCGGCCTCGCGGGCGAGCCGGAGCTGCGCTTCCGCCCGCGGTCGCGCGCGGCGACGCCGGAGGAGCTGGCGGGCGAGCTGGCCGAGCGCACGGACGGCGACCTCGACCGCGGCTTCACCGGCCACGGCCCGCATCGCGACGACCTCGTCCTCGCGCGCGACGGGCGCGACCTGCGCGCCTACGGGTCCCAGGGCGAGCAGCGGATCGCGCTCCTGGCGCTGCTGCTGGCCGAGCGGGAGGCGCTCGCGCAGGCGCGCGGGTCCGCCCCGCTGCTGCTGCTCGACGACGTGATGAGCGAGCTCGACCCGGAGCGGCGCGAGCGGCTGGCCGGCCGGATCGCCCGCCACGGCCAGTCGGTGGTCACGACGACGGACCTGGCCCACGTGCCGGGCGCCGGGGAGGCGGGCGTCGCGCGCGTGGCCGTGGCCGACGGCGAGCTGCGCCCCGACGAGCGGGCGCCCGAGGCGAGGGCGGCGGCGTGAGGCGGTCGGCCCCGCGTCCGCTGTCGGTGGCCGTCGAGGCGCTCGCGTCCGCCGTCGCGCCGGTCACGCCGCTGGCGCGGATCCAGGCCGTGTGGCCGCAGGCGGTGGGCGCCGTCGTGGCCGAGAACGCCACCCCGCTGCGCGAGCGGGGCGGGGTCCTGACCGTGTACTGCCGCCAGGCGGTCTGGGCCCAGGAGCTGGCGCTGATGGCACCCGAGGTCGTCGCCGGCCTGAACCGCGCGCTCGGCGACGAGCTCGTGCGCGAGATCCGGACCACGGCGACCCCCAGATGAACGCCCCTGGTTTCGCGGGATTTGCAGGGAAGAAATGGCGTTCCGGACCCGGGTTCCGGGACCACTTTGTGCTATTCTTCTGTCAACCACTTCTCTTCGCCCCGGGCCGCCGCCGGCTGTGGCGCGACCGGGGCGTTCTCACGTAAACGGAGGACCGTTTGGCCGCCGAGAGCCCCATGCCCAACCAGAGCTACGACGCCCAGGACATCACCGTCCTGGAAGGCCTGGAGGCGGTCCGGAAGCGGCCGGGCATGTACATCGGCTCGACCGGCGTGCGCGGCCTGCACCACCTGGTGTACGAGGTCGTCGACAACTCGGTCGACGAGGCCCTCGCGGGCCACGCGAGCAAGGTGGACGTCACGATCCACCCCGACAACTCCATCACCGTCGTCGACGACGGCCGCGGCATCCCGGTCGCGACGATGGAGAAGGAGGGCAAGTCGGCGATGGAGGTCGTGCTGACCGTCCTGCACGCCGGCGGCAAGTTCGGCGACGGCGGCGGCTACAAGGTCTCCGGCGGCCTGCACGGCGTGGGCGTCTCGGTCGTCAACGCGCTCTCGGAGACGCTGACGGCGACCGTCAGGCGCGACGGCTTCACCTGGACCCAGTCCTTCGTGCGCGGCGTACCGCAGGGCCCGATCACCAAGGGCGAGCCGACGAAGGAGACCGGCACGACCATCACGTTCCTGCCGGACGCCGACGTCTTCGAGACCACCGAGTACGAGTTCGCCACCCTCGAGCAGCGCCTGCGCGAGACCGCGTTCCTGACCGCCGGGCTGAACATCTCGCTGACCGACGAGCGCGGCGAGGGCAAGCGGGTCGAGTTCCACTACGAGGGCGGCATCGCCGACTTCGTCGCGTACCTGAACGAGTCCAAGGACCCGATCACCAAGGACGTCATCTACTTCACGGCCGAGTCCGACGAGGGCGCCGTCGAGGTCGCGATGCAGTGGAACACGACCTACCAGGAGTCGATCCACAGCTTCGCCAACAACATCAACACGCACGAGGGCGGCTCGCACCTGTCCGGCTTCCGCTCGGCGCTGACGCGCACGCTGAACGCGTTCGCGCGCGCGGAGCAGCGCCTGCGCGAGAAGGACGAGAACCTCACGGGCGAGGACGTGCGCGAGGGCCTCACCGCCGTCATCTCGGTGAAGCTCGCCGAGCCGCAGTTCGAGGGCCAGACGAAGACGAAGCTCGGCAACCCCGGCATGGAGGGGTTCGTCCAGTCGGTCGTCAACAAGGGCCTGGCCGAGTACCTCGAGGAGCACCCCACCGAGGGCCGCGCGATCGTCACCAAGGCGATCTCGGCCGCGCAGGCGCGCGCCGCCGCGCGCAAGGCCCGCGACCTGACCCGCCGCAAGTCGGTGCTCGACGGCGTCGGCCTGCCCGGCAAGCTCGCCGACTGCTCGGTGCGCGACCCGTCGCTGGCCGAGCTGTTCATCGTCGAGGGCGACTCCGCCGGCGGCTCGGCCAAGCAGGGGCGCGACCGCAACACGCAGGCCGTCCTGCCGCTGCGCGGCAAGATCCTCAACGTCGAGAAGAGCCGCATCGACAAGGTCCTCAAGAACGAGGAGATCCAGGCGCTGATCCGCGCGATCGGCACCGGCGTGCGCGATGAGTTCAACATCGAGTCCGCGCGCTACCACAAGATCATCCTCATGACGGACGCCGACGTGGACGGCGCGCACATCCGCACGCTCGCGCTGACGCTCCTCTTCCGCGAGATGCCGGAGCTGATCGAGAACGGCTACGTGTACATCGCCAAGCCGCCGCTCTACAAGATCAAGCAGGGCAACCAGGAGCGCTACATCGAGAAGGAGAGCGAGCTCGAGGAGGTCCTCCTCGGCGACAAGCTCGAGCGCATCGGCATCGTCGATCGCAACGGCAACGAGTTCAAGCTCACCGACACGCGCTGGCAGCGCTACACCCGGCTGCTGAAGCAGTACGAGGGCTGGACGTCGGCGCTGCGCGCCGCGTACGGCCACGACCTCGTGCTGTTCCTCGAGGAGTCGTCGCTGCTCGACGAGGGCGCGATGGACGCCGAGGCGGCGCTGGCCGTCCTCACCCGCGAGGGCGTCGAGGGCGAGCCGTTCGAGATGACGATCGTGGACCGCACGCCCGGCGTGTCGGTCTCCGTCCGCGCGGTCGAGGTGAAGACCGGCCTGGCGCGCACCCACGTGCTGCCGCGGACCCTCTTCGAGTCCAACGAGTACCGCCAGCTCGTGCGCGTGCACGGCCAGCTCCTCGAGCTCGCCGGCGCCGCGCCGTTCCAGGTCACGCTGGGCGAGGACTCCGCCGAGGCGCTGTCGTTCGCCGAGCTGCGGCGGACGATCCTCGACCTGTGCTCCAAGCGCGTGCAGCTCTCGCGCTTCAAGGGCCTGGGCGAGATGAACCCCGAGCAGCTGCGCGAGACCACGATGGATCCGCAGACGCGCACGCTGGCACAGGTGACGATGGACGATGCCACCGCCGCCGACCAGCTCTTCTCGATGCTCATGGGCGACGTCGTCGAGCCGCGGCGCGCCTTCATCGAGGAGAACGCCCGCGCGGTGGCCAACCTCGATGTCTGAGCGCAGCACGATCCGGAAGGAGGTGACGCATGGGGACTGACGTCATCAGCGGCGGCAACATCGAGCCGCGGGCGCTCGAGGACGAGATGCGCACCGCGTATCTCGACTACGCGATGTCGGTCATCGTCGGGCGGGCGCTGCCCGACGTCCGCGACGGCCTCAAGCCCGTCCACCGGCGCGTGCTGTTCGCCATGCAGGAGGCCGGCCTGCAGCCCAACCGGCCCTACTCGAAGTCGTCGCGCATCGTCGGCGACGTCATGGGCAAGTACCACCCGCACGGCGACTCGCCGATCTACGACACGCTCGTGCGCATGGCGCAGGACTTCTCCCTGCGCTACACGCTCGTCGACGGCCAGGGCAACTTCGGCTCCGTCGACGACGACCCGCCGGCGGCCATGCGCTACACCGAGGCCCGGCTGGCGCGCATCGCCACGGAGATGCTGCGCGACATCGACGAGGACACCGTCGACTTCGGGCCCAACTACGACGGGCGCAACCAGGAGCCGCTCGTCCTCCCGTCGCGCTTCCCCAACCTGCTCGTCAACGGCTCGTCGGGCATCGCCGTCGGCATGGCGACGAACATCCCGCCGCACAACCTCAACGAGGTCGTCGACGCGGTCATCGCGTTCATCGACGACCCCGCCATCGACGTGGAGGGCCTGATGAAGCACATCAAGGGCCCCGACTTCCCGACCGGCGGGATCATCCTCGGCCGCCAGGGCATCCGCGAGGCCTACGAGACCGGCCGCGGGCGGGTGCGCGTGCGCGCGAAGGCGCACATCGAGGACATCGGCCGCGGCAAGGAGGCGATCGTCGTCACCGAGCTGCCCTTCATGGTCAAGAAGGGCGGGCCCAACGGCCTGATGGTCAAGATCAAGGACCTGGTCGAGGAGAAGAAGATCTCCGAGATCAGCGACATCCAGGACTACTCCGACGGTCGCACCGGCATGCGGCTCGTGATCGAGCTCAAGCGCGACGCGATCCCGAAGGTCGTCCTGAACAAGCTCTTCAAGCACACGCCGATGCAGACGACGTTCGGTGTGAACACGGTCGCGCTGGTCGACGGCGTGCCGCGGACGCTGTCGCTGCCGGCGGTCATCAAGAACTACGTCGACCACCAGCGCGACGTGATCGTGCGGCGCACGAAGTACCGCCTGCGCCAGGCGGAGGCGCGCGCCCACGTCCTCGAGGGCCTGCTGATCGCGATCGGCAACATCGACGAGGTCATCGCGCTGATCCGCGCCTCGCGCGACACCGACGAGGCGCGCGCGGGCCTGATGGAGCGCTTCGACCTGACGCGCATCCAGGCCCAGGCGATCGTCGACCTGCGCCTCGGCCGCCTGACCGCGCTCGAGGCCGACAAGATCAAGGCCGAGTACGACGACCTCGTCGAGCAGATCGCCGAGTTCCGCGCGATCCTCGGCTCCGAGCAGCGCGTCCTGGACATCATCAAGGACGAGCTGCGCGAGATCGTGGAGGCCTACGGCGACGACCGTCGCACGCTGATCACGCACTCCGAGGACGAGATCGACATCGAGGATCTCATCCCCGACCAGCAGATGGTGATCACGATCACCAAGAGCGGCTACATCAAGTCGCTGCCGCTGATGACCTACCGCCAGCAGCAGCGCGGCGGGCGCGGGGTCACCGGGATGGACATGAAGGACGGCGACTACATCGAGCACCTCTTCGTGACGTCGTCGCACGACTTCCTGCTGTTCTTCTCCAACCGCGGCAAGGTGTACCGGTCGAAGGTCTACGACCTGCCCGAGGCGTCGCGGACGGCGAAGGGCCGGGCGCTCGTGAACGTGCTGCCGCTGCGCGAGGGCGAGCGGATCCAGTCGGTGCTGGCCACCCGCGACTTCAACGAGGGCAAGTACCTCGTGTTCGCGACCCGCAACGGCGTCGTCAAGAAGACCGAGTTCCAGGCCTACAACACGCCGATCAAGGCCGACGGCATCATCGCGATCAACATCCGCGACGACGACGAGCTCGTCGCCGTGCGGCGGACCAGCGGCGACGACGACATCCTGATGGTGTCGCGCAAGGGCCAGGCGGTGCGCTTCCACGAGGGCGGCGTGCGCGCCATGGGCCGCGACACGTCCGGCGTGCGCGGCATGGACGTCAGCGGCGAGGGCGACGCGGTCCTCGCGATGGACGTCGCGCGCGACGACCAGGAGCTGCTGGTCGTGACCGAGAACGGCTACGGCAAGCGCACCTCGATCAGCGAGTACCGCAAGACCAACCGCGGCGCGAAGGGCGTCGGGACGATCAAGCTCACCGAGGCCAAGGGCGCCCTGGCCGGCGCGCTCGTCGTGCGCGAGCACCAGGAGCTCGTGTTCATCTCGATCGGCGGCATGGTCCAGCGCACCGCGGTGCGGGGGATCAGCCGCTACGGGCGCCTGTCGCAGGGCGTGCGCCTGATGAACATGAAGGACGACGATCGCGTGTCGGCCGTCGCGCTGGTGATGGACTCCGGCAGCGAGGGCGAGGTCGCGACGGCGGCCGCCGAGGTGGAGGCCGCCGAGACCGCGGGCGAGGCGCCCGAGCCGACGTCCGCCGAGGGCGAGACCGGGGAGGCGTAGCCGGCGCCCCGTCGTCCGTCCGGTGACTGTTGCTCGTCCTGCGCCTTCGGTACTCTGGCTCCACCAGAGAAAGGAGGTGGTCCGTATCTGTAGTGACAGTTCTTGCGGGACCCTGGAGGTGACCGGCCGCTAGGTCGGATTGGCTGGAAGCCGCCTTGCGGAATCCAACCCGGGCCACCGTCGGACGGCATGCCGGATCTGGTCCCCCCGGCGCGCGCGGCAGCATCGGCGCGCAGCGTTGCCACCGATTCTCATCCAGTCCCTGTTGAACGCGAGGGGCGCCCCGGTCGAGGGCGCCCTTCGTGCGTTTCGGGGCCGATCTGGGACGATGGGCGCATGCCGACCCTCGGCCGCGGACGCATCCGCCTGCGCCCGCTGCGCCCCGACGACGGCGAGCCGCTGCGCGCTCTGCACCGGGATCCGGGCGTGATGCGCTGGTGGGCGCCGATGGACCCCGACTTCCCGTTCGACGAGGAGCCGCACATGACGCGGCTGGTCGTCGAGCTCGACGGGGAGCGCGCCGGGATCGTGCAGTTCACCGAGGAGCTCGAGCCGTCCTACCGGAGCGCCGAGATCGACATCTTCGTCGGCGACGCGTTCGCGGGGCGCGGCGTCGGGCGCGAGACGCTGCGGCTCGTGGTCGACCACCTCGTCGCCGACCGCGGCCACCACCGCATCGTGATCGAGCCGGCGGCCGACAACGAGGCGGCCGTGCGCTGCTACGCGGCGGCCGGCTTCGAGCCGGTCGGCGTGACGCGCGCGTCGTGGCGGGACCCGGCCACCGGCGAGTGGCGCGACGGCCTGCTGATGGACCTCGTGCGCCTGCCGTAGCGGCGCGCGCTCAGGCCGCTTCGGGCAGGTACTGGCGCCAGCCGGTCGGGATGGTCGGGCTGGCGACGTGGATGAAGATCGCCGGGTGCGGGGTGCGCGGCGTGCGCGCCGGGGTCATCCCGACCTGGGCCGGGAGCCGGTCGCCCTTGCGGCGGTTGCAGGGCGCGCACGCGGCGACGATGTTGTCCCACGTCGAGCCGCCGCCCTTGGAGCGCGGGATGACGTGGTCGACGGTGAGGTTGCTGCGCGAGCCGCAGTACTGGCACGTCCACTTGTCGCGGGCGAACACGGCGCGGCGGGTGATCTTGCGCTTGTGCGTGTCGCGCGGGACCTTCACGTAGGACACGAGCCGGATCACGACCGGCCGCGCGAACGTCGTCGACTCGGCGCGCAGGTCCCAGCTCGAGCGCTCGATCAGCTCGGCCTTCTCCTTCATCAGCAGCACGACCGCGCGGCGGACCGTGCACACGTTGATCGGCTCGAAGGTCGCGTTCAGCACGAGCACCCGGCCACCCGAACCTCGTCCACGCCGCTGGTGCTCATCGGGCGGCGTGGACGGCGCTGGGGGGATCGGCTCGGCGACGCTGGCCATGGGACCGGCCCCGAGTCTAGCGAGCGTCGCGGCGACCGCGGGCCGCACGGGGGCCCTCGGGTCGCGGCTTCACACGGCGGTCACGCGGCGGCCGGGTAGGTCCCCAGCGTGCGCAGGCCCTCGCAGTGGGCGGCCAGCGCGCGCAGCGCCTCGGCCACCGCGGGCGCCTCCGCGTGGCCCTCGAGGTCGACGAAGAACATGTAGTGGCCCAGGCCCATCCGCCGCGGCCGCGACTCGATGCGGGTCATGTTCACGTCGCGGGACGCGAGCTCCGACAGGCAGCGCACGAGCCAGCCGGGCGCCTCGTCGCCGCTGCCCCAGAACACCACCGACGTCTTCCAGGCGTCGCCGCGGGCGGCGACCGTGGCGCCGGCGCGCGCCAGCCACACGAAGCGCGTCTGGTTGCCGGGGTCGTCCTCGATGCCCTCGGCGAGCACCTGCGCCCCGTAGAGCTCGGCCGCCAGCCGTGGTGCGATCGCCGCGCGGCGCGGGTCGCCGGCCTCCACGACGGAGCGCACCGCCTCGGCGGTCGACCCGTCCATCGACCCCAGCCGCGCGGCGGGCAGGCGCTCGCGCAGGAAGCGCGTGCACTGGCCGAGCGCGTGCGGATGCGACAGCACGACCTCGATCTCCTCCAGGACCGCGCCGGCGACCCCGATGAGGGAGTGGCTGATCGGCCGCACGACCTCGTCGACGATCACGACGCCCGGGGCGTCGACGGCGAGCGCGTCGAGCGTCGCGTCGACGCTGCCCTCGAGCGCGTTCTCGATCGGGACGACCGCGCGCTCGACCGCGCCCTCGGCGACCGCCATCACGGTCGCGCGGATGGTCGGGAACGGGATCCGCTCCACGCCCTCGGGGGCGCTGGCGCGCAGCGCCTCCTCGGTGAACGTGCCCGGGGGGCCGAAGTAGCCGACGCGCATCGACGTGCCGGTCAGACGCCTTTCGGCGCCTCCTGGACCTCGCCGGCGAGGGCGAGCCGGACCGCCTCCTGCTCCTCGGGCGAGAGCTCGATGTCGGCCTCGCCCTCGCGCACCTGCTTGGCGTACAGGCGCGCCTGGTCGCGGTGGTGGATCGAGGACAGCACGACGCCCGACCGCGTCGCGTCGAGCAGCGCGATCGACGCCGACTGGCGCCCCGACAGCTCGTTGTAGGCGTCGTAGCGCAGGACGCCGCGGTAGGCGATCGCGCCGTCGAGGCGCTCCTCCGCGGTGCCGAGACGGCTGTCGAGGCGCAGCGCGGACTCCTCGACGTAGGCCCGCAGCGCCTCGAACGCGTGCCCGAGCTCGGCCGCGTGCTCGACGAGGTCGCGGGCCGACCCGCTGCCGAGCACGACGCGCTGGGCGGCGCGGACGCGCCGGAGCTGCAGGGCGAGGACGGCGGCCAGCACGAGCGCGACGATCGCCGTCGCGGCGGCGGCGAGCGCGACGATGCCCGTCGTGGTCGTCAGGTCGTCCACGGCCTCAACGGTACCCCGCGACGCAGCGGAGCGGGAGGGTCGATCGCCGTCCGGATCAGCGCGTGAACAGCGCCGTGTAGCTCTGCGTGTTGTTGTCGGTGAGCTCCTCGCCGGGCACCTTGGCGACCGTGACGCGGATCGTCACGGGGGTGCCGATCGGCGGGGACTGCCCGAGCGGGATCGAGACCTCGGCGTTGGCGCCCGCCACCGTCTGCGGGACCGTGTCGTTGACGACGATCGGGTCGCCGGCGCCGGTGATGCGCACGGTCACCTTCACGTCGCGCTCGTCGGAGGCGCCCTGGTTCTGGAAGACGACCGTGAACGACACGTCCGAGCCGGCCGCGATGCGGTTCACCGCGGGCTGGGGCTGCAGCGTGACGTCGCCCACCGCGACCGACACGAGGCCGTGGCCGTGCGGGCCCGGCGTCGTCGGCTCGCGCTCGCCCGAGGTCCCGGTGCCGCCGATGCGCGACGCGACCGTGTTCGGGTCCAGCCAGCCGAGGTTCGGCAGGAACTTCGAGCCGGCGATCGTCTGCCCGGTGATGTCGTTGGCGTCGAGCTGCTCCTTGATGAGCGGGGCGACGCGCTGCGAGTAGAGGACGTCGGAGGCCAGCAGCTTCTGCATCTGCCCGGCGATCGCCTCGGTGGCGCGGGCGGACGCCTCCTCGGAGCCGAGCGCGGCGCGGATGTTCTCGGCGATCGCGCCGAGCGCCTCGGCGCGGAAGTTCAGGACGGTCAGCAGGTTGCGCTGCGCCGGGACCATCTCGTCGGGGACGTCGAGCCGCGACGCCCGCTCGGCCTGGTCCTCGGCCACCACCCGGTACTGGTTGATCTGCGTCTCCAGCGTCACCGGCGACTGCTCGCCGTCGGAGCTCAGCAGCTCGAAGAACGGGCGCGAGACCTGCTCGTCGGAGTCCTGGACGATCGTGGCGACGTCGCGGTTGTAGTCGCGCAGCGCGTTCTTCTTGGCGCTGCTGCGGCAGGAGTTGAAGCCGATCACGACGAGGATCAGCACGAGGACGAGCACGCCGAGCGCGACCGCGCGGCGGATCAGCAGCTGCTGGCTGTCGCTGGGCCGTGGGCTCGACCCGCCGCCGGATCGACCGGACGCCCGGCGGGGCCGGGGCGGGCGGGATGAGCGGGTGGGCGGTTCGTCGTCGTCGAAGAACGACATTGCGTACGCAATCTCCTTGCGGGAGGGCGTCAACCCGCCAGTATGGCGAGAGATGCCACGTGCACGTTTCCCTTCACGGGCGGGAACTCCTTCCCAGGACGCGAACGAGAACGCGGTGCAGCACGCGGAGACCCTGCGCGGCGCCGGCGGCCCGGCGCCCGAGGCCGAGCTCCTGCTCGGACGGTACCGGCTGGTGCGCCGACTCGGATCCGGCGGCTTCGGGACCGTGTGGCTGGCCCATGACGAGCGCCTCCAGCGCGACGTGGCGGTCAAGCGCATCCCGCTCGACGACACCGACCCGGAGCGCGCCCAGCGCGAGGCGCAGGCGGCCGCGCGGCTGAGCCATCCGGGGATCGTGGCGCTGTACGAGACCGGCGCCGACGAGGAGGCCTGCTACCTCGTCAGCGAGCTCGTGCGCGGCGACACGCTGCGCGACCTGCTCGACGCGGGCGCGCTGTCGGACCGCGACGTCGTGGTCATCGGCGCCGGCCTGTGCGAGGCGCTCGCCCACGCCCACGCCCGCGGCGTGATCCACCGCGACGTCAAGCCCGGCAACGTCATGGTGTGCGAGCAGCACGCCGACGGCGGGGCGACGGCGAAGATCTGCGACTTCGGGATCGCGCGCATCGTCGGGGGCGAGGCGCTGACGCGCACCGGCGACGTCGTCGGCACGCTGGCCTACATGGCGCCCGAGCAGGCCGAGGGGCGCCGCATCACGCCGGCCGTCGACGTCTACTCGCTCGGGCTGGTCCTGTACGAGGCGCTCACGGGCACCAACCCGGTGCGCGGCGCCGGCCCCGCCGACACCGCCCGGCGCGTCGGCATCGAGCTGCCGGAGCTGGCGCGCGTGCGCCGCGACCTGCCCGAGGAGCTGTGCGACGCGATCGACGCCGCCGTCGCCGTCGACCCGCGCGACCGGCCGACGCCGGCGCGCCTGCGCGCCGCGCTGGCGGCGTCCGCCGACCTCGTCGACGACGAGCCCGGCATCGTGGACGGCGGGCCGATCGACGACCTCGCCTCGCGCTGGACGGCGATCCAGCGCCGCTACCGCGACCCGGGGGAGAGCGGCTGGCTGCGCGGGGTGCGCGACGGCCTCACCCGGGCCGGCGCCGTCTCGTGGGAGGAGGCGGCCGACGAGCCGTTCGTCGACGCGCCGCCCGTCGAGGGCGACGCGCCCGCGCCGGTGCCGCGGCGCCTGCTCGCGCGCGCCTTCGCCGCCGCGACCGTCGCGCCGCTGGCCGCGCTGGCGGTGACGCAGCTCGGCCCGTCGGGCGACTCGGCGCCGGTCGAGGCGGGCATGGCCGCCGGCGCGGCCGCCGTGCTCGTCGCCGTCCTGCCGCGCGCCGGCTGGCTGCTGTGCGCGTGGGCGGTCGAGGTGTGGCTGCTGGCGGCCGGCGCGAGCGGCACCGCGCTCGTGCTCGCGCTGGCCCTCCTGCCCGTCCCGCTGGCGCTGCCGCTCGCCGGCGGCCTGTGGTCGGTCCCCGGCGGCGCGCCCGCGCTCGGCGCGATCGGGCTGGCGACGGCGTTCCCGGCCGTCGCCGGGCAGGCGGCGACCGTCGCCCGGCGCGCCGCGCTCGGCGCCCTCGGCCTGCTGTGGCTGTGCGTCGCCGAGCTGCTGAGCGGCACCCGATTGCTCGCCGGGCCGCCCGGCACGGCCGACGCCCGTCCGTCGTGGGAGGACTCGGCCGGTCGCGCGCTGAGCGACGCGATCGTGCCGCTGCTGTCGTCGGGGCTGCTGGCGGTGGCGGCGCTGTGGGCGGTCGCGGCCGCGGTCCTGCCGCTCGTCGTGCGGGGCCGCAGCGCCGCGCTCGACCTCGCGCTGGCGACGGTCTGGGCGGCGGCGCTGGCGGTCGCCACGCAGGCGCTGCTGGAGACGGTGGCGGCTGGCGACACGGCGTCGCCGCGCGGTCTGGCGCTCGGCGCGGTCGCCGCCGCGCTCGGCGCGGTGGGGATGCGCGCGGCCCGACGCGCCGCCCGCCCCACCGGTGCTCGCCTACCATGACCTCCCGCACGTGATGGCCACTTCGGCGTCCCCGGGCGAGCGGGAACCACGGTCATGAGCGTCCTGCGCAGCCTCGAGAATCGCATCGCCGGCCTGGTCGAGGGCACCTTCGGACGGGTGTTCCGATCCGAGGTGCGTCCCGTCGAGCTGGCGCGCAAGCTGGCCAAGGAGATGGACGAGCACCGGACCGTGTCGGTCTCGCGCACCTACGTCCCCAACGAGTACACGGTGTGGCTGTCGCCCGATGATCGCGCCCGCTACGAGGGCGTCGAGCACGAGATCGCCGACGAGCTGTCGGCCTACCTGCTCGAGCACGCGCGGCGGGAGCGCCTCGCGCTCGTCTCGCGCCCGGTCATCGAGTTCCGCACCGACGACCGCCTCGCGCTGGGCGAGTTCGGCATCCAGGCGCGGCTGGTGCGCGAGCACGCGCCCGACGCCGCGCCCGCCCGGGCCGACGCCCCGCCGGTCGCGCCCGCCGAGCGCGGCCACACGATGGTCTACTCGGTCTCCGACCGCCATCAGGAGCAGCTCTCGGAGGCGCGCGCCAACCGCGCGGGCCGCGCGATCGTCGTCGTCGACGGCAAGCGGATGCTCGTCGGGGCGTCGGGGGCGCTGCTGGGCCGCTCGCGCGAGTGCGACATCGTGCTCGACGACGGCAACGTGTCGCGCCGCCACGCCGAGGTGCGCCCGAGCGCCGACGGGTGGACCATCGCCGATCTGGGCAGCACGAACGGCGTGCGCGTGAACGGCCGGCCGATCGGCGCGGAGCCCCATCCGCTGCGCGACGGCGACGACGTCGAGCTGGGGACCCAGCACGTGACCTTCGAGATCGACTGAGCGCCCGATGGTCGAGCCCGCCTCCGTCCTCCTCAAGTACGGCTTCCTGATCGTCTTGTACCTGTTCCTGCTGTGGGTGTCGCGCAACGCGCTGCGCGACCTCGGCGGGCGCACGGTGTCGCGGCTGGCGCCCGCGCAGCCGGCGACGCCGATGGACGCGACCGGCCTGCACTCGCTCACGCCCGAGGGGGACGGGGCCGAGCCGCAGCTCGTGGTCGAGCGCGGCATCGGCCTGCAGCCGGGCATGGCCTACGACATCGGCGACGGCGCCGTGCTCGGCCGCGGCGACAGCGCCGAGATCCGCCTCCAGGACCCGTTCGCCTCCGGCCGCCACGCGCGCCTGATCCGCCAGGGCGGGATCGTCGTCATCGAGGACCTCGGGTCCACGAACGGCACGTACCTCAACGAGGAGCTGCTCCAGGGCCCGCAGCCGCTGCACGCCGGCGACCGGGTGCGCATCGGCGACACCGAGTTCGTCTTCGAGGACCGCTGACCGGATGCTCCGCGTCGCCGACAAGTACGCCGCCAGCGACACCGGCCAGCAGCGCCGGGGCAACGAGGACGCGTTCTTCGTGCAGTCGCCGCTGTTCGTCGTGGCCGACGGGATGGGCGGTGCGCAGGCGGGCGAGGTGGCCTCCGGGCTGGCCGTCGACGCGTTCCGCGGCGGGCTGCCCGACGGCGGCGAGCCGACCGAGGCGCGGCTGGCGCGGCTGGTGCAGCTCGCCAACGAGGAGATCCACCGCCGCTCGCGCGCCGACGCCGAGCAGGCCGGGATGGGCACCACGCTGACCGCCGCCTACGTGGACGTCGACGGCGTCGCGATCGCCCACGTCGGCGACTCGCGCGCCTACCGCTGGCACGACGGGCGGCTTGAGCGCCTCACCGACGACCACTCGCTCGTCGAGGAGCTGATCCGCCAGGGCCGCCTCAGCGAGGCCGAGGCCGAGGAGCACCCGCAGCGGTCGATCATCACCCGCGCGCTGGGGCCCGAGCCGCTCGTCCAGGTCGACACGCGCACGTCGCCGGCCCGCGACGGCGACCTGTTCCTGCTGTGCTCCGACGGCCTGACCGGCATGATCGGCGAGCAGGGCGTCGCCGAGGTCCTCGCGCAGGGCGGCAGCCTGCGCGACATGGTGCGGCGGCTGATCGACGCCGCCAACCGCGCCGGCGGGCGCGACAACATCACGGTCGTCCTGTTCCGCGTCGAGGAGGTCGAGCCGTCGTCGGGCGGCGACCCCGCCCAGGCGTCGACCACCGCCTCGCACCCGGCCGTGCGCGCCGCGGTGGCCGAGGCGCCGCCGGCGCAGGCCGCCGGGCCCGCGCCGCCGCGCCGCCCGCACCCGCGCGCGGCCGCCCCCCGGAAGCGCCGCGGCCGCGGAGCGCGCATCACGGTCGCCCTGGTCGCGCTGGTGGTCGTGTGCGCGATCGGCCTGGGCGTCTACGCCGGCATCAACTCCGTGTACTTCGTCGGGACCGACGACGAGGGCCGGGTCGCGCTCTTCCGGGGCCTGCCCTACGAGCTGCCGCTGGGCATCGACCTCTACTCGACCCAGTACCGCACCGGCGTCCCCGCATCGTCGCTCCCGCCCGCCCGCCGCGAGGCGCTGCTCGACCACAAGCTCCGCTCGCACGCGGACGCCGTCGACCTGGTCCGCCAGCTCGAGCTCGGTCAGCTCCAGGGCTCATGACCGCTCGCAACCGCGAGCTGCTGGCGCTGATCCCGGCGTCGCTGCTGCTGACCGCCGGATTCGCCGCCGTGTTCGTCCAGCGCGAGGACGTCCTGTCGAACGTCTCGCTCACCTACGGCGCGATCTTCCTCGGCCTGTGCCTGGCCGCCCACCTCGTCATCCGCTTCACGCTGCCCGACGCCGACCCGTACCTGTTCCCGCTGGCGGCGACGCTCGCGTGCTTCGGCCTCGTGATGATCTACCGCATCGACGAGACGCTGGCGCGCGAGCAGGCGCAGTGGTTCGTCGTCGGCCTGGCGCTGTTCGCGGCGACGATCGTCGCGGTGCGCGACATCACGGTGCTCGAGCGCTACCGGTACGTGATCGCGACCGCCTCGATCGTGCTGCTGCTGCTCCCGCGCCTGCCCGGGATCGGCCAGCAGGTCAACGGCGCCTACCTCGGCGTGAAGCTCGGGCCGATCGCGTTCCAGCCGGCCGAGTTCGCCAAGATCGGGATCGTCATCTTCCTGGCCAGCTACCTGCGCGACACGCGCCAGCTCCTGGTCACGGCGGGGCGGCGGATCGGGCCGGTCGTGCTGCCGCCGCTCAAGCACCTCGGACCGCTGCTGGTCGTGTGGGGCCTGGCGATGCTGCTGCTCGTGTTCATCCGCGACCTCGGCTCGTCGCTGATGTTCTTCGGCGCGTTCCTGGCCCTGCTGTACGTGGCGACCAACCGCCTGTCGTTCGTGGCGATCGGCCTCGGCCTGTTCGCGCTCGGCGGCTGGTTCTTCGCCAACACGGTCGGCCACGTGCAGAGCCGCATCGACTCGTGGCGCGACCCGTTCGACCCCGAGCTGTACGACCGCATCGGCGGCAGCTACCAGATCGCGCAGTCGCTGTTCGCGCAGGCCGACGGCGGGCTGTTCGGGCAGGGCTTCGGCCAGTCGATCCTGCAGATCCCCGGCACCGACAGCCAGCTCCTGCCGGCCGCGCACACGGACCTCATCTACGCGGTGATCGTCAACGAGCTGGGCCTGGTGGGGGCGGTCGGCGTCCTCGTCGTGTACCTGCTGATCGTCGAGCGGGCCATGAAGACGTCGATCATCGCGAGCGACTCGTTCTCCAAGCTGCTGGCGGCCGGCCTGGGCGCCGTGTTCGCCCTGCAGGTCTTCGTCATCGTCGGCGGGGTCACGAAGGTGATCCCGCTCACCGGCGTGACGCTGCCGTTCATCTCCTACGGCGGGTCCTCGATCCTGGCCAACTTCGTGCTGCTGGGCCTGCTGCTGGCGGTCTCCGACAAGGCGAGGCGGGCGCTGTGAACACGCCGACCCGCCGCCTCTACATCCTCGTGACCCTGCTGTTCGCGGTGCTCGTGTTCGCGACGAGCTGGTGGACGGTGGCGCGCCCCGAGTCGCTGCGCGACAACCCGCAGAACCGCCGTGCGCTGCTGCAGGAGCAGCGCATCCACCGCGGGACGATCCGCGCGGCGGACGGCACGGTGCTGGCGCGCTCGGTGCGCGGGCCCGACGACACGTGGACGCGCCGCTACACCGCCGCCGACGAGGCCGTCTCGCAGGTCATCGGCTACTCGTACACGAGCCTCGGGCGCGCCGGCCTGGAGCGCTCCCGCAACGCCGACCTGATCGGCGAGACCAACGAGCTGGAGTCGCTCGTCGACCAGGTGCTCGGGCGCGAGCCGGTCGGCTACGACGTGATCACGTCGATCGACGTCGACGCGCAGCGGGTCGCGCTCGAGCAGCTCGCGGGGCGCAAGGGATCGGTCGTCGCGCTGGAGCCCGACACCGGCCGCGTGCGCGTCATGGCCAGCGTCCCCGGGTTCGACGCCAACGACGTGCGCAACCCGCGCGCCTACCGGCGCCTCAACCGCGACCCCGACTCGCCGCTGTTCAACCGCGCCACCCAGGCGTCCTACGCGCCGGGGTCGACGTTCAAGGTCGTCACCGCGGCCGCCGCGCTCGACACCGGCCGCTACACGCCCGACACGATCGTCAACGGCGACTCGCCCAAGGTGATCTCGGGCGTGCCGCTGGAGAACTCCGGGAACCGCTCCTGGGGCGACATCACGCTCACCACCGCGCTCACGAACTCGGTCAATACGGTGTTCGCGCAGATCGGCGAGGATCTCGGCAAGGCCACGATGGCGACCTACATGACCCGCTTCGGCTTCTACGCGAAGCCCCCGCTCGACTACCCGGGCGACCAGATGCTGGCCTCCGGCGAGTACAACCGCGGGCGGCTGCTGGACCCGGAGTCGGACCTGATCGACGTGGGCCGCATGGCGATCGGCCAGGACAAGCTCCAGGTGACGCCGCTGCAGATGGCGACGGTCGCCGCCGTGGTCGCCAACGACGGCGTGCGCGTCGCGCCGCGGCTGACCGAGCGGATCGTCGACCCCGACGGCCGCGTCGTCGAGCGCATCGAGCCCCAGGAGGAGCAGCGCGTGATGTCGCGCCGCTCGGCGCGCGAGCTCGGCGAGATGATGGAGAACGTCGTGCGCGAGGGCACCGGCACGGCCGCCGCGCTGCAGGGCATCAGCGTCGCCGGCAAGACCGGCACCGCGGAGAAGGACCCGGCCACCGACCTCAACCAGCCGTGGTTCATCGCCTACGCGCCGGCCGACGACCCCAAGATCGCGATCGCGGTGACGATCGAGAGCTCGATCGGCGGGCAGGGCGGCACCGTCGCCGCGCCGGTCGCCAAGGCCGTGCTCGAGGCGCTGCTCGGCGAGGAGGCGGCGGGCTGATGGTGCGCGACATCCCCGCGGGAACGATGGTCGACGGGCGCTACCGCATCATCGAGCGGGTCGGCTCCGGCGGGATGGCGGACGTCTACTGCGCCGAGGACACCCAGCTCGGGCGCAACGTCGCGCTCAAGCTCCTGCACCGCCGCTTCGCCGAGGACCGCGAGTTCGTCGAGCGCTTCCGCCGCGAGGCCTCCAGCGCCGCCGGCCTGTCGCATCCGAACGTCGTGGGCGTGTTCGACCGCGGCGAGTGGGACGGCACCTCGTACATCGCGATGGAGTTCCTCGGCGGCCGCACGCTGAAGCAGGTCATCGTCGAGGAGGCGCCGCTGGACCCGGTGCGCGCGATCGACCTCACCGCCCAGATCCTGCGCGCCGCGCGGTTCGCCCACAAGCGCGGCATCATCCACCGCGACCTCAAGCCCCACAACGTCATCGTCGACGCCGAGGGGCGCGCCAAGGTCACCGACTTCGGGATCGCCCGCGCCGGGGCGTCGGACATGACGCAGACCGGCTCGATCATGGGCACCGCGCAGTACCTGTCGCCCGAGCAGGCGCAGGGGCACGCGGTCACGCCGCAGTCGGACCTCTACTCGATCGGGATCGTCCTGTACGAGATGCTGACCGGGCGCCTGCCGTTCGACGGCGAGAGCGCGGTCACGATCGCGCTCAAGCAGGTCAACGAGGCGCCGATCCCGCCGAGCGCGTTCAACGGCGCGGTGACGCCCGAGCTGGAGGGCATCGTCCTGCACGCGCTGGAGAAGGACCCGGCGCGCCGCTTCGCCGACGCCGACGAGTTCCTCAACGCGCTGGAGCGCGCGCGGGCCAACATCGTGGCCGGCGCGCCCGAGTCGATGACCGCGGCGTTCGCGCCCGTGGGCGTCGGCCCCGGCGACGACCTCCCGCCCGAGGAGGAGCGCGGCAGCCGGCGGGCGTGGTGGATCGCGGCGATCGTCGTGCTGCTGCTGGCCGGCGGCGCCGTGCTCGCCTACGCGCTCACCCGGCCGGACGAGCGCACGGTCCCCGACGTGACCGGCAAGCCGCTGGCCGCCGCGCTGGCGATCCTGCAGGACGCCGGCTTCGACCCCAGCGTCGAGCGGATCGAGTCCGACGCCGAGCCGGGCACGGTCGTGCGCCAGGACCCGCAGCCGGGCGAACGGGCCGAGGAGGGGTCCGAGGTGACGCTCACCGTGTCGCAGGGCCCGGGGACGCGGGCGGTGCCCGACGTGGTCGGCCAACCGGTGCGCGCGGCCGTGCGCGCGCTGGAGGACGCGGGCTTCGAGACCAGGCAGCGGCGCGAGTCCAGCGACGACGTGCCGCGCGGGCGGGTGATCTCGACCACGCCCGAGCCCGGCACGCCGGCCGAGGTGGGCTCCCGGGTGACGCTGGTCGTCTCCAGCGGGCCCGAGCAGGTCGAGGTGCCGACGGTCGTGGGGCTCAGCCGCGACGAGGCGCGCGACACGCTCGAGGCGGCCGGCTTCGTCGTGCGCACCGAGCAGCAGGAGGACGAGAACGCCGAGGAGGACACGGTCCTGTCCCAGGATCCGGCGGCCGGGACGCAGCTCGCCCGCGGCGAGACCGTGACGGTCACCGTGGCCGTCGAGCCGCGCACCGTGCGCGTGCCCGACGTGACGGGCCTGCCGGTCGACGAGGCGGTCAACGCGCTCGCCGACGCCGGGCTCGTCCCCAACCAGGTCAGCGAGACGGTCACCGACGAGGACGACGACGGCGTCGTGCTCGACCAGCGCCCGGCGCCCGGCCGCACGGTCGACCGCAACTCGCGCGTGACCGTCACCGTCGGCGCCTACGAGCCGCCGAGCACCGACACGCAGCCGACGCCGCCGCCGAGCACGGAGCCGTCGCCGTCCACGACCACGCCCTCCGACTCCGCGGCGATCGTGCCGCCGCCGTCGACGCCATGAGGGTCGCGGTCCTGTCGGGCGGGCGCTCGTCCGAGCACGACGTCTCGCTGTCGTCGGGCGCCGGGGTGCGCGAGGGTCTGGCCGAGGCGGGCCACGAGGTGCTCGACGTGCGCGTCGAGCGCGACGGGACGTGGTGGCACGACGGCGCCGAGATCGAGCTGCGGGCCGGGCGCGGCCTGCTGGACGCCGACTGCGTGTTCCCGGTGCTGCACGGCCCGTTCGGCGAGGACGGCACGGTCCAGGGCCTGCTGGAGTGCCTCGACGTGCCGTACGTCGGCGCGGGCGTGCTGTCGGCGGCGCTGTGCATGGACAAGGTCCTGTTCAAGGACGTGCTGGGCGCGGCCGGGGTCCCGCAGGTCGCCTACGCCGCGGTCCGCCACGGCGAGCCCGATCCGGCCGCCGCGGTCGCGCACCTGGACCTGCCGGTGTTCGTCAAGCCGGCGCGCCTGGGCTCGTCGGTCGGCATCGCCAAGGTCACCGATGCGGCCGAGCTGCCGGCCGCGATCGAGGAGGCGTTCGCGCACGACCCGCTGGTGATCGTCGAGGCGATGGCGACCGGCATCGAGGTCGAGTGCTCCGTGCTGGGCAACGACGACCCGATCGCCTCCGAGCCGGGCGAGATCACCTACGAGGCCGACTGGTACGACTACGAGGCCAAGTACACGCCGGGCGGGATGGAGCTCGTCGTGCCGGCGCGGATCTCGGCCGCGGCGCGCGACCGGGTGCGGGAGCTCGCGGTCGAGACGTTCCGGCGCGTGGGCTGCCACGGGCTGGCGCGCGTGGACTTCTTCGTCGACGGCGACGACGTGCTCGTCAACGAGCTGAACACGATGCCGGGCCAGACGCCGACGAGCGTCTACGCGAAGCTGTTCGAGGCGTCGGGCATCCCGTACCCGCGCCTGGTCGAGCGGCTGTGCGAGCTGGCGCGCGAGCGCCACGCGGCGGCCGCTGCCTACCGCTTCTGAGGGCTGCGCGGGCCGCTACCGACGCCGCGCTCTGCGCGCACGGCTCCAGACGATGAGGGTCGCGGCACCGCGCGGGTTCCTACCGACGTCGCGCTCGTCGCGCACGGCTCCAGACGATGAGGGTCGCGGCACCGCGCGGGCCGCTACCGACGCCGCGCTCTGCGCGCACGGCTCCAGACAACGAGGGTCGCGGCAGCCTCACTGGCGAGGGCGATCACGATGAAGAACCACGCCAGGTAGAAGACGAACCCGCGGACGTGGACGACGAGCAGCAGCACCAGCCCGGCGACCACGAGGACCGCCCGCAGCAGGAACTGCCACGGGACCGGGGGAGGCGGCAGCCCCGGTCCAGGTTCGCCGCGCGCCACGGCGAAAGCCTAGCGACCCCCGGTGATCCCGAC